>JBBRCW010000138.1:0-16994 GCA_038204535.1 Chitinophagales bacterium | reverse complement strand
TCAGCGGATGCTATGGTAAAGATGGGACTGAAAGATCATGGCTGGACTTACATCAACATAGATGATGCATGGCAGGGTCAGCGGGGTGGAAAATTCAATGGGCTGCAGGCCAACGAAAAATTTCCTGCTTTTAAAGGCATGATCGATTATATACATGGCCTCGGGTTAAAACTCGGTGTCTATTCCACGCCGTGGATGGTGAGCTATGCGGGTTATCCGGGGGCTTCATCCAATCTTGCCAGCGGCTATTTTCCTGATTCTATCAGGGACAACAAAAGAGCTTACCGCTTTTTAGGCAAGTACCATTTTGAAACAAACGATGCCCAACAGATGGCGGCATGGGGGGTGGATTACTTGAAATACGATTGGCGTATTGATCTGAATTCAGCCGAAAGAATGGCCACCGCCTTAAAAAAATCTGGCAGGGATATTCTATATAGTTTATCCAACTCCGCCCCTTTTAACCAGGCTAAAGATTGGGCCCGGGTGGCCAACGCCTGGCGTACCGGCCCCGACATAAGAGATAGCTGGTACAGCCTTTTTGTTTCGGCTTTTACGTTGGATAAATGGGCGCCCTATGGTGGCCCCGGGCATTGGAACGATGCCGACATGATGATACTGGGCAATGTAACTACCGGCACTGCTTTGCATGCCACCCGTTTAACGCCCGATGAACAATACAGCCATGTAAGCTTATTTAGTTTACTGGCGGCCCCCCTGCTCATAGGATGCCCTATTGAACAACTGGATGCCTTTACGCTCAACCTGTTGACAAACGACGAAGTAATAGCCATTGACCAGGATCCGTTAGGCAAACCAGGCAGATTGCTGGTTGATAAAGACGGCATACAGGTTTGGGTAAAACCCTTGCAAGATGGATCGTATGCAGTGGGGCTATTCAATATTGATAGCTTCGGCAAAACACCCCAAAGCTATTTTCGCTGGGGCGATGAGCAGCCCAAAGAATTTTCATTTAACTTTTCGACGATAGGCCTTACAGGACAATGGAAACTGAGAGATGTATGGCGGCAAAAAGATCTAGGCAATTACAATGGTACATTCAACACCAGCATTCCCTTTCATGGCGTGGGTTTGTTTATCATGAGCAAGGCGGTTCAATAGTGAAAGAAGGTGAAAAGTAAAGTTGAAGATCTCTGGAAGCTGCTTTATTCAGAAGGGTGTAAATTAATTTTTACAAAACCGAAGAGCAACGTCATTAACCTTTATGCTGATGGCATTCATGTATCTGAGCCCCGCTCTAATTACGATATTTGGTATTGCCTGGTGGTCTCAGGCACTACCTGTTTATTGAATATAAGATCCCGAGAATCCAGGCTCCATAGGAGCCGCCTAAATTCATCAAAACAGGAAGCACCTACATCCGACACTACCATGTATTTTTCTATAAACAGGATGCTCCTAATGGAGCAAAAAAGACTTTGCGAATGTGTCCAAACGATAGGATAAGATGAGACTTATCGGGGCTTTTTATTCTACTCCCTGTTGACCGTAGTCGGTGCCTCTATAGGAAATAAAGTAGCGCTTTGTCAGCCAGATAAATTATTTTAAAATAGTAAGTAGAATGCTAACTTTTTGTAAAAAGGATTAATTTTATCCCATTCAGACAAATTAAAAAAACTTTCAATTATGGCGCTTCCCGATTTTCCTAATGGATTTGAATCATGGCAAAAGACTCACTTTGAAGTTGTAGAAGTACTATGCTATATTAGAGACCTTGAAGAGGGTGAAAAGCCCAAAAAATTTGCTGAATTAATAGATCGAACTGCAACTGAAGAAATGTACACTCTTGCAATCAGCCTTACCAACAAATACGAAGAACAAACAAAAGGTAAAAAAAGAGAGCGGACCCTTTTTGATGAAATAGAAGACTTTGTTTGGAGGGAAGTGAAGAGTTTATAATATATTTTTAGTCCTGCAGAGGACTTAAAAGCCGCCAGCAAATGAAAACCTTATTTTGAACGGTCAAAAAAACTTTGGGCCGATGCATTTCTAATTTGGTGCTAACAACATTGACAAAACCATCTTTAGTTCCAATCATTAAATTCCAGCATTGAATCAAAGAAACCTTCCTTCAATGTGATTCCATTTTTTTTGAAGTAAGGTTGAAGCGTACCAGTTAATGTCTTTTGATTGCTCAGATATTCAGGAGTCCAGTTCTCATTGAATACTACTAATCTTTTAGATGGATATTCAATCGGAAATTTGCAAGAAAATATTTCATTGGCCCACAAAATAAAATCAGTATAAATATCATCTCTTATGGGCAAAATTAAAAGTAGCTTGAGAGGACTTACAGATTGAACAATTTGCTTAAGCTCCCAACGAAGACTTTCTGATTTACCTGCACTAAAAATTACTAATCTTGAGTTCTGGAGTAATTTGAGAATAGTTTCTTGCCATGTTTCATTGGATACATACAGTTTGAGTGAACCTAATTCCGGAAGCGTTTCACCTGGTTTACCCAACGCCACATAAGGTCCAATTTTTTGAAAAATGCGAGCCATGGCCCGTTGTTCACGCTCGACATCGAATGGAATGTACTTAGAAAGATTCTTTCTTTTGTGAGCGTTTTTGTCGCTCGTCCAAATACTCTTAAGCAATTGTTTTTTTGTTAGGTTCAGATCGTCATCTTGAAATGTTCTAAGATAAACTATTGGCTGTCGTGAATCTTTCTCCAGGATTATCTCACCTCTTTCTACCGAGTATTGTTTTCCCTTCCGAATAAATAATAAGCCGATTCCTATTATTATTATCAGGGGGATACTATTTATAAACTTAACTATGAATAAAAAAAGTACGCCAGCCACAATTACAATCCAACCTATAATCTTAAAAGCGTTCGCTTTTTTTAAATCGCGCTTCGGAATATTTACTGGGTCTCGTGAAGTAGTCATTGCTGATTACATTAGGTAAAAAAAAGATCAAAAAAATCCGCAATTGAAAATAACAAAAAAATCTAAACTGCGGACATGAAGCCCGGCCATGCAGATATGAGAACAGCAAAACTACACATAACCTGTCCTTAGACGGATACGTTGCACAACCAAATGGAGAACTTGACTGAATGACTTGGGACTGAACAACAAACTTTTACAGTTTATCCCATTCCTTAATCGACTCGTCAGACACCATTTTGCTTGGCAGAAAAATACCGGACGTATTTGTGAGTCATTGGGAGAATGTTGTAAACAACCAACCTGACCGTCCCGACTTTTAATTAGAAATAAAATGGTAGACTCTCCAAAAGTTGTTTTAACCAAAACACTTGACAAATCAACCTGGAGCAACACTGCTCTGCCAAAATGAAAACCTGTAGTAGAGATTGTGAATTTAAAAAAGAACGGAAAAGACATTATTGCTTAGGGGGTGCAGGTTTTATTTCTTCCCTGATAAAAGAAAGGCTTATTGATGAGTATCATCTTTTGTCCTGCCGGGGTCTTCTTCCAAAGCCTTATGTGTCAGAATAAGAGCGACAACCATTGTAAGATGGGACGATCAAGTTTAGTCCAATAGAGTGGTCGATTATTCTATTACTCAATGAGAAGAGCCCCCGCAAAAGGCGGGGCAGGCTGTATGAAGGGAGACTTTCCCGTATGGTTCTGTGAGCGGCTTGGGCTGAAATGCCTTTGCCTACTAGACCGTTCAATGAATTCCACACCTGCAGAAAGCCCCGCTCGTAACCTGCCATGCGAATGCAGGCTTTCATCAGATTCGATCAGACAAAAGACATATCTTCGTTTTTAGCATGCTGACACTTAACACAATATTAAAAGAACTCAGAAATGTTCCGGTTAACCGACTGGAAGATTTGTATTCCATTATTCATTCCTTGCAGGCAAATACCAAAAAATCAGACAAGAGGAGTAAGCAGATTCTCTCGTTTGCGGGCTCTTTTAATGATATGTCGGAAAATGACTACAATGATTTTCTGCAACTAACAAAACAGACCAGAAACGACCTTTTTGACCGTGACATTAACTTATGAAACCTGCGCTCGTTGACACTGACATTCTCTCTGAATTTCTTCGCGGCACGCCAAAAGTGGTAGAAAATGTAGAAAAATATTTGCAGACGTATGATGCTATTAATTTCAGCATTATTACCTATTACGAAATACTCAACGGACTACTGTACAAAGACGCTAAGAAACAGCTCCAAAAGTTTACAGACTTTGCAGACCTGAATAAAATACTTACGTTGACAATTAGTGCAGCCAAACAAGCTGCAGAAATTTATGCTGACCTTAAAAAAACAGGTCAACCTATTGGACACACTGACTGCTTGATTGCTGGTATAGCATTGACAAATGGTTTGCAGTTGGTGACAAACAATACCGACCATTTTAAAAGAGTAAAAGGACTTGAATTAGTAAACTGGTTGCATTAGGACTTTGCCATACCGCTAACAAAAGGCTTTGCAAAAGCAAGTCTGGACATAATACTTTCTCCTGCCCAGGTCTTCTTACAAAACCATGTGTGTAAGCCAGGGACCCCGGCAAGTAGCCATCATCAAATGAAGCGCCTTCTTCCCACACAATTAAATAACTATCCGCATTCCCAACTGCCTTTTTTCCCTCCGTTCGCCAGAATTTGTTTTTATTGCACCATAATCCAACATCCACTTCTATCACTATCGCTTAGCGATCGTCTAAAAAACAAATACTCACTTTAACCATTTCATTCATCAACCCAAAAAATACATATGAAAAGAAGAAATTTTATTAAAACCGGTGCTTCAGCTTTAGCTGCGGTGGCAGGATGTACTATTATTCCCTCGTTTGTAAGGGGAAGATCGTTGGGCCACATAGCGCCAAGCGATAAAGTAAACCTGGCCGCCTGCGGCATTGGCAACCGGGGCGGAGAGCTTTTAAGATCATTACACAAAACCGGATTGGTTAATGTGGTGGCTTTGTGCGATGTGGATATGGGCGCCCCGCATACCCTCGAAAATATAAAGGCATTTCCCGATGCAAAACATTACCAGGATTTCAGGGAATTATTCGACAAATCAGGCAAAGATTTCGATGCGATCAGCGTGGGTGTTCCCGACTTTTCGCATTTCCCTATTGTTATGCTGGGCATGTCGCAGGGCAAACATGTATATGTAGAAAAGCCAATGGCGCATACATTTCACGAAGTGGCGTTAATGATGAAAGCTGAGAAAAAATACAAGGTAATGTGCCAGATGGGCAACCAGGGACATTCAGAAGAAAACTACTTTCAGTTTAAGGCCTGGACAGAAGCGGGCATCATAAAAGATGTGACTAAAATTACCGCATTTATGAACAACGGCCGTCGCTGGCACGGCATGAAGGCTTCGGATTACCTGCCTGCACAGCCCATACCCGAAACACTTGATTGGGATAAGTGGCTGGCGACTTCATCATTTAGAGATTATAATAAAGGATACATAAACGGTGATTGGAGGTCGTGGTTTCAGTTTGGCAATGGCGCACTGGGCGATTGGGGCGCACACATCATAGACACGGCTCACCAGTTTTTAGAACTGGGATTACCTACCGAAGTCAACCCTACCTATATGGAAGGGCATAGCAACTATTTGTTTCCTCAGGGCTCCACGCTGGTCTTTCAATTTGCGAAGCGTAAAAACATGCCGGCGGTTGAGTTAAGCTGGTACGACGGCTTTAACAACCAACCAAAATTGCCCGACTATTTTGGAGAAACGGTCAGGGCCAGTAATATTCCACCACCCACCGCCGGAAACATCAATACCAAAAGATATCCTGGCAAGGTCATCTATAGCAAAGACCTGGTGTTTAAAGGCGGTTCTCATGGTTCGGCGCTCCAGATCATTCCCGAGAGCAGGGCCAAAGAGATACAGGCTTCGCTGCCCTTCGTTCCCGAAAGTCCATCCAATCATTTCGCTAATTTTTTAAAGGCATGTAAAGGAGAAGAAAAGTGCCGGTCGTCATTTGATATAGCAGGCCCGCTTTGCCAGGTTATGGCACTGGGCGTTTTGGCACAGCAGCTAAACACCAAATTAATCTTCGACGCTAATAAAATGCAAATTACCAACAGCAAAGCCGGCAACCAATTGCTGGTGGGACCGCCCCCCAGAAAAGGATGGGAGCAGTTTTATAGAATGTAGCATCAAAGTAATCGTTGCCGGGCCCATGAAAAACTGATCGGCATGTTGGTTGAAAATATTGATGATTAATTACTGACTGCAAAACATGAATACCTATAAACCTTGTATGAAAAAAACCCTCTTTTTTTTAATAATTGCTTTAGTAGCCTGCTCGTCGCTTAGTGCAAGAGACGTGCAGGCCTATAAGGTTCCATCGATGCCCGACCCGGCAGCACGTTTAGCCAACATGAAACGCGAATGGGCTGCCGTGCAAATGCCCAGCCCTCAATTGGGTGTAAGGGATTGCTTTATGTTTTTGCTGGATGCCCTGGATACAAAATTCTTACAACCCGAACAGGTAGAATGGCTGTTAAAAAAAGTGCAGACAAGAGTGGTCGCCAACCCGGCTGCAGGCAAAAGCTATGGTAATATTTTTTGGGGATGGAACGAAACCGGCTTTGATGTGGGAGATGGCAACAACGTACAGTTTTGTGTGCAGTATGGCATACTCATAAAAATGTTGTTTGATGACCGGCTTTCGGAACCTGCCCGCAAAACATTAGATGAAATTTTTATGCTGGCCTCCAAAGGTGCCCTCAACCAGGAAGTTCGTATTTCCTATACAAATATTTACCTTATGAAAATCTGGAACCTGGTAGCGCTTGGCCAGGTGTATCATCAGCCAGACATGGTACAGCAGGGCAGACAACTTTTTAATACCTGGTTAGATCATGTAGCACACTATGGAAACCGGGAATTCGATAGCCCGACGTATTGTGGCGTGGATCTGGAATCGCTGTTATTGCTTCACACCTTTTGTACAGATGATGATATTAAAATAAAAGCTGGCGATGCACTGAATTTTCTCCTCACTGACTTAGTCACGCACTATAACCAACGTGCCGGTATTTTAGGCGGCGCCCACAGCCGCGATTACAACCGGGTGTTCAGCCGCGACCTGCTTGAAGAAAAATACATGAACCCTTTGCTTGGAGGCGTAAACAAGAACAATCATTTATTTCACCAGGTATGCACGGTGGCTTTACAGCAGTTGGGGCTTTCGGCGCAGCAAAAAGAATTAATGAACCGAAAGAACCGCTTTATCGTGCAGCGGTGGGACAGCCTGCCAAATGCTTATGCTGTTGACTATGTGGGCAATAAATTTTCGATGGCTTCGTGCAACCAGGCGTATAGTCCTGATGACAAGCCGTTTGTTATGTATCTCAGCAGCCTCCGCATACCTGCCATGCCTAATATTGCTTTTGTAATGGAAGGAAGAGACGATCATTATGGCACCTGGGGCGCCGATGGCAAAGGCGAAAAGATGAGACATTTGATGCCCGCCAATTATCCCGCCAACGGTGGATGGAACAAAACCCGGCACTTAATGCCTTTTATGCAATCGGCACAAAATAAAGGCGAAATGGTAATGCTGGTGGCAGGCACAAAAGACCATAATTGCACGAACGACTATCTCAACTCCACCATTATACTGCCCGATTATTTTAATGAAATATGGATGGGTAACCAAAAAATTTCAGTACCTGCTGTAGGTGGCAAAACAAATCTCGAAAAGACCAAAACTTTCTTTGCCAGGTTTGAAGATGTGGCCATTGCATTTCGTTATTTGTGGGATGATGCGGGTGCAGATGTTTACCCAGCCTTGTACAACGATGGGTTCGCCTATACATCGGCCAGGGAAAACTTTGACCTGCCGCACAACAAAACGCTACGCCTTACGCTTACCCATTCAAACAATGGAAAAGCAGCCGTAGCCATGTGGTGGAAAGCACAGGAAGGCATTAAGACCGCGGCCGACTTTGCCACATTCAGGCAAAAAATATTACAGGCCCGTGTTACAGCTAATGATCTTAATGGTTTAGTAGATATTTCGGTGCAAACGCTCTCAGGAAAATTGGGTGTTAAAGCAGACTTGGTAAAAAAGAACCGTTTAGCCTATTACAACCCAACCCCATTGCCCAACACTTTTTTATTGAATGTTGATGGAAAGGAAATCGGCATGCCGATAATGGATAAATACAAATAAAACAGCGATGCCCGATAATTAATTTACTCCCCTTGATAATGCGAAGACTGGAAAGCTTTTTTCATTCAACGTACTATTAGCTTTAATGTAACCTTCTATCAAACAAAAAAGAACAAATTACTATCTCCATGAATCAAGTAGTTATAAAACTTTTCATTTCGCTCGTAGTTTGTTGCTCTGCGACCCACCCTCTTGCCCCCCGCTCGTTTAGGTGTTCCGAAGGACACTTAAATGGAAAAGAAAAACCAGGACTGCGTCCGGCAGAACTTATACTAGTTCCAAATCAATTTTGCCTTTTTCAGTTGTGCAATAATCTATTGCACTGCTGTATTTATAATGCCACGTTTCATATACAATACCTGCCCATACAGTTGTCGTGCAAATAATGTAGTTTTTGTTTCAACGTCTCATAACCATACAATTCTATGGGATGGTTATCCTGCTGCCAAAATTGAAAGAACTTATTATTGCTGTTTTTTTCACCGGCCCTTTTAAATCCCGAAATCAAATCGGAACAGGCTATCCACAACATCCCCGCCTGAACGGACGGGCAGGCAGTCTTTTCTTCTTTCAAATGCATTTTGCCTAATGGCTTCTTCAATCTCTTTACTTGTAAATTTTTTCAAGTCCCGCATTGTATCAGCCAATAAAAATCCGGGCTTGCTTCGCGCTAATAAATGAACGTTCCTGCCCCGTCCGCAGGCGGGGTTTACTCATGATTATCCACCCATTTATTATTAATTCTTTTTGTTGTTGACAATGTTTTAAACTATTTACAATAATTGTCTTGTAGATTGGTCTGCTCAATGCATCAATCCAATTTATTACTGCAAATGTTATAAAATGTGGAGATTGGCTGTCGCCAAAGTGATAACGGGTTACCATCGTTTTTAAGGTTAATGTACGGGTAATACTATTTCGATTCAACCTGTATTTTACCGGACAACCATTTTAGATTTAAGTGTCCTGCGGAACACTTAAACCAGCAAAGGATTTCTTTTCGGGAAAGCAATCCCCTTAATAGTTATCTTTCTTAAAAATTGAAATACTTGTCAATGAAAAAATTATTTCTTGTGGCCATTAGCTTTTATGCCTTAACAGCGCATGCTCAAAAAGATGACCTCCAACTTTGGTATAAAGCGCCCGCAGCCAATTGGACCGAAGCCTTGCCTGTTGGCAATGGCCGATTGGGTGGCATGGTATTCGGCAATTATCAGCATGAAACCATCCAGTTAAACGAAGAGAGTGTTTGGGCCGGTTCAAAATTTAACGACAACAATCCCGGGGCAAAAGCCCATTTACCCGAAATACAGCGAGCCATTTTTAAGGGAGAATATACAGAAGCCCGCTCATTGTCTGATAAATGCCTGGTAGGTGTTCCACCCAGGGTACGGTCGTACCAGCCGCTGGGTAACCTCTTTATTAATTATCATTTTAAAGGACAGCCCTCGGCTTATAAACGGTCGCTTGATCTAAATAGCGGCATTGCTACTACGGCTTATACCATCAACGGAAATTCCATTACCCAGCAGGTGTTTTCATCGGCCCCGAACGATGTGATGATGATCAGTATTACAGCCACCCAGCCTATGGATGCTGATTTTTTGCTTTCAAGAGAATTTGATGTAAACAACGAAAACAGGGAAAGAAAAAGATGGATTACCCCCACCCAGCCAATAGCAGAAAATGATTATAAGAATACCAATGGCCTTACCTATTATACGGGACAGATCATCGATACTTTTTCTGCCAATCATGGCCCCGCTGGTAAACACATGCGCTATGCAGCGGCCATAAAAATATTATCGGTGGATGGTAAGGTGACAAACACCGTAACCGATACGTCAGCAGGGTTTCAAATTCGGGCGGCGAAAAAGATCGTTTTATTGCTTACCGGAGCAACAAATTACAACTTCAATAAAATGGATCTGGACCCCTCCGCTGAGCCCCTGGCTATTTGTAAAAAAATTCTTTCAAAAGCCTCTGCTTACCCGGCAGTTACGCTGCAACAGGCGCACGAAAAAGATCACCGGTCTATGTTTAACAGGGTCGCTTTTTCGTTTGGGCCCGATAGCTACAGCCACCTATCAACCGCCGAACGTTTAGAGCTTATGCAAGAGGGCAAAACCGATAATGGCCTGCTGGCATTGTATTATCAATATGGTCGTTACCTGTTAATGGGTTCGTCGCGCAAGCCCGGCCATCTGCCCGCCAACCTGCAGGGTATCTGGAACGACCTGTATGATGCTCCCTGGAATGCTGATTTTCATACCAACATCAACCTGCAAATGAATTATTGGCCGGCGGAGACAGGCAACCTTTCAGAAACTTCCGAAATACTGGGCGGGTTTATGCAAAGGCTGGCGATACCCGGTGCTGCCACGGCTAAAAATATGTACGGCGCCCGTGGCTGGACGATTCATCACCTTACAGATGCCTTTGGCCGTACCGGAGTAATGGATGGCGTTTGGGGCATTACGCCCATGGACGGAGCATGGATGACCTTTCCGGTTTTTGAACATTTTTTGTTTACCCGCGACAACGATTTTCTAAAGAACGTAGCCTACCCTCTAACAAAAGGCGCGGTTGAATTTGTATTGGATTTTTTGATTAAATCCCCCGAGGGCTACCTGGTAACCAATCCATCTCATTCGCCGGAAAACACTTTTTTTGTACCAGGCACCAGCAAAAAAGAACAATCGCAAATGACCTATGCGCCCACTGTCGATATCCACATCATTAATGCGTTATTCAATAATTTTAAAAGTGCCGCCACCATGCTCGGTACCGATGCCGCGTTAAAGGCAAAAGTGATCGCTGCTCAAAAACAATTGCCCCCATTAAAAGTAGCGGCCAATGGAACCTTACAAGAGTGGATCGAAGATTACGAAGAAGTACAACCGGGCCACCGGCACATTTCGCACCTGCTGGGCTTATATCCTTTAAACCTGATCACACCAAAAGACCCCATCATTTATGAAGCAGCCAAAAAAACACTTGCAAGACGCTTAGCGAATGGCGGCGGACATACCGGTTGGAGCAAGGCCTGGATTGTAAGTCTTTATGCCCGCTTACAGGAGCCCGAACTGGCAGTAGAAAACCTGAACGGTCTCATACGAAAAAGCACTTTGCCAAATTTATTCGACACGCATCCGCCGTTTCAGATAGATGGAAACTTTGGCGGGGCAGCCGCGATTACCGAGATGTTGTTGCAATCGCAAAACGGAGCGATTAACCTGCTGCCGGCTTTGCCTGCAGAATGGCCCGAAGGATTGTTGCATGGAATACGCGCCAGGGGTGCATGCACCGTCGATCTCGACTGGAAAGCCGGTAAACTTACCAGTGTGTTCGTGAGGCCCGATAAGACTGGCACCTATGAGCTGAGGTATAAAGACAAAACGAAAACGATTCAATTAAAAGCCGGGAAAATAGTAAGGTTTGATGGAAGCTTTATAAAAATAAATTAGAGCAGCGTTGTACTATTTTTGGGCCTGGCAGTAGAACATACTCTGAAATCCTTGCATCGCCCCCCGTCAGTATTGCGGGGTGCGTTCTGTATTTCATTCATCGTACAATTAGCTTTAATATAAACTTCTATCAAACAAAAAAGAACAAAGTACTATCTCCATGAATCAAGTAGTTATAAAACTTTTCATTTCGCTCGTAGTTTGCGGTTCTGTAACCGATCTCCAGGCCCAAAAAGATTACTCCATAGATTCCCTTTTATTTGAAGACAATTTTGATAATCTGCGAAAGCATTGGGTTCTGGAAACCCAACAAGGGGTTCCGGCTAAATTAACCATACAAAAAAACACATTGGTAATAGATGCAAAAAAGGATGCCACCGTTTGGTTCAATCAACGGTTATCGGGCAGCATACTTATAGAATGAAACAGAAAAGTGATCATGGAAAACGGGCCAAACGACCGCCTGAGCGATATGAATTTTTTTTGGATGGCCAGTGATCCAAATAACCCTAACCTTTTTACAAGAACCGGCCTGTTTAAAGAATATGATGTTTTGCAATTGTATTACGCAGGCATCGGGGGAAACTTCAATACCACATCACGTTTTAGAAAGTATGAAGGCACAGAGGGCAAAGACGTGGTTAAAGAATATACCGACAAAGAACATCTGCTGCAACCCAATAAAATGTGAACACATTTTCTAAGGGGACCTAAATGTGATTTCGGCTATTTCGATTTCCCCACCTCTCGTTCCGCTGGAACGAATAACAATATTTGAAATTCCTTTCTACCCACCTTACGTTCCGCCGGAACGCAAAACCGTCGCTCTCCATATTCTTTGTCTGTGGAAGAAAATGAATAGCCCGGTTGTGTCTGGAGTTTGCAGAGCCATAGGCTCGATCAATGTGGTAGCCCCGGTTTTCAAACCGGGGTATCTGAAAATAAAATATTTTTGAGAGCCGTAGGCTTGGCCCATAAAAAAATAGCAGAATGCAATTTTTAGCAAAAGCAATTGCAAAAAATTAGCGATAAATTTAAAGATCTCCCCAGAATGCCAATAAAATGTCTCATTGAAAACTGGATAAATGAACCGACCCAACCGTTTTTCAAACATCAATAAATCATTTTTATCATCGGGTTTAAATCTGTAGCTCCGTTCCGGAGGAACGAAACAGGGGTTGAAAAACAATTGACAAAATCTATCACCGTTCCGGAGGAACGATAGATGCTTCATTCATAATCATCTAAATGGGTACACATTTTCTATGGGGATCGATCCATTTAGTAGCCCCAAATCTTGAACCGGTCTTGGTTAAGATGAGAAACCATTATATCTGATACAGGGCGTTTTTCTTTCTTAGTGGGACTTTGGAGACTCGGGGGACGGGAATGGGCGTTTTGCAGGACGACACAATGATTTTCAATTTTTTAAATACAAGAAACCCAGCACAATTGCCGGGTCTATTATTTCGATCTGGTTTTGTAAACCCCGACGATGCTACCGGACGACACAAGAATTTCGAATCCAGTAAAATTAAAAACCCAGGCATTAATCAACCGCTTTTAAATACTCACCAACTACTCATGCATCAGGCAAAGTTTTTACCTGAAGTTTTCGGCCTGGTTAATTATAAACCCTCTCCCATTTCAATTATTTTTCCCTGCTGAAAACGATTTCGCTGAAAAGATCAGACCGGTTTAAAGCTACTTCTGTTAAAACGCTTTATCTTCCGCAAGTCAGCGAAAAACGATTGCAAAAACAATAAAGAAATTTGTTTCATAATAACATTTTCTACTGATTTCATAACGATTCTGCCATGCTAATAAACTCTGCTGTAAGGTTTGCCTGTTTGTTATTCCTTCTTACTGTAAGTAATCATCTATTTTGCCAGACTTGGGTCGACTCTGTTGAAAAACATGGAAGAGCAGTGTATATGCCCGCGGCCCAATATAAGTGGGACTGGGGACAAGCAACATTCTTAAACTCCCTGGTGCATTTGTATAACAGCGCTCCTGCTGCACAAAAAAAGCAATACCTACACTATATACAAACAGCCATGGATGCCAGCTTTGAAGTGGCCAATGGCAAACATCCCAATGCTGTTGCATCAGCACATGGCATGGCCTTTCTTGCAAGGATAACCGGCAACAAAAAATACCTCGACATTAGCAACAACATCTACGCCGAATACCTTCAAATTCCGGGATCCCCTAATGGCGGCGTATCGCATAGGGCCGAAACGATTGAACTGTGGGATGACACCGTGTATATGATCAGCATGTTTTTGCTGGAGATGTACCGGCTGACCGGCGATGAAAAATATGTAGCTGATTTTGTTCAGCAATTTAATGCGCACAACGAAAAACTGACAGAAGAAAAAAGTGGGTTATGGGTTCATGGCTGGGATGCTGACAACGAAGATTTTAACGACGGCTGCAGTATTGTGGGTTGGCCAGATAAAGCCTCCCGCAAAAGCAGCCAAATTTGGGCCAGGGGAAATGGGTGGGTCGGCATGGCTTTGTCCGACGCACTGAATACCGTACCAAAATCATCCCGATACCGTAAGCAGTTAGAGAAAGCATTTTTACACTACATAGAAGCCATAACACCCCTGCAAAACAAAGAAAGCGGCCATTGGTACCAGTTAATCACCTTGCCGCAAAATCCTAAAAACTTTTTGGAAAGTTCGTGTACGGCCATGTTTGCGTACACCATTACCATGGGTATAAAAATGAAACTACTCGATCGAAAAAAATATTTGCCGCTGGTAGAACGATCTTATTCAGGATTAAGGAATTTAAGTATGAAGAATGAAGGGGATGGATACCTTATACCAGCCAGGGTATCGGGCGGCACCTGTGTGGGAGACGAAAACTATTACCTTACCCGTAAGATAACCGAAGGAACAGGTTTTGGCTACGGTTCGTTTATCATGTTCGGGCTGGCGTATGAGCAGTTAAAAGGAAGGCGTTAACCTTGCCAACTAAGGAGCCACAAAGACACTAAGGTGCCAAGGAACACGAAGTTGAAAAAGGCTTTAATGTAACAACCAGAGCCGTCATGCTGAATTTATTTCAGCATCCCCTGGAAATGGGGAACCACAGAAGTACAACGACACAGCGGGTCACGGAGGGAAACTAAATAAAGGATCCCTTCCCGATCAAAATCGGGATCGGGATGACATAATATCCAGAGCCGTCATGCTGAATTTATTTCAGCATCCCCTGGAAAACACCCTCTCCGAATGTCTTTGACTAAGGAGACAAATGAAATTCAACAGCTCAAAACTCCCCCTTCGGGGGATTTAGGGGGCCATAACAGATATATTATGAACAGAAGAAAATTCGTAACCCTTGGCGCAACTTCGGTTTGCCTATTACCGCTGGCAGCTAGCGCAGGTTTTATTCCGGTTAAACAAAAGGTACCCGAAGTAAAGCCCGATTGGCTTGTGCAGCTCATCAAAATAAATGATACCGATTTAAACGGTATGATGGCTCACCGGATAACCGATCCATCGCATCAATACTTTGGCGGTTTTTTGTCTGAGGTAGAGATACCCAATCCGCACAGCACCTGTGCCTATATTAACAGGGCTTGCGCAGCTGTCACCTGTCCCGAATCGGCGTATTACCAATCGCAGCAGGTTTTAAACAATACCCGACAGGCCGTACAAAGCCTGCTAAAAATGCAGCATGCCGATGGCACCATCGATTTGCTGGAAACCAACTTTCACTCACCGCCCGATACCGCATTTATGGTAAAAAGGCTGGTTCAGTCATACAACCTTTTGCAACTATCCGGTTTACCCGGCAGCAAAGAAGTATTGAACCCTTTAATGCAGTTTCTTCTGCGGGCGGGCGAAGCATTGATCACAGGGGGCATTCATACGCCCAATCATCGCTGGGTTGTTTCCGCGGCGCTTACCAAGCTAAACGAACGCTGGCCCAACCCACGCTATATAAAACGCATCGACCAATGGCTGGCCGAACACATTGACCTGGACCCCGATGGGCAATACACCGAAAAGAGCACCTATGGTTATTCGGCACTGGTTGATCGCGTACTCATTACCATGTCAAAAGGCCTCAATAAACCTGCCCTGCTCATTCCTGTTCGTAAGAACCTGCTGATGATGCGGTATTACCTGCATCCCAATGGAGAGGTAGTAACCGAAGCATCCAATCGCCAGGACAAAGGACAAATAGGTACCATGGAAAACTATTATTATGCCTGCCGTTATATGGCCCTGAAGGATAACGATGGCGAAATGGCGGCAATGTGCCGTTTGATAGAAGAAACGGCCTTTCCAAAACTGGCGGGTACGCTCAATTATTACCTGGAAGATCCGTTTCTCTTGAAAGAACTGCCTGCTGTTAAACCGCTGCCCGTCAGCTATGCAAAATCATTTCCTTACTCGGGCATTGTACGTGTAAGGCGGGGCGATTGGGATACGACCATTTTATCAGACAATGCCGGGTGGCTTACGTTTCATAAGGGCAATGCTGTTTTACAGGCGATGCGGGTGGCAGGTTCGTTTTTTGGCAAAGGACAATTTCAGTCAGAAAAAATAGTACAGGAAGGCAACAAATGGGTATTGACCAAAAAACTGGAAGGGCCCTATTTTCAACCCTTTCCCAAAGATAAAATACCGGCCGATGGCGATATGGACAAAATGCCCAAATCGCAGCGCAAACAAAGCAATATTCAATACCTGACCACTACCGTTACCATCGCCGAAGGCGGCAACGGAATTTTGGTGGATATTGAAATGAAGGGTACCGATGGCGTTCCGGTTTCGATGGAACTGATCTTTAGGCCAGGCGGAACTTTTAGCGGAGTTAAACCTCATCCCACCAAAAAAGATGCATGGTTGTTTGATGAGCAAAAAGGCAGTTACGCCGTGGATAATCAAACCATACAATTTGGACCCGGCAAATTAGAACACAAAGGCATACAGCTACGGGGCGCTTTACCGGCCATGGATGCACCCACGGTTTACCTGACTGGTTTTACGCCATTTAAACATACACTTCAGCTGTCTTAAAAAAACACCTGATATAAATTGATTAAATTAGCGTTGTTAAAGGCTGGCAGTCAGAATAACAGTACAACTTTACTGGTTCCGATAGTGATCGGTTCACACCTGAACTGTCATAGCATCCATCATCTATTTTGGATTTCATCATTATAGCAAAGAATTTTGTCAGATAGAAAATGCCAGAACCAAAAATCTTAAAATCAATGAAACTATTGCCGATCCTGCTTTTTACGCTTTCAGTATGCCCCCTGGTGTTACCGGCCCAAAAAGCCTTTCAGAAAAAAGTTCAGACAGATATGATTTTGGCCGAAGTCGGCGCTGTGATCAACCTTC
>JBBRCW010000137.1:0-17004 GCA_038204535.1 Chitinophagales bacterium | reverse complement strand
GGCACCCAGCCGGGCAAGGCCTGTTTTGCCAATAATGTTTTGCTGGCGCGAAAACTGGTAGAAAAAGGTGTTCGGTTTGTGCAGTTGTTCGATTGGGGATGGGACACACATGGCACCAGCGCGGATGGCGCAATTGATATTGGCCTTATCAACAAATGCCGCGAGGTGGATAAGAGCATTACAGCTTTGATACTTGACCTGAAGCAACGTGGATTATTGGAAGAAACCCTGGTGGTTTGGGGCGGAGAATTTGGGCGCACCCCCATGATGGAAAACAGAGAAGGAAAAGAAAATCCGTTTAAAGGCCGCGACCACCACACCGAAGCCTTTACCATGTGGATGGCAGGCGCCGGCGTAAAAAAAGGCTTTAGCTATGGCGAAACCGATGAGATTGGCTATGCAGCCGTAAGTGGCAAGGTGGAGCCATTTGATATTCAGGCAACCATCTTAAACCAGTTAGGTTTCGATCACGAAACATTTACTTATGATTTTCAGGGTAGGCCCTTTAGATTAACGGATACAAGGGGAAAGGTGATCAGTGAAATTCTTTCATGATTGGGTCAATGATGAAACAGTAATGACGACATGCTAAATTGCCGGGTAGAGGACAACCAAAAAGAGCAGTCATCCTAAATTTGTTTCAGGATCTCTTGAACGCAAGTACGAAATTCAGGAGATGCCGGGTAAAACCCGGCATGACGTCTTCAGAAAAGGTCGTTCACCAAAGCCGTCATGCTGAATTGCCGAAAAAGGGAAACGCAAGAAGAGCCGTCATCCTGAACTTGTTTCAGGATCCCCTGGAACACATCTAAGAAATTTAAGTATCGGGTTCGGAATGACACCAATTATAAAGCGACATTGATCAAAACTCATTATTCACTATTCATTATTCACTATTCACTTTTTACCACTCACCATTCACAACGCACCATTTGAATCGAAGAAACTTTATAAAAAAATCAACCACTTTGTCAACCGCACTCCTACTTTCTCAATTAGAAGTTTTTGCCGAACCGCTGGCAACCCCTAAACCACATGCCGGCTATTCTTTAAAGGTATTTGGTACAAGTTGGGGATTTGAGGGATCGGTCGAATCGTTTTGCACCAAAGCAAAAGCCGAAGGATATGACGGCATTGAAATGTGGTGGCCCGCAACCAAACAAAAGCAGGATGAATTGTTTGCGGCATTGAAGGCCCACCAGTTAGACATTGGGTTTTTAACGGCGGGCAGCGAAAGTGACCCGGCCGCGCATTTGGCCACTTTCATAAAAATGATAAATGCTGCAGCACATAACACTATTCAGCAGCCATTGTATATTAACTGCCACTCGGGCCGGGATTACTTTAGTTACGACGACAACAAAAAGCTGATTGATCATACAAATAAAATTGCTGCAGAAACCGGTATAAAGATCTGCCACGAAACACACCGCAGCCGCATGCTGTACTCGGCGCCTGTTGCCCGAAAGTTTATTGAAACGATCCCTGAACTGAGGCTGACTTTTGATGTTTCGCACTGGTGCAATGTGCATGAAACGCTATTGCACGACCAGCAACAAACCGTTGACCTGGCACTACAGCGGGTGGATCACATACATGCCCGTATAGGCCACCCCGAAGGCCCGCAGGTAAACGATCCCCGTGCCCCCGAATGGGATAACGCCGTAAAAGCGCATTTTGGATGGTGGGACAAGGTGATAAAACGTAAAAAGGAAATGGGAGAAACAATGACCATTTTAACGGAATTTGGTCCACCCGATTATATGCCCACCGAGCCTTATACCCGCAAACCCCTAAGCGACCAATGGGCGGTAAACGTGTATATGATGCGCCTGCTTAGAGAACGGTATAGTTGAACATCAAAATCACAAAACCCTCACCCATTTTGAAAAATTAACCTGTAAATTCATTCAACTTTTTATAACTCTTTTATTGCTTCATGATTGAATTTATTGGCCATTTTCACCCGCTGCTGGTCCATTTGCCCATAGGTATTTTGCTCATTGGTTTATTGTTGCTTTGGTTATCGGGCAAACCAAAATATGCGGCTGTTAAACCTGCGGTCGCCATTGTATTATTGGCAGGTTGTATTTCGGCCCTGCTTTCCAGTATTACGGGTTACTTTTTATCCATCAGCGATGACTACGACCAGTCGCTCATTAACTGGCACATGTGGTTTGCCATTGGGGTATTGATTGTTTCGGCCATTTTATATACCAAAGAAGTCAATCCAAAAGTAGAGATCAATAAAAAAATGCTGGCGATTGGACTGCTGGTGATGATAGCAGTAACAGGCCACCTGGGCGGATCACTTACCCACGGTTCGGATTATTTATCAAAACCCCTGAAACAATTATTTGGTGACGACAGCACCGCATCCAAAATCATTCAGCCGCTGGCCAATGTGCAGGAAGCCTATGCTTATACCAATGTGGTGCAGCCCATTTTAGAAACCAGGTGTTATTCGTGCCATAATGCCAACAAAAAGAAAGGTGGTTTAAGAATGGATGACAGTCTGCTGTTGATGAAGGGCGGAAAGAATGGTAAAGTGATCGATCTGACAAAACCTGACGAAAGCGAGCTGATCAAACGGCTATTGCTGCCTGTTGACAACGAAGACCACATGCCGCCAAAGGAAAAACCCCAACCCACGGAAAGCCAGATAGCATTGTTAACGTGGTGGGTTAGTAATCATGCTGTATTTGCAAAGAAAGTAAAAGACCTGCCCCAGCCCGATAAAATAAAACCCATGCTGCTTGCGCTGCAGAAGCCGCTGGAGGTATCAAACATAGCGGCTGTCATTCCCGCAGACAAGGTGGATAAGGCCGATGAGAAAGTACTTGATCAGTTACGGGCAAAAAATGTAACAATTTTACCGGTCTCGCAGAACAGCAATTATTTAACCGTTAGTTTTACCGAGGGTGCAATCGTATCAACGCAGGATATAAACCTGCTCGAAAAAGTAAAAAAGCAATTGATATGGCTAAAGATTGCCAATTCCAAAATGGACGAAAGCATCGCGTTACTGCTTTCCAGGCTAACCAATGTTCGACGGTTAAACCTATCGGGCACGGTTATCAGCGATCAGGCGCTGCAATCATTGCAGGCGCTGGACAAGTTGGAATACCTCAACCTGGTGGGAACAAATGTTTCTGTCAATGGTTTGATGCCTCTGAAAAAAATAAAAACGTTACAATCGGTTTACCTCTACCAAACCAAAGTTGCAGCAAATGATTATCCTCAGCTCAAAACCGCCTTTCCAAAAACAATGATCGATACCGGCAATTATATTGTGCCCCTGCTGGCAACAGATACCATTATTGTATTGTAGAGACGCCCAATCTGGGCGTCTCTGTTACACAATTTGGAAATAAATGATTTATTCGCAATTGGCGGATAGGAAATGGATTTGGTGTTATCCGGTTTTTGCGTTATCCGGTTTACGTCACCCGTTTTATTATTTTCGTATTTTACATTATCCGATTTTACGTTATACGATTATACGTTAAACGTTATCCGGTAGAGACGCCCAAATTGGGCGTCTCTAAAATACAATTTGGACATGGTTATTTTTGGCAATTGGCGGATAGGAAATTGTTATAACGTCATCCGTTTTTACGTTACCCGTTTTATTGTTTCGGTTTTTACGGTACCCGATTTTGCGGTATACGGTAGAGACGCCCAAATTGGGCGTCTCTACAATACAATTTGGACATATTTTTTTTTGGCAATTGGCGGATAGGAAATTGATATAACGTCACCCATTTTATTGTTTCGGTTTTTACGGTATCCGATTTTGCGGTATACGGTAGAGACGCCCAAATTGGGCGTCTCTACAATACAATTTGGACATATTTTTTTTCGCAATTTGCGGATAGGAAATTGATTTGACGTCACCGGTTATTATGTTATCCATTTTATTGTTTCCGCCATCCGTTTTTACGTTACCCATTTTATTATTACCGTTTTTTACGTCACCCGTATTTACGTTATCCGGTAGAGACGCCCAATTGGGCGTCTCTACGACGACGATTATTTGCCGTAAAATTTATCCTTCCCCCAATTCATGGGATTATTGCTGATATAATTTTGGATGGTTTCAAACGATTGCGCATCCCGGATAATATGGTCGTGAAAACGGGATTGCCAATTAAAATAGGTGATTATTTTTCGTGCATGAATGGTCACCATACGTTTGTATTGATTAATGATAACACCTATGGTATCCGGTTTCCATTTATCGTTTTTACCCCCTAACGTTGATTGATCCTGCGTCGATTGAACCCCACCATTTGGATTATCCGTTTTATCAATTATCAAAATACCATGCGTATGATTTGGCATAACCACAAAATTGCCCAATTCAACAAACGTAAAATGTTCAGTTATTTCCATCCAATATTTTTCGGCCAATTGTCCTACTGCGTTTAAATGCATTTGATCATCGGAAATGTTGCCAAAAAAATTTTCCCTGTTTTTGGTGCAAATGGTAATAAAATACGCTCCGTTGCTGGCATAATCCCACGATTGCAGGCGTGCGGATGGAATGCGATATTTATTGTTGAATTTGTCCATTTCGGTTTACATGTTTAGGGGGGTAATTGTATTGTGGTTTCCTATTTTATTTTATTTTAAATCGCGTTTACAAATTACCGAATAAAATTTACCGATATCGTTTAATTATTACCCGTAGAGACGCCCAATTTGGGCGTCTCTACGATGCGGGGCGCCTATACAATACGGGGTCCCCTATATAATGCACGTGATTTTAAAACATTTTTTGCAACAACATTTTTGCCAGGCTACGGTTTTCCTATTTCAATGTGGTTGTCGTTTATTTTTCCGCCGGTAGGCCGATGGGTCATCGTAGAGACGCCCAAATTGGGCGTCTCTACGATGTGGGGGCGTCCCTACAATACGGGGTCGCCTATATAATGCACATGATTATATAAACATTTTTTGCAACAACATTTTTGCCAGGCCACGGTTTTCCTATTTCAATGTGGTTGTCGTTTATTTTTACGCCGGTGGCCGATAGGCCATCGTAGAGACGCCCAATTTGGGCGTCTCTACGATGTGTGTGCATCCCTACAATACGGGGTCGCCTATATAATGCACATGATTATATAAACATTTTTTGCAACAACATTTTTGCCATGCCACGGTTTATCAGAAGAGACGCCCAAATTGGGCGTCTCTACGGGTTTTTGCCGATATTGTAACAAATACCAAAACCAACTACAATTGTCAACGCAATCTCCGCAAACGCTTAAACGAACCCTCACTCCTGCCATGCTATGGGGACTGGGTGTAGGATATGTTATTTCGGGCATGTACTTCGGCTGGAACCTTGGCCTGGAGCAAGGTGGCACGCTCGGCCTGGCGGCAGCTACGTTTTTCATCATCATTATGTATGTCACGTTCACTTTTAGTTATACCGAACTGGCATGTGCTATACCCAAAGCAGGCGGCGCATTTGATTATGCCGAAAGAGCTTTGGGAAAAGACCTCGGCTTTATTGCAGGCATGGCTCAAAACATTGAATTTATTTTTGCACCTCCGGCCATTGCTTTTGCCATCGGCGCTTATTTCAATTTATTTTTTCCTCAGATACCCATTATAGCCATCGCCATTTTCGCCTATGCAGTGTTTACCGGGTTAAATATTTACGGCGTAAAAGCAGCGGCTATGTTCGAATTGGTCATTACGATATTAGCAGTGGGCGAGCTTTTGTTGTTCGCCGGAATTACACTGCCTCATTTCGAAATAAAAAACATGCAGCAAAATGCTTTGCCTCATGGCTGGAAGGGGGCATTCGCTGCTATCCCTTTTGCCATCTGGTTTTTTTTAGCCATTGAAGGCGTGGCCAATGTGGCCGAAGAAGCCATCAACCCGCAGCGGACCATTTTGTTTGGGTTTGGTTCGGCTATTCTAACGCTTGTCATTCTTTGCCTGCTCACATTCACATCGTCTGTTGGGGTGGCCGGCTGGGAGGCAATCGTGTATAAAGCTGATGGATCAGCTTCCGACTCTCCCTTGCCTTTGGCACTTAGCCATATTGTTGGTGAAAATAACCTGATGTACCACTTGTTAATTACGGTTGGATTATTTGGCCTGGTCGCCAGTTTTCATGGTATCATCCTGGCCGCCGGGCGGTCGAGTTTTGAATTTGGAAGAGTACGGTTTGCCCCCGCTGCTCTGGGAAAGATCCATCCAAAGTTTCAAACGCCTGCCAATGCGTTGCTGGTGAATATGGGCATTGGTATTGTTGCCCTACTTACCGGCAAAACCGGTGAGATCATTACGATTTCAGTCTTTGGCGCACTTACATTATACATCATCAGCATGGTCGCCCTGCTACGCCTCCGCAAGAAAGAACCGCTGCTGCAGCGGCCTTTTGAAGTGCCGATGTACCCTTTGTTTCCATTGGTCGCGCTGGTGATCGCCGTTGTCTCCATTATTGCCATGACCATCTTTAATCTTTCATTGGCAATTTTTTATTTTATGCTGATGGGGGTTTGTTATGTGGTTTTTAAGGTGGTGAAAAGAAGCTGAACAATTTAAAATATTAACGGAATAACTTCTGCCGTTTCAATGGGCAATGGAAGTGAACCCCAATTCTCCATTTGAAGTATATACTATTTGTGCATACCTTTATAAAAAAGACTATGAAAAATATTTCGCTCAAACTTGACGACAACGTATTTGAAGAAACTGAGGAAGTTGTTTCTGAGTTGAAACTTACACGAAATCGTTATATCAACGAAGCGCTTAACCTTTATAACCAGTTTAATAAGAGACGCGTTTTAAAAAAGAAACTTGCTAAAGAAAGCAAACTTGTGGCTCAAAGTTCATACGAAGTTTTGGCAGAGTTTGAAAAACTAGCAAATGAAATATAAACAGTATGACATATGGCTGGCAGATTTAAATCCGAATATCGGAACCGAACCTGGTAAAACAAGACCAGTTGTAATAATTCAAACAGACCTACTTAATGAGACACATTTATCAACGATAGTCTGTCCAATTACAACAAACGTGCAACCTGAAGCTGAAATTTTGAGAATTCATCTTGATAAATTTCAATTACCAAAATTGAGTGATGTTCTGGTGGATCAACCACGAGCCATAGACAATAGGCGTTTCATAAAAAGATTTGGCAAACTAACAACCGGGCAAATAATTCAACTCAAACAAAATCTGAAAGTTGTTTTAGATCTATAAGTACCACAGATAACGAAAGGCCTTTTGGAAGCGGGCAAAGGGAAATGTCACTCGCAATATCCTTGTTTGTTTAATTTAATGTAGCCTGCCGCTGCTTTCACCCAATAAAAATCGCCAATCCTTTGTATCTTTTGCGCAACAATGTTTGTTATGACCAACGACCAGATCATTCAATATGTAAAAGAACATTCGGCTGGCAAAGTAAAAATTGCCTTTACCGATATAGATGGCATTTTGCGTGGAAAATACATTTCGACGGAAAAATTTTTGAATTCGGTTAAAAATAACAGCAGTTTCTGCAATGTAATTTTTGGTTGGGATGCTGCCGATGCCGCTTACGACAATACTACTTATACAGGTTGGCATTCCGGCTACCCCGATGCACAGGCCAGGATCGATCTTTCCACCTTTAGAAAAATACCCTGGGAAAATGAAACACCTTTTTTCCTGGGCGAAATGATTTTAGAAAATGGTGATCCGGCCCATGTATGCCCCCGGCAACTTTTAAAAAAGGTGTTGAAAGATGCAGAGCTGGCAGGTTTCAGGCCGGTGTTTGCGCAGGAATTTGAGTGGTATAATTTCGCTGAAACGCCGCATAGCATTCATGATAAAAACTACCAGAACCCGCAGCCGCTTACTCCTGGCATGTTTGGATATTCCATTTTGCGAAGCACGCTTCAGAATCCTTTCTTCAACGATCTTTTTGAGCACCTGAAAAATTTTGGTGTACCATTAGAGGGCCTGCATACCGAGACTGGCCCGGGCACCTACGAAGCAGCTATTCATTATTCGGATATTGTGACCGCTGCCGACCGTGCGGTATTGTTTAAGACGGCTGTGAAAGAGATCGCTTACAAACATGGTATTATGGCCACGTTTATGGCCAAGGTAAATGAGAACCTGCCCGGCTGCGGCGGACATGTTCACCAAAGCCTATGGGACCAATCCGGAAAAAATTCTTTTTTTGACGAGAGCGATAAAGACAGCCTGAGCGAAGTAATGAAACGATACATAGCCGGACAACTTTACTGCCTTCCCTTTATTTTGCCGATGTATGCACCCACCATTAATAGTTATAAACGTTTGGTAGAAGGTGCCTGGGCGCCCACCACCCTTACATGGGGCATCGATAACCGCACTATGGCTTTGAGGGTATTGCCGGGAAGTGCCAACTCATGCCGTTTAGAAACACGGGTTATAGGAGCCGATGTAAACCCCTACCTGGCCATGGCAGCATCGTTGGCCAGCGGCCTCTATGGTATAAATAATAAACTTCAGCTTACCCAACCCGCTACACAGGGAAATGGCTATACCGATTTTTCAAACGGGGTTTTGCCCAAAACTTTGGATGAAGCAACACAGGCAATGAAAAAATCAAACATCGCGGCGGAAATTTTTGGAAACAGTTTTGTTGAACATTTTGTACAAACCCGCGAATGGGAATGGAGGCAACACCTGAAAGCAGTCACTGACTGGGAAATGAAAAGGTATTTTGAGATAATTTAGTGGTGAGTTGTGAGTTGTGAGTTGTGAGTTGTGAGTTGTGCGTTGTGAGTTGTGAGTTGTGAGTTGTGAGAAGATATCGCCTGGGTGTTTTAAGAAATTAAGACAGCGTTTTACCACCCCTGATTTTATGCTTCGCATGAAATCGGTCCCCTCCTTAAAAAAGGAGGGGAAACCATTATCACGAAGCCTTTCTTTTCATAAGGACATTAATCAAATTGTTTAAAAATGTGTCTTTGGCATCCAGATTTTGATCGGTAAGAAATCACTTTTAAAAACATCAAACCATTTCCTGAATTTGATTTGCCGAAGGTGAAACCTGTGGAAGAATTGAATTTCTTCCAAAATTTCAAGGTAAAGTCATTCTTCTAAAATTTCCTTCACACGGCCTATTTGCCCGTCTTCCAAACGCACCTTTATACCGCGGTGGTGTTTTGGGGCACTTGTCAACAGATCTTTTACAACTCCTTCGGTAAGTGCACCGCTGCGCTGGTCCTTTTTCAAAACGATGCGTACCGGCATCCCTGGTTTTATATCTGCTCTTATTGTTCCGTCCATAAAATTTTTCACGTTTTTTACAAACCAATAATAAGTGAACGGTTTTGCCTATGCCGCGTTACCAGCAGTTTCCAATTATTTGCTTTTCTAAGTTTCTTCATCTACTTTCTTGTTAAAGCTCACCTCTCCTTTTTTGATAGTTCATCATTTCACATACCCTTCATCGTTCTTCCCTGTTCAATCATCATCATCATCATCATCATCATCGCCCTTCACTGGTACCACAAAGGCGCTACGGCGCGGGGCGGGCATCACACTATGCTCTCCTTTCACGGCCTTCCAGATCACTTCACTAAACTCCAGGTCGGGAATGCGGTCTTCGCGGCTAAAATCAAAACTTTCGCTCTTAATGGCGGAGGCGGTTTGTTTTTCGTTTATATCATTTAGATCAACGTTTGGGCGAATTGCTGTGAAGGGCGTCATATTAACCTGTTGTGTAAAGCAGCGATATAACGAGGTGGCTGCCGCATCGTATTGGCTCATGGGCGGCATACCTAATATCAGGCCGATGGTACGCAATACCGATGCAGTGGAATACATGTTATGATCTGCATAATTGCGCTTTACGTGCCCGCCTGCCACGTATAATGTAGAGCGGTGCGCATCAATATGGTCCGGGCCATTTTGCGCGTCATCTTCTAAAATAAAGACGACACTTTCTTTCCAGATGGGGCTTTTTGACAAATGCTCTACAAACAACCCGACTGCGTAGTCGTTGTCGGCAACATGTGCAAAGGGCGTCGGACGGCCACGGCTCAGCCCTTCGGTATGATCGTTAATAAATCGCAGGGTGTTTAATTGAGGAACCGCATTTGCCGCTAACAACGAATCGAATTCTCTCTTCCATTGACTAAAGCGCGTGGTGTCGCGAACGCGCTGGTCCCAGCTGGTAAAGTAGGGACAAAAATGATCCTGCAGGCCGGGAATGTTGGGTTTGTAATTATCAGCAAATTCGCCATAGGTGCGATAGCTAATGCCCGCAGACCGGCAATGGTCCCAGATAAACCCTTTTTTGGGCCAGCTTATTTTCTCCTGCCCTTCGTAATCATACGTTCCGCCACGGCTGCTGTAATTAGATGGCCACGTTTTTTCGTTATAGTCATTGGCATAGGCCGCCATGCTCCAGTTATGACCATCGGCACTTACCTCGGCATCCACATAAAAATTATCGAACAACACAAATTCATTTACAAGTGCATGCTGGTTGGGTGTTATTTCTTTTCCAAAAAGCAACAGGCTGGTGTCACCATCCCCGGTCTCCACATCGGCCAAAACCTGGTCGTAGGTTCTGTTTTCCTTTACAATATAAAACACGTGTTTGATGGGCGATTTTTCTAACAACTGCATGGGGATGGGATTGTTGCTGTTACCCATTGCCGTTTCCATTTTTTGGCGGGTATAAGGCGTGTTGGCAAACACTTGTTTGGTATAATCCTTCAATTTTTCCTCACCCGGAACATCAATGATACTGAGTGTTCCTTTCATTAACGAACCAATATATGCTACCTTTTCGGCCTTTGGCTTCTCCCCTTTCTGGTAGGTCACTTCCACATCGCGACTAACCGGCTGCGGACCATTCGGGTTGGCAAAAGAAGTAAACCCTTTGCCGTTGCTTACAAATATTTTGTTTTCCGCTATCTTAACATTGGTGGGATACCAGCCCACCGGAATAAAGCCCGCTGATCTGCTGTTTCCCGGTTTGGCCACATCAAAAACTGCCAGGTAATTATTATCGGCATTGGCTATATACAACGTCTTGTCATCCGGGCTTAGCGCCAGTCCATTGGTTGTTGATCCGTTAGGCGAATTGGTAAACAAGGCTGTATTCAATACCTCCATTACTTTTTTGCCAATTACATCCACAATGGAAACACTGTTATCGTTGGCATTGGCAACATATAAAAACTGTCCGTCTTTTGAAAGCAGTAATTCGTTGGGATTATCACCCATAGGTATGGTTGCCGAAATGGTATTGGTAGTGGTATTGAAAAAATGAAGCTGATCATCGCCCCACGACGAAATAAACAATTCTTTTTTGTCGGGCGACAGCAGGCAAGCATATGCTTTTGAAGTTAAAGCTATTTTCTGTTTAACAACTTTCGTGGTCAGATCGATAACATACAGGCTATTGTCCTCTTTGGTAACTACATACATTAACTGTCTTTCATCATCAATATCAATACCTGCAGGAGAAATTTTTTCCGGCCATCTTTTGCCAAGCACAATGCTATCAGATAATATTAATTTATCACTGCGTATTTCGTATTTCCAAATAATATTATCATTTCCACCGGAGACATACAGGTTTCTGCCGTCGCGGGTAAATTTTAAGCCGTACCATGCGGTTTTAATTTCAATATTATCCAGCACCTTTTCATCTTTTGTATCAATTAACTGAATAGACTGAGTGCCTTGCCCGTTATTGGTAACTGCCAAAAGGCCTCTATTGTAACTTAAAGCCATATTGAGCGGCAGGTCGCCCAGCGGCAGCGAACGCCCCGCGGGTGAAAGGCGCCACCCATTTGGCAACATCATTTGTTTTTGTTCACCATTGGTAATAACCTGTCCGGGTTTAAATATCTGAGATTGGGCATTGAATGAAAAAACGACCGCCAACGCAAGGCCGATCAACATCGATTTGCAAACGTTCAAGGCATTTAAATACATGACAATAAGATTTGAATAAAGATAAGCCGTAGTTGAAAGGCTTTCAGAATATTTATAGGCAAGCCGGGTTGGACATCATTTACTTTTGCTGATCATAATGATCGCGGCGCATGTCATCCACATCATCCATTTCAGGGCCCTTTAAAACTTTTCGCCAATCAATGCCACGCGGATATTTCAGCATCGCCTTGTTTGCCTCAAAAATTCTTTCATCATTCATTTCAAGTGTGTACGGCGTATAATCCGGTGTAGATGTAAAATAATCCTGCAGCAACGATGCGGTAACATCGTACTGGTTTACATAAGGCACATTTAAAATATTGTAGATGGTTTTTAGAATGGAGCCAAAATTGGCATGGGTATGACTAACGTATCCGTGTTTTACATAAGGCCCCGCCATCATTAATATACTGCGGTGCGCATCAATATGATCCACCCCGCCCTGCGGATCGTCTTCCGTTACTATTACCAGCATATCCTTCCAATATTTGGTTCTCGAAAGAAAATGCAAAATCCTGCCTAAGGCTAAATCGTTATCTGCCACAAACGAATGCGGAAAATAGTATCCGTCCTCTGGCCTTGGCTTTGCCGTATGGTCGTTGGGCACTTGCATGGTAATTAGCGATGGCATCTTTTCTTTTCCTTGTATCCACATTCCCGTAAACTCCTCTTCAAACTGGTTCATTCTAAACTGGTCGGGTATGTTGGTATTATAACCCGCATAATTATGGCTGGTTCGGCTGAACAATGCCTTTTGCATGGGCACCATTACGCCATGGCCTGCACCGGTAGCGGTATCATACCATTCCTCGCGAACATGGGCCGTTTCGTTGGCTTCGCCAAAGTTGTAGAAAGGCACCTTCTTTCTTTCCAGCGCCTCCCATATACCACCTGCTTCAGCATAGTCTTCGGGGTCCATGCTGCCGGTAGAACCAGGGAACCTGCGGCCGGGCGCTTTCGAAAATATTTTTGCCGTTTTATCTACGCTCGAATTAGTTTCCACCCACTCGTTGGGTATCACGCCCATCATCCAGTGATGGCCATGAATAGATGCGTCGCTGTCGCAATAAAAATTATCGCTAAAGGCAAACTGTTTGGCAACCTTGTGGTGATTGGGTGTAATTTTTAAATTGGGATATTTTTTACGGATGGAATCCGGAAAAGTGTATTCTGAATGAACGCCAAAACGGGCAAGCGTGCTATCGCCTTTGCCGGTTTTTATTTGTCCCATTACTTCGTCGTAGGTTCTGTTTTCTTTGGTGATGTAAACAATGTGTTTTATGGGGCTTTGCCTTAAGCCGGGCAAAAGCGGTAAAGGATTTTTTGGATCGTCTATTGCGACACTTTTTACAAAGGTATTTTGTAAAACCTGTTTGGTATAAGCCGCCAATTGGGCCGAAGAGGGCATGGAAACCTTTTGAAAACTTCCTAACTGAATATCGCCGATATAGGTGCCTTGCGGCGGTTTTACAAAACCATCGCCGCCGTTTGGCCCGGCCCCCAACCCGCGACATGTAATAACGTACAGGTCTTTTTCATCGCCCGATAACTGTACCCTTGTTGGGCCCCATCCTGTAGGTATCAACCCTTTGGTCGTTTTAGTCTGTACATCTATCACGGCCACGGCGTTAAAACCCAGCAATGCTACGTACAATGTTTTTTCATCTTTGCCAAGGGTTATTCCAAAGGGCAAAAGGCCCCGGTACCGATCTATCAGCTTGTCAACTTTTATGGGTATGTGCCCAACAATTTTGTGAAGCCTGTAATCAATGATAGAGATATTATCGTTCGTGGCATTGGTTACATAAGCAAAGCGTTTTCCTACGGCTATTGAGTTGGGACTGGCACCGCCCACCACCTCAATTTCCTCAATCATCTCCCCTACCTGGTGGCCGGTTTTAAATTTATCAACCACTTTATTTGTAGCCAGGTCTATAGTAAAAACACTCATGGCCTCCGGGGATGACGGGCTGCCGACCCCTGGTATTTCTTTTCCTTCCACCACCGTACCATTGATAGATTCTTTGCTATTATCCGCATAAGGGTGATGCGAAATGAGCATCGAATTGTAGTTTTCCTTATTGGCACCTTTCACCAGGGGATAGGCATACATACCCACGTTGGCTACAAATGCCATCTTTTTATCAGCGCTTAATGCCAGCCCGAAAGGCTGGCGACCAACAGGTATAGAGGCAGTAATTTTTTTAGCTCTAAGATCATATCGCACCATCCTGAAATTACCACGATCAAGTACCAGTAATTCATTCCGGTCACTGTTTAATAACAGGTCGCTGGTAAAACTATCATCATAATGTACGTCTTTTACCACACCGTTTAAGGAGATGGAGTCGATCATTTTTAATTGATCAACATCGTACACGATCACCGCGCCATCGTCGCCGCCGCTCAGGTAAACGGTTTTTGAATCCGGCGCAAAAGCCACGCCTAAAAACGATCCCTTTTGCAAAGGAGAGGCGATTGTTTTATCGTAGCTGGGCACACGGGTAGTTGCCAGCGAAGCAAGATCGATAATAGTGAATACGCCATTGTGCAGGGTCACCGCTTTCTTGCCATCGGGCGAAACCGACATACCAAACGGATCGTGCGTAATGCGTATAAATTCTCCTGCTGGTGTTACAAAACGTCCGCTGGGCAGTACCGAGATGCCGTTTTGGTTTATGCTGCAAAAACGATCGATACCTGGTACCTGTAAAACGGAAACCTCTTTTTGACCATACAATACAGAAACCAAAGTGAGCGGCATAATAAAAGCCATCCAAAGTTTTATCATCATGAAAGTTTAAGGAAAATGCTGATTAAAAATTAATAGAAATTTTTATAAATCTATCAAATGTTTATATCCCCTTTTTACAAACATCATTATTTTATTATAACCAAAAAGAAAACAGCAGTTCTTCACGAAGCACACAAAGATTGAGACGCTGTGCCCTCTTTCTGTGATTGCCCAGACTTTTCTCTACGGTTAAAAATGGTAACCACAGAAATAAAACTTTGTTTTCTCTGTGTGTATTTCCTTCGGCTGTTCTCTGTGGTTAAAAACTTGTAAGAAAAGTGGCTTTGACACGACTATTTTTATAAACCACAAAGAAATACAGAAGTTTTTCACGAAGCACACAAAGATTAAAACACGATGCTCCGTTTGTGAATTTCCTCCGGCTGTTCACTGTTGTTAAAACCAGAAAGTCACGGCAAACCTTCCAGATCTATTTCTGGCCGCTGGTTGGTCAATGGTCGTTCGAACCAGGTATTTATTGGTGTACGATCGTTAAAGAACCCGCAGTTCTTCAAATAAAATGATCCTTCTTTAACTCCGCCCGCATAATCGAGCCGGTAACCTTGCCTGGCAGTATTGTCAGCCGTAAACTTTGCCTTATTTAATTCAGTCCATTTGCCACCTTTATCTCTCACCCACTGATTGTTAAACAACACCTTTCTTTCTTTGTCGCCTTGTTCGGGTATAAAGTTTTCTAAAAAAGAATACAAGTGTTTTAAGTAAGTGTTGGTTGCGGGACGCATAAAACTTGCCATCAGTTTCCATTGGCCTTCTTCGGGTGCGTAAAACCAGGCGGTGTAAGTAGTATGGCCTTTATTATCCGGCTGACAATGCAAGAGGAATTTATAAGTGGTGCCCGCTTTCCAGTTGTAGCGTAAATAGCTTTGTCCGCCCGAACCCTCGTTACCAAATTCGCCGCTGTGCACTTCCGCTCCTTTTTTAAGCAACTTAATTTTTTGATTATCCGGAATGCTTTTAGGGTCATCTGTTTTATAAGGGCTCCACACCGAAAACAACACCCTGCGTTCGGTGGGCGAATTTACCTGGATGCCAAAATAACCTTCCCCAAAACCATTGGCCATAAAATAAGAACCAATAACATCCTCTCCTTCGGGAACAGTGACTTCATTATAAAACCATTCCACATCCGAACCTTCGGGCGGAGTATAATTTAAATGTACCGATGGCCCGCGTCTTCCCCAATGAAAAAAGTTGCCTTCATTATTTTTTACAAATGCCGTGTTGGCATCAATTGCCGGGCCGCTAAAATGGAGGTTTGAAATATTTGCGAAGGCATTTCCCGACTTATTAAGACCGGCAATAGTAAATCGGGCATAACCGCTGTCCTGTATATTCCATTCCCCGGCATAGTATTGCTTTTCGATAGGACCATAAATATTCGCTTCTGTAAAAGTTCCATTATAGCTAATGCTAATGCGGCTGCTTCCATTACCATTGCTTGCCACCACCCAAAGCTTTACAATGCCCGGCCTGGCAAAATATACGTAAGCATTAAAAGTTTTTTTGTTGTCGGTCCAGTTTTCAATTCCATTTTTTCCAATATCTCCAACATTTGGCTCGCTGCCTGTAGCAAATGCGTTTCCACCCAATGGCAAAGTAATGGCCATTGCACCTGGCTCATACTCCATTTGCTGCGAAAAGGAATTTTTACAAACAAGCAACAGGATAAAGGAAAGTAATAGTTTAATCATTTTATATGTAAATTATTTTTCGGGACGATTTGCAAACTGACCAGAAAAATGCAAAAAAAATGTAGTCAATAGGTATTGATATGCTGGCCGGGCATTTGTTCTTTTGTCCCGTAATCCATCTGTTTCCTGTGTTGAATGTATGCACCCGCAATCAGCAATAATATTGAAACGGCGAACGCAATACCTGCCCATAACCAGGGCCGCTGATCGTAAACGGGCTGTCTTGGCAGGTCGATTGATAATTTTCTGAATTGTACTTCTTCCATCTTAATATACCGGTTAAAAATATAGCGGCCATCAATGCAAAAATTTTATTCGATTTTCTTAGCCAACTTATAAAGTTACTGGCCTGCCGCCAAGTTCGTAATGGCATTGTACTCATAAACCCCGGCACCCGAAGGGGGCAGTTTTGCGGCTTGCACCATCGCTTTTGCTACTGTCCTTCCCTGTATTCCCTTATATTTTCTAAGGCTGCCAATAAGGAAAACACCCACCACCTTCATCACACCCTTTGCAAACAACTCCATTAATCTGAACTCTTTTCGC
>JBBRCW010000136.1:0-17039 GCA_038204535.1 Chitinophagales bacterium | reverse complement strand
TCAATACGGCCGTCAGTGGTTTTATGATTGCGACAAACGAGTTGGGCGATATGAAGTGTCATAAGCGGGCAATATTGGAACCGCTGTTGATTTTGATAACGCCTTATGCGCCGCACATCGCCGAAGAATTATACCAGATGCTTTCTTTGTCCCACGCCTCCGGAGAACCTGACCAGTCTTTTGGCGAGGGGAGGACAGAGGTCACATCGGGCGCAGCTTCCATACTTAATGCCACCTACCCGCAACTTCAGGAAAAATACCTGGTGGAAAGCAGCAAAGAATACCCTGTCAGCATTAATGGTAAAGTGCGGTCGAGCCTTAACCTGCCACTCGACATCAGCCAGCCCGAAGTAGAGCAACAAGTATTGCAGAATGAAGTGGTGCAAAAATGGCTGGAAGGCAAAGCGCCAAAGAAGATCATTTATGTAAAAAACAAAATGATCAATGTGGTAATATAGCCTGTCTCTGAATTTATGTTACGATAAAGGCTGCCGGTATTTACCAGCGGCCTTTTTTGTAGCTTTATATAAATGGTTTTTATGAAAAACAATAAGGCAGATAAAGGCAAGGAGGAAAATAAAGATGTTCAATATGATCATTTGGAGATGCATCACACACCGGGCAATAAAAAGCCCGATGAGGAAAAGACCTTGCCTGAAAAACTGAATGATTTAAAAAACAAGCCGGTTCACAAGCCGTGGGAAACGATTAAATCACAAATGAACGCTTTAGATAAATTGGCTGATGAAGAAGTTTGCTGACGTGTTTAATTGCATGATTTCACTGGTCATGCAATCCCCGGTTTTAAAGCAGTATTTTTGTTTTAAATATTTTTTGAATGAAAGCAAAATACATTAACCCTTTTACCGACTTCGGGTTTAAGAAAATCTTTGGCGAGGAGGCCAGCATACCCCTGCTAATCGATTTTCTAAATGCGCTGTTGCCTATTCAAAATAAGATTGTTGATTTATCCTTTAAGAATACTGAGCAGCTTGGCCAAACCGAGAGTGACAGGAAAGCCATTTACGATATTTATTGTGAAAATGAAAAAGGTGAAAAGTTTATAGTAGAACTTCAAAAAGCCCGGCAAAATTTTTTCAAGGAAAGGACGATTTACTACTCCACGTTTCCCATAAGGGAGCAGGCAGAAAAAGGAAATTGGAACTATAATCTGAAAGCTGTGTATTGCGTGGGGATACTCGATTTTACTTTTGATGATTATGAAAGCGAACCCGAAAAAAGTGAAGTGGTGCATACCATTCAGCTAAAGAACCAGAACGGAAAAACGTTTTATGATAAACTGACTTATGTGTACCTGGAAATGCCTAATTTCTCAAAGCCGGAGGAAGCTCTCAAAACCCGCTTAGACAAGTGGTTGTATTTCATTAAACACCTGGAAGATTTTCAATCGATACCCTCAATTTTTAAAGACGACGTATTTATGAAGGCATTTGAGAAAGCAGAACTGGCAAAAATGGGGGAGGCCGAATTGTACGATTATGAGATGAATTTAAAAATATACAGAGACTATAAAAATACCGTTGATACGGCTTTTGATGAGGGTAAGCTTGAGGGAAAAATTGAAGGAAAAATTGAAGGAAAAATTGAAGGAAAAATCGAAGGAAAAATTGAAGGAAAAATTGAAGGAAAAATTGAGGGCATAATTGAGGGCATAATTGAGGGCCAACTTAAAGGAAAACTTGAAATAGCCAGGAAAATGAAGCATAAAGGCCTTTCGGTTGACGAAATTGCAGAGATGACAGGGTTATCAGCATCGGATATTTTAATGTTATGATTTTGGGTGGTTCACTTTATAGGGGTACAGAAATTACCGGTAGTTTTTAAAAAGGATGTTTTCATGAAGGAATTTGAAACAGAACGGGCAAAAATGGGGAGACCGGGTAGTACCAAAATGAAATGAAATTAAAAATTTCCAGAGACTATAAAAATACCGTTGATACTGCCTTTGATGAGGGTAAGCTCAAGGGAAAAATTGAAGGAATAATTGAGGGCCAACTTAAAGTACTTGAAATAGCCAGGAAAATGAAGCAGAAAGGCCTTTCGGTTGACGAAATTGCAGAAATGACAGGGTTATCAGCCTCGGATATTTTATTGTTGTGATTTTGAGGTAGTGCACCTGACAGATGTTCGATAATTGTTGCTAAATTTTTAAAGACAAAATATTTATGAAGACAATTGATAAAGCTGAGACTGCAAGAATGAGCGAGGCCGAGTTGTACCAAAATGAAATGAAACTAAAAATTTCAAGAGACTATAAAAATACCATTGATACAGCCTTTGATGAGGGTAAGCTTGAAGGAAAAATGGAAGGCATTATTGAGGGAAAACTCGAAGCAAGACTCGAAGGAAGAGTCGAAGGAGAACACCAAGTAAAACTTGAAATAGCCAGGAAAATGAAACATAAAGGCTTTTCGGAAAACGAAATTGCTGAAATGACAGGGTTATCCGCATCGGATATTTTATTGTTGTGATTTTGAGTGTTACTACTGGTAAGCGTTCGAAAATTATTGGTAATTTTTTAAGGCGAAGTGTTTATGATGGCATTTTATAAAGCAGAGCTGGTAAAAATGGGGGAGGCGGGGTAAACTTTGTCTGATTTCAATATTTACATATTATTATCGTAATTGGGTAATGGCTGGCATTCGTTATAAATTCCCGATTCAATCGTCCTTCTAATTTTAAATCGTCGCAGACTACGGTTAGCTTATTACTTATAACTTTGGGAATGTACCAAAATTGCCGTCGCGTCAAACTTAACGAACCCTGCCAGCCGCATGAAAAATGTAACCTTGCTTATTTTCCTGTTAACCTGTCTAATCAGCCAGTCTCAACCCGTAGCCGAAATTGGCAAACCATTGCCGGCCTGGCAGCAAGGGTATCTGGACCTTCACCACATTAATACAGGCAGAGGAAATGCTGCTTTTTATATTTTGCCCGATGGTACCACGGTGTTGTTTGATGCGGGTGAGATGGACCCGACCAGCCCCCGGACTACCTCGAAACGAAACACCGTTATCCGCCCTAATAATACCAAACACCCCTATGAATGGATAGCGGATTACATAAAAAGAGTTTCTCCCTTTAAAGGCAAAGCGGTTATAGACTTTGCCGTCATTTCGCATTTTCACGACGACCATTTTGGTAGTTGGTATAACGAGGCGCCAATGTCGGCCAACGGACAATATGCATTGGCAGGCATCACGGGTGTAGGCGAACTTATTCCTATTCATCATTTGTTGCACCGCGATCCCAATTATCCTGTTACTATGGATACTATCCTGGCAGGCAAGGCTGATGGATATATAAAAACATGGGCTAATTACCAGTCGTTCATAAAGGCGCAGCAGCAAAAAGGTATGCAGACGTTGCCTTTAAAAGCCGGTGTAACATCGCAGCTCACTTTACAACACTATCCGAAACAATTTCCCGGGTTTTATATCCGCAACGCCAAATCCAATGGCCTTATCTGGACGGGTAAGGACAGTTCGGTTCAACAGCATTTTGCTGCCATTGACCCTGCAAATAAGAAAACCTGGCCCGACGAAAATACACTGAGCAACGTTTTGGTGATGCATTATGGCCCATTTACTTACTACACGGGCGGTGATTGTCCGGGCAATGTATTTTTGGGAGATGCCCCCTGGCGCGATGTGGAAACACCTGTGGCAAAAGCAGTGGGCCAAGTGGATGTGGTCACCATGGATCATCATGGAAACAGGGATGCAGTAAATGAATTCCAGGTGAAGACTTTTAAACCGCGTGTATGGATACAGCAAACCTGGACAGCCGATCATCCCGGCCATGAGGTGTTAATACGGGCAACATCGCCTTACCTCAACGAAACCAAACCCCACCTTTTTGCCACCAACATGATGGAGGCAACCAAACTGGTGATCGGTCCGCTGGTCGATAATTCTTACAAAAGCCAGCAAGGCCACATTGTGGTGCGTGTTTTGCCCGGCGGGAAAAATTACTATATCATCATACTGGACGATAGTAGCGAAAAATGCCTTGTGAAAGATATTTTTGGGCCATACACTTCAAAGGGCTCAGCAAATAGTCACTAAATGCCCGATTCAATCGAGACAACATTTTCAACCGTAGTCGCAGACTTCGGTTAGCGCTCTTAGATATTCCCAGGACTACATGAGAGACAAAAGAAAACGCTGACCTTACATGGTTTTCGGGAGGCCAGCGTTTATATATTCGCCTGAATATCCATGATATAATCCGTTATGACTAACAAACCTTTGAATACTAATACGGCTTTTTGCGAGGGTTTTTTCTCATATCAAAAAGGCAAAGAATTTCTACTACATCATTTTGATATCTATAAAATATTTGGTTGTGAGGAGTAAATAAGACACTTCGAACGTTTGGTTGTTTTTCTGATAGTTTACCAATCGTAGGATTTTCGGCAATAAAATAAATTCTTGACTCGAGGTTGACAAGAAATTGATCGGCAACTTTAACAGAGAAGTTTGTTTGCAGGTACTGGTATATGTTCAGCGTGTTGTTGCGAAATCGTTTGGCGAGGACTATTTTTTTCTCAATTCATTCATTTCCGTTTTAAAGTCGTCCCACGAAATGGTTTCTTTTTTATCCGCCTCCTCTAAAGCTTTATCTAATTCTTTAATTTGTTCGGAAGTGAGATTTTCAACAATGTCCTTTTTGGACGAATAAAAAGTAACATCTTCCATCACCTGGTTTAATACCACTTCATCATCAATGCCTTGCAGCATTCGGTATATTTTGGATTTTAAAGTGTTGCTCATGTTTGCAATTTTTATAAGAAAGGTAAAAAAATATTCATTTACCGTCAATGCTTTTTTCCGCAGGACAGCGGCAGAGGCAAATGGATACCATGGTGAGCCGGAGTTTGCGTATAATAACCAAATCCGGCATTGTTTAATAATTGCAAAATCCATTCAAAGCTTCCATTTCATTCTTCAATTATGTATCTCCTGAGTATTAAGTATCTGCGGGTAATGATCTTCCATTTGATGCCTGGTATTTTCATGTTAAAACTATATGAAGTTGGTAAAGGCAAAAGAAATACTATAACAAGATCCTATTCAGTAATGTCACAATGCAGCAGCACCTTTCTTACGGTACAATATTTTGGTTGACCCGAAAAAAGTTTTGCGGATCGTATTGCTTCTTAATTTTTACAAGCCGTTCGTAATTGCCCTTGTAGCTTGCCTTTATCCGGTCCTGGCCTTCGTTCATGATAAAGTTTAAGTAGGCGCCACCTGAAGAATAGGGGTGCAGCGCTTCCCAATAATCTTTACACCAGTTTGTTATTTTTTCTGCATTAGAAGCATCGGGATCAACACCCACAATTACGCCGGCATATTTGGCATCTCTGTAAGTCCAGGGCGTTGCATCTTTTGCCACTCTGCCGGCTGCACCACTAATTGGGTACATATGCATTTGAGAGAGTGGTGTGGGTATATTCGATCCAAATTCTTTATGCTTAGCGCTTAGGTCCGGCCCTATTTCGTTAAAGAAGTCTGCTCTCCAATACCATTGCAAACCGGGGGGAAACAAGCCATCGAATAATGTTTGTATGGAAGGGTAAGGCATTTCGCCCACATGCTGAAAAACGGGATCCATGGACAGTATTGGCTTAAAGATTTCTTCCGCTTTGTCCATGTCGCCTACGTAACACCACACAATGCCGCAAAACTGCTTTAGGTGTAGCGCCTCGGGGAAGGGAGGGCCGGGTATGATCATGGTAGCAATAAAGCCATTTAATTCATCCGGGGCATTATTAATGAATTCGTGGTACCATTTCATGATCTCATTCGTTTTTTCGATGGGCCATAAAGTTGGCCCGCCAAAAACATTTTTTACCGGGTGTGCCTGGAATTTAAATGCCGTTACTATTCCAAAATTTCCACCTCCACCCCGGATAGCCCAATACAGGTCGCTATTTTGATCGGCATTTACGGTTACAAACGAACCATCCGCCAACACCATGTCCGCTTCAAGCAGGTTGTCGATAGTAAGCCCATATTTTCTTGATAAATGACCCACACCACCACCAAGTGTTAAACCTCCTACTCCTGTTGTCGAAATAATTCCGGCCGGAACCGCCAGCCCGAAGGGATGGGTGGCATGATCTACTTCTCCCCATACATTTCCACCGCCAACGCTCACCGTGTTATCAGTGGTGTCAACCCGTACAAATTTCAGCCCCGACAAATCGATCACCAACCCTTCATCACACAATCCCAAACCACCTCCGTTATGGCCTCCGCCTCTTACCGCTACCAATAAATTGTTTTCCCTGCCAAAATTTACAGCGTATATAACATCCGCAACATCCGCGCATTTAACAAACATGCCCGGATGCTTATTGATCATGCCATTATAAACTTTTCGCGTTTCATCATAATTGCCATCATTTGGAAGTACAATGTCTCCCCTGATCTGTGCGGCCAAAGCATCAATCGCTGCCTTATCCACATCTTTTACATTTTTTGACATTACATTTTGGTTTAAAGTTTTGAGTAGAATTTTTATTGAGCAATGATCATCCCCTTCAGTGACCACAGTATAGCCAGCACATCTTTTTTAGATTCATCATCAATGGTATGTTTGTCCAATACCTGCAAAATATCATCCACCACATGCATGTATTCGGCCGGGCTTATATTCATGCCTTTGTGCGTGGTGGGCATGTCTCTGCCGGTGTATGCAATTTGCGCTCCGCTTCCCGCACTAAAAAAATCAATAGTGTGGCGTTTTATGACGGCTAATTTTTCCGGCTGTTCCAGGTAGGGTAAAAACCGCGCACTGATGGACGGGTTTTTCATGTGCGCATCAACAACATCATCCACTATTGCGGTGATGCCTGCGGTGCTTCCCAGTCGTTCAAAAAGAATTTGATTCATGGCTAGTCGTTTTATAATTGATTAAATAGGCGAGGCATGGATGATGTAAATCTTAGGTAGAAATCTACATGCAATAAAAGCTCGCTGTCGGTTTCAAAGCTACTCCACCATAAATGCGAAGGCTGTCACTTTTAGTTCAAATGCAGGTAAATTTCATTCAGCCTATGGGCAGGTCTATTGAGGTTCTGCCTTGAAATGGAGATAGTCAGATGGGGCAATGCCATATCTTTTTAGAAAACATTTTGAAAAATAGGAGGGGCTGGTAAAACCGGTTTCAAAAGCAATTTCCGAAACGTTCCCGGTTTTTTTATTCAATAACTTTAAAGCTTCGGCAAGTCGATATTCTTTTATAAAGGTGTTGGGAGACTGGCCGGTGAGTGCAATCAATTTGCGATACAATTGCGATTTGCTGCAGCCGGTGGGTTTACAAAAATCGTCCGCTTTCAAATCATCATTCGTCCAGTTTTTTTCGGTATAGTTGAGTATGCTGGTGAAAAAATTTTCATCAGCAGGCGAAAGGGCGAAAATACTTTTTACCTCCTCCATCGCTTTTGCATTTTCGCTGTTGTACAAATCCCTTACCTCCGATGATACCACCATTTCACCAGGGATATAGTGGCACATCCTTTCTGCCGATCTTATCGCGTCTTCAAAAATTAACTTCTTATCAGTTACCGGAACCCCGGCGCTTACACCTATTTTAATAAGGCGTTTTTCCTGCTTAACATCTTTGGTAAGGTGTTTATATAAAGCAAGTAAATCTATAGCTGCATGCACGCCGTTGGAGACGGAATGAAAAGAAATCAACAACTGGCTGCCACCTTGCTTTACCAATTTGCCATCATAGGAATTTACTATTCCGGGTATAGATTCTTTAAAAGAGGCAATGGCAGTTTTAAATTGAAGTGAATTATTTTGTATCACCGCCAACTCATCTAACTGCACAAACAGTATGGTTCTAAAGGCGGGATCGTTGATAATATTTAAAGCAGTGTTTTGCGCTTTTACCGGATCTTCAATTCGCCCTAAAAAGGATTCTACAATGCTGGCATCTACTTCGATAATGCTATGCGGCACCTGCCCGTGGGCATTATTGTGCATTGCAAGCAGATGCTTTTCATCAGGAGCTTCAATTAAACAAAAGGCCGTTTTCCTTTTATCATCAAACCAATAGGTCAAACCCCTGCATCCAAATTGATCCTGGATTTTTAAATCCTGCTGGTGTAGTTCGGCAACATTTTCTGCTGTAACGGCTTCAGAAACATCGTGTCGATCCATGTAGATGGGCATACAAACAGGGTTTTGATGGTTAACTCAAAAGTTTATGTGTTACCAAACAAACGATCTTTCAGCTTACCTGGGTACTTCAATATTTATATTCAAAAAAGTGATATTACAAGTTACCGAAGTCACACCGGTTTTCCAAGCTGCTATTACAATTTGTCTTGTTACTGTAAAGAAAGACTAATGACGATATCTAAGCAATAAAATCGTATTAAACCTGATGTAGGATGAAACTAAAAGTAGTTTTGTTTTTATAATAAAAGAGTACCCGTAGAAAAAATGATACCGTATATTTTATTGACTAATCAAATTACCCGGAAGTAATAATTGTTTTCCAGTGTTTATAACGATGCTTCCACCTGAAGTCAAAATTTGTGCTATATCTAAAACGCATTGGCCTCCGGGTGCATGGTTAATAATAATTGTGAAGCCGGCAGGTAATGTTGTTGGTGGTGGCAGGTTGTTGTTCCAATTATTTGCATCACTCCAATTTCCATTGCCACTAAAAGTAAATACAGGATTAACTGCTTTTGTCGAAAAAATTCCTTCGCTCATATTTTGATAAAGGCCAGAAGCAGATACCTCCGATTTTACTGCTCTAATCATGTACACATTGTTTGTGGTTACGGATGGCATGGTATCGGTAAAAGAAGTTGTTTGAATGATTGATGAATTTAGTTTGGAGAAAGTTCCGGTGATGGTATCGGAGCGGTAAATATTGTAGCCAATAATATTATCGTCAGCAGAGGCATTCCAGTTTAATTGAACCGATGATCCAACCTGTGTAGCAGTAAGATTTGAAACGGGAAACACCATATGCAATCGTAAAGTAGGGTCGCCCATTAATACCATGTGCACACCACCCAACAACGAATTATTTCCCGGATCATAAATGCCGGTGTTGTTTTGGCTTTGCATAAGTGAATAACCGATGGTTTCTCCGAGCCCCATGTGATGAAAATACCACCTGGGACTTATCCCGGTCCAGCAGGTGGCCAGGGGCATTCCTTCATTGGCCAGTGGTGCCCGTAACAAATGATTAGTAGTGGTTGAAATGCCTCCTTTGGCCCATTCCACAAAATAACTTCCATACAATTGCATGAAAACGGTGTTAATCGTTTTGTTGATACATTGCGAACTGGTGAACACAGGATCGGCGCAACTTGTATCGCTTCCGCCACCTGCCATATAGGTCCACAGGTAAGAGTTGTTTTGCAGTGAATCTATAAAATTGTTGCAGTTGCCAGCGCCTGTACAACCCCCTGAATTTATTACACCGATGTTTGTGCTGCCAAGCATTGGAGCAAAACTCCTCCATGCCCCTGCCGAAGTATGAAAACCTGAATTATCGAGTACGGTATTCATAAAAGCCCGTCGCGCCGGGTTGATCATCTTGTGTCTGTATGCATGATTCTTATGCAGGTACTGTTTAATTAGATCCGCTTCGCTCAAAGCAAAGCCGGTCATATTATACATATCTATGCGGCCCACCTGCAATTCAACAGGTGAGGGGATCTTGCTTTGATCCCACCTGCCATCGCCCGGTGCATTGGGCGTATAAATTGCACCTGTTGTTGTAGTAATAACGGTGTTATCGGTCCATGCTCCATCAATGTCTGCATAGTGGACATCTGCAGGCTGTGCTCCAATTCTTTCGGCGTGTCCATCGGGTGCAAAGTTGCCTGAATATGGAATGGCAAAATGCCCGACAATCAAAAGCGATCTTACGTTGGCACCGGGCTTATTGTATTCGCTGATTACCCAGCTTTTTACTGCGGTATCTTTTGTGGTGGGTGCAAAATTTTTCTGTATCACTTTCCAGCCATCACCCACAAGGTCGTTTGTTAGCTGGTCAATCTCGGGTTGTATGTAGGTTGAAAAACTATTATTGACCGCCAGCAACATTGTACCCCTGGCATCCGGCGCCGTAATATTTATGCCAGAATACACATATCCATAGCCTGTGATTAGCGGCGTAGTTTTTACGATCTTGTATTCATAAATTATCCCTGGCGAAACAGCATCGTCCACATAATTATTTGTTGTGCCGGCAAGCATTCCCAGGTTTGTCCATGCTGCATCGGCAGGTAATTTTTTATATACATCGTACGACAAAGCATTTACATCATTCACCCACGAAACCGTAATTCGCGGTGGAGAAATACTTACGTCAGCAGATGTCAAAACTGAATAGTCTTTACCATATGGCGTACTGGTAATATAAAACGGTGCTGTACTTATTGCATTCATACTGCTGTTGGCTGTATTTGAAATGCGTACATAACAATTTACAGAAGGGGTGCCTGGAACTATCCATGCATAACTTCCATTGGCGGCTGGCGTGGAGTTTACAATGGTGGTCCACGGCCCATTATTGCCTGTGGTGCTGTACTCAATTTTTACATTGGCAATGCTTGCCTGCGCCTGCCAGATGATGTAACGTGCCGTGGTTATCTGAAAAATATCGCCGCCCTTACCGGGTTGTAATAAAACGATGGGTTGCGCAGGTGTATAGACATTGTATCGAAGTATGAGACCATTGTCGCCAACAGCAAAGCCCTTTGTGGCATCTATCATATCAACCTCCCACAATGTACCCGAAGTATAACCCGAACTTTGCGCATACCAATTGGCGCCGCCATTTTTGGTGGCAATAATAATGCCCTGCCTGCCACAGGCATAACCTACATTAGCATCAATAAAATCTACCCCCAACAATTCGTATTGGGTTCCGCTTGTCTGCGCCGTCCAGGTGGTGGCCCCACCATTTGTTGTGTGCCTGATGAGACCATTACCACCAACCAGCCAGCCATTGTTGGCATCTGTAAACCGAATATCGTTAAAGGCTGTAAAGGTACTTACGCCCGAATTAGTTTGAAAAGTCCAATTGGTGCCATTGGTTGTTTTTATCAGAGAAGGGCTACCTTTTTGACTATTAAATCCACCACATGCCCAACCAGTAGTTGTGCCCTGCATTTCAAGTCCCCACATATCCATGCCCTGGCTCATTTGTTGTGTCCAGGTGCTTCCGCCATTGGTAGTTTTTAGCAATATGCTACCCTTCCCTGTAATCCAGCCTGTTGTAGTATTTACAAACCTGACAGAATAATACTGGCTTGTGTATGGAGATGCCTGCGCTGTCCATGTGGCACCACCATTACTGGTGGTTATTATGGTGCCCCCATCGCCGCATGCCCAGCCATTATTAGCATCTAAAAAGAAAATGCTGCGTAAAATATTATTGGTACCCGATGTTTGCAGCGACCAGTTGTTGCCGCCATCCGTTGTTTTTAGTATGGTGCCGTTGCCGCCCGCTACCCAACCGGTAAGCGCATCAATGAACTTAACCGACTTTAATTCTTCTGAAGTGGGCAGGCCCGTAATGGGCGTCCATACCTGGGCATTTGAAAATAAGGAAAGAAATAGAAAGCCAACAAACTGGAAACGAAAATACTTTGCCTGGCTGGTTAATGTTGGTTTCATATTGATTCAGATTGTTTCAGTTTGTTTTCTTTAAAACCCAGCATTTCCATGGTCTAATTAGTGGTAGCATCATAAACAAGGAGAAGGTGTTTGGTTTGGCATTTGGTAGCAGTTTTCGCCAGTGGTACTACTTTATTATCCTGCAAATTAATTTGCTCTTGGGTAAACAGCAAACTATTTTTACCATTATAACAATTGAGGCCGTTGCGACTGCCAAACCCCAGAAGGGTATAGATAACAGGTGGCCTTGCGCTTTCCATGCTTCAATATGTAATCTTTCATATTGATTAATAATGGAAGTACAAGTGCCCCCAAGCAAGTTTCGGGACATTCCAAATGATAAAAGAATGTCTAATCCTTATTCTCCTGCCTGTCAAAAAAAAGCATGGACTCCAGGTTTTAAGTACATCTAACAACATCAACTGCTTGTGCTTCACATTCAAATCTAATCATATCAATTTGTATCTTGCTTAAATGGAATACAAGGAACTGCCGGAAGATGTTTGCGAAGCATTGTTGATTGAATTATTTCAATTAATACCGGAATTGTTGCAAACGGTGGCACCGGATGGGTTTGCAAATTCGCCGCTTTCTTTGATATTTCACCCGGCACCCGAACAGCAGTATAAAGAGTATTGCCAAATGAGTGAGAACATTGCACACCTGCACAGAGTTAGAAATAAACAGGCAGAGATTAAGCCGGTCGGGAGCTTTGAAGAATTTGTAAAAGATTTAAAAACTGAACCTGTAGATGAGCGGTATGAGATGGTTTCCATTTTTGGCGATTGTATCTGGAATATATTTTCTAACAATCATACCGTATTTAATGAAAATGCAGAAAGTTATGATTTAGGCTCATGGAGAGGTTCGGGTGGTTTTATTGCAGATGTAATTAATAAGCAGCAGCTTGTTGCTGATAAAATTTTTGATTACATAGATTTCTATATGGGCGGCATTTTCAGGCAAGAAAGAGCCGACCTTACGCCGGTGTATGAATTTATTTTTAAAAAGCTTGCTGCAAAGAATTTAGATTGGGAGTATTCGTTTCCGCGAATGGGTTTAATCAGCTTTAATAAAGATGAAGATACACAAGATAATATGGCAAATTATAACCCTGCAGAAGCGGTTAAAAAGCAACTGGAAAAAGAGAAGCAGCAAAATGAAACAGAAAAGCTGCAACAACAGTTTGAGGACATATATAAATCAGAATACGAAGAAGCACGATATAAAAAACCATCTTCGGAAGTAATGGCATATTACAATGTCTATCATCGTTATCCAAAAGGACATCCGCTTGGTGAGGATTAAGCAGTTTTATAGGAGCATCCGCGTGGTAAGTTTTTCTGATTTAGCTTTGATTATGCAAAACCCTGATATTTCACAAAAAGCATTTTGGGATGTGCGCTTTGCTGACATTGACTTTGAAAAAAACTCCTTACATGTAATGGAAAAAGTTTTCAATTACGGTACATGGAAAGACCAGGTTGCTATTATGAAGTTCTATGGATTGCAACGCATACGAAAAGAAATTGTAAATGCCGGCTATTTACGCCAGTCAGTGCTTAGTTTTTTATGTATCATTCTGCACCTGAAAAAAAATGATTTTAAATGCTACAACAAAATGCAGTTGCACCCGCTACCCTGGAATTATTAAAAGAAATCTGTGCAATAAATGAACTGGAATCATTTGCTTTAGGTGGAGGCACTAGTTTAGCTTTAAGAATGGGGCACAGGGTTTCAGTAGATTTAGATTTTTTTACAAATATCAATTTCAACACAAATTCAGTATTTCAAATTATTACAAAAAAGTTTTCAACTGCGGAATTATTGTTTGAGCAAAATCAAACAATGATATTTACCATTAATGATATAAAAGTTGATTTTGTTTTATATCCATTTCCATGGCTGAACGCTTTTGATATAACTGAAGGAATAAGATTATTGAGCGTTGAAGACCTCATTCCAATGAAGTTGCAAGCTGCAAGTAACCGTACTGCAAAAAAGGATTACTGGGATATTGCGTCGTTGCTTAAAGATTACCCGCTTTCTGAAATGATGAAAATATTTTCTTCAAAATTTCCGCAGATTGATATTGGTTTTATTATTCACAGTTTAACTGATTTTGAAAAAGCAGATACAGAAATTGACCCTGATACAAATGACAATGAAACTACATGGGATAAAATCAAAATGCAATTAACTGATGCTGTAACGCTATATACAATGAGCTTATTGTAAAAAACATTTTCAGCTCAATTAGTTAATTCACCGGCTTTATGCCGGAATTGTTAAGCACATCCATTGCTTCAACAATCTTTAAAAGCCTAAGAAAAAGTATTAAAAAAGCAGAATAGAAAATCCACAGGTACAAGTGAGTGACCCTTCGGCAAGCTCAGGGTAAACTGCCACGCCAAATAATGCGTTACAGTACAAGCGAGCGTGGCAACGATGCTTAATAGAATTTCCTCCGCCCGTCCCCAAAAAAAGAAAAAAGCATGGACAAAACCTCAAATTTTAGCAAGCAAATAATTGGTACTTCTGCCGCCTGAAGGTTCTTTTGCCAGGATATTTTTTTCTATTAAATCCTGAATATCCCTGATTGCCGTGTCTTGCGAACTACTGGTCATCTTTGCCCATTTGGAGGAGGTAAGTTTGCCATCAAAATTATCCAGCATTTTATTGAGCATGAAACTCTGTCTTTCATTTAACCTTGTTGCTTTATGCTGTTCCCAAAAACTGCTTTTATGCAATATGCCTGCAAGCGTTTCATTCGTGGCAGTAAGTGCATTGTTCAGGCAGTTCAAAAACCAGTACAACCAGTTTGTTATATCAAGCGCCCCTTTTTGGGTGCTTGCAAGTATGTCATAATACGCTTTGCTCTCTGCACGTATCTGCGCCGACATACTGTAAAACCGTTGCGTGGTTTTTTCTGACCTTGCCAATTGCAAATCAGTGATAGCCCTGGCAATACGCCCATTACCATCTTCAAAAGGGTGTATGGTTACAAACCAAATATGCGCTATAGCTGCTTTCAAAACAGGGTCTATAGCGGTTTTACTATTAAACCAGTTTAAAAAGGCACGCATTTCTTCATCCACCACTTCTGCATCCGGCGCCTTGAAGTGAATTTTTTCTTTTCCCAAAGCGCCTGATATTACCTGCATCGGGTCGTCTTTGGTATTGGTACGCCAATTGCCAACCACTATCTTGTGCATACCACTGTACCCGCCCGGAAACAAGGCTGCGTGCCAGCTAAACAAACGTTCTTCCAAAAGTGCATTATCCTGGTTTTGTGTAGCATCCAGCATCATTTCAACCACGCCATCTACATGGCGGTCGCTGGGCACAAGACCGGCTATATCCATTCCCAGCCTTCTTGCTATGGAAGACCTTACCTGTTCAGCATTTAAAATTTCACCTTCTATTTCACTGGATTTGAGTACATCAAGCGTGAGGTTTTGCAGCGTAGCTTCACTTTGCAGGTGAAAGCCTAACCCCTCCATTCGGCCAAGAAGTTTGCCCTGTATATGTCGCACCCCGGCAAGCATGGGAGAAATCTTTTCTTCCATCCAGTGAAAGCGAGGCCAGCCGTCATGTTGGTAAATATATTTTACCATTCTTCGCACTATTTGCGGCAAACTTACTGATTATTCTTCGCAGTAGACTTCTATCTACGCAAAAAACGCGTAGAATAAGCACATTATTCTACGCATTTCTAATAAACCTACATTAGAAGCACAAAGGCACAAAGGATTAAAAAGTTCACTAAGAAAATCTTTGTGCAACTTACTTTTCTTCGTGGCTTAGTGGTTCAATGAAAATTATTTGAGAAAGCTTAAACAAGAAATTCCGTTGAACGGAGCGTCGCAACGGCTGTCCAATCCATATTCTTCAGCCCGTCCCCAAAAAAAGAAAAAATAATGAACTGTGAATAATAAGAACTTGCTTACCACAGATTTAAAATTGTCCCCTCTATTTAGGGTCTGCTGAATAACGCTGTAATCCACAACTGTCAATAACTTTATTAGTAGTAAATGAAGCAAAAGTGCAAGGATAATTGTCCTAACGGTATAAAACCCTTGCACATTATGATCCGTTATACTCCACAGGCGCAACTTACTCTCCCAGGTTTTGAAACACCTTTTTGGCAACACTTGGATAAAAATAATCGCTGGGTAAAGTTAGCCCATTCCATCCCCTGGGATAAGCTGGCTAATATTTACTATAGAAAGATGAGCAACGATTTTGGTGCACCTTCTCTTAGTGCCCGTATGGTTATCGGTGCTGTCATCATCAAGCATATGCTTAACATAGATGATCGTGAAATAGTGGCACAGATACAGGAAAACATGTACCTGTCCCGCACGTGCGGGATAGGGCTGAGCAGTTTTACTACCAGGGAGCCTTTCGATCCATCACTAATGGTAAGCATCCGTTATCGTTTAGGTCAAGATATAATGGAAGCGTTCAACCTGTTAGTGCTTCAGGAAGCCGGTATTATTCAAATACCAGCAAAAGATAAAAGCGATCCCCTGTCATCAGATAATGAAAGCTTGCGTTCTGCTAGTTGCACTGATGCTGATCAAAACATCGCTACACCTACAGAACCCAACAGTGAGCAATCAAACAATAACAAGACCGATGGTACTGCTGATGAAAACAATGCATCTGCGGCCAATAGCGGAACCCTTCTGCTTGATGCAACCGTAGCTGAGCAGCAAATAGAATATCCCACCGATCTGAAGCTGTTAAATGAAAGCCGCCAGCAATTAGAGAGAATGATTAAGCAGATTTGCAAACAAGGCGGGTTGCGTCAACCACGCATGTATAAAAACAAAGCGCGTCAGCAATACCTTACCATTGCCAAAAAGAAAAAGAAGACAAAGAGAGACATACGAAAAGGCTTACGCAGCCAGTTGCAGTATGTATCAAGAGATATAAAGTATATCGACAAACTGCTAGAGCAAGGGGATGCTTTAAAGTTATCATTAAGCAAAAGAGACCGGAAACTGTTGCAGGTCATACATGAAGTTCTCCGGCAGCAACAAGAAATGTTTAATGAAGATAAGCGAAGCATTGAGCACCGTATAGTGAGCATCTACCAGCCACATGTACGGCCCATGCCACGCGGCAAAGACCGTGTACAGACAGAGTTTGGCAGTAAACAACTCGTAATGCTTAAAGATGGTTACGCACATGTGCAAAACATTAGCTGGGATAATTTTAATGAAGGAACCCGCTTAAAAGAAAGTGTAGAAGCATACAAAGAGATATACGGATGTTATCCTGAAAAAGTATTAGCTGATACCATTTTTGGCAATAAGGTGAACCGGAAATATTTAAAAGATAACG
>JBBRCW010000135.1:0-17041 GCA_038204535.1 Chitinophagales bacterium | reverse complement strand
AAAAATTAAAGGGATTAATGAATTGGCTCCACACTTCAATAGAAGATGGCATTTTTCAAACCTCAAAGCTTGCCGATAGCTATCCCCAGGCCGCAGGTTTAGGCAGCCAGGTAGCCGGTGTGGTTTACCTGCCAATAGGTAGGCAATCTATAAATGGCATAGCCTGGATAAGGCAGGAGGTGGAAAAAACAGTGAACTGGGGCGGTGATCCATCAAAAGCAATGAACATAGATGCGGAAAACCAAAGCCTTAGCCCACGCAAATCTTTTGCGTTGTGGAAAGAGGCCGTTAAAGGACAAAGTGAACCATGGCAAAAGCCCGAAATCAAAGCAGCGGCCGTCATCTGCTCCTACATTCAACACCAGTTTTATTTGGCCGATATGCAGGAGGAAGAACGCCGCTACCTGAACCTGAACGAAAGACTGAAGAAAGCTAATGAAGAACTTGAAAATATGAACTGGATTAGCACCCACGATTTAAAAGAACCGCTGCGCAAAATTCAAATTTATGCTTCCATCATTTTACAAAAACACCAGGCCGATTTACCTGAATTGGTAACAACAAACATCCTTCGCATGCAAAGTTCGGCAGCCCGCATGCAAAACCTAATTGATGCCCTGTTGTCCTATACCAAAGTTATAAATGAAGAAAAACAATTGGTGAATATTGATTTGAACGAATTACTCGACGAAATACAAACCGACCTAAAAGAAAGCATAGAAGAGAAAGGAGGGCGCCTGCAATGGAAAAACCTGCCGGTGATACAAGGCATTACGTTTCTGATAAAGCAGTTATTTGAAAATCTTATAAACAACTCGCTGAAATTTACCAAGGAAGACAGGCCACCGGTTATCAGCATCAGCAGCAAGTTAGTTGATGAAAAAACCATGAAGGACGCCGGGTACGATAGCGCACATGATTATTATAAAATTACCGTGGCCGATAACGGTGTTGGCTTTAACCCGGCTTATAAAAAAGACCTGTTCAGAATGTTTCAACGTTTTCATGGCAAAAAATACATTGGCACCGGAATTGGCCTTTCCATCTGCCAGAAAATTGCAGAAGCGCATAATGGATTTATAGAAGCTGAAGGAGAGGAAGGCAAAGGCGCATCGTTCAACATTTATCTTCCGATAAATAAAATAATCGAAACAAATCAACTGGAAAACTAGACCACCTGGCAAAATTACTGCTGAACGCATTCATGGAAATAAAACAGTGCATCCGTCAGCAATAAAACAACTAGAATATTACGCCATAAAAATTGCAGAGAACGGAATTGGTTTTGACAGGAAAATGCAAATAAAATCTTTGAACTCCTTCAGCGGCTTCAGGAAAAGAATGAATATTCAGGAACAGGTATTGGTTTAGGGATTGTCAAAAAAACTGTAACCAATCACAATGGGTTTATTATAGTAGAAGGAAAACCCAATATAGGTTCTACATTCACTATATACATACCAACAGCATGAAAAAAATATTCTTAATAGATGATGACGAAGACGACCAGTTTATGTTTAAAGAAGTCATTGAATCTATAAATCCAACACTGCAGTGCGAGACAGCTACAAACGGTAAAATTGCGCTTGATAAATTAAAAGTAAGCGCCTCTTTACCCGACATTATCTTTCTTGACCTCAACATGCCTGTTATGAACGGCTTTGATTTTCTAATTCAGATCAAAAAAGAAAATCAGTTAAACGAAATTCCAGTTGTCATATAATCCACATCCAATAATCTACGCGACAATGAATTGTCAAAAGAATTTGGAGCACAATTTTTTCTCACCAAACCAAACGACTTCCACGTGCTTCGTAAAAAACTTAAACAAATTCTGTCCGCAGATTTTTCAACCGGTGTTATATCCATTACCTAACGACACCACTTAACTCAAACGACAGTGTTTCATAGCGAGAACAGCACGAACGCAACATATAGGGCTTAAACGACGCGCCGCGACTGAAATTTGGCAAGCAGTCTGACTGTTTATTTTCGCGGTGGTTCGATTTAAGTCCCGATAGCATAGCAATCGGGATTGACTGAAGTATCGGCAGCCTGCCTATGGGGTTTTAATTGTGCAGGTATAGGGTTTCTGCATGTCGGCTGGCTGGTGTTTGGCGGATGGTTTTTCAGTAGGTATGACCTGACTGTGTTTTTCAACATTTTTATTAGTCGGGACACATGGCTTGTTATTTCAACTTCTCATGTCTTTCCAACTTCCCATGTCATTCCGATCGCGATTTTGATCGGGAAGAAATCCCACCGTAACCACAACGGATCCCTTCCCGATAAAATCGCATAGGCGTCAACCTAATGAGCACGTAAAACGGCTATAAACCTGCAAATAGATGGGCGAAATAGCTGTTGGTGAAGAACACCCACAGCGGCACCAAAAGTTTCCCGCAGATGCCCGCAGAATTTGCCTCGGATTTTAGCAGCCGTAGAAATAAAAATCAGCGTGAATCAGCGAAACAATCAGTGTAAATCAGCAGGATAAAATTGTTATTCGGCAGATGTGCAATGAGGGCTGAAGTATTTCTTAAAAGAGTGTTGCATCGCAGGCCATGTCTTTCAGACACTGGAAGAAGTGTCATTTTAAAAAAAAAGCCCCAAAATTATCGGAGCTTTTTTTTTAATGAAATGCGATTATAAATGCGCCTGAATTTTTTTGTCTAAAACTGACTTAGGAACGGCGCCAATTTGTTTGTCAACCACCTGGCCGCCTTTTATGAAAAGGATAGCGGGTATGGAAGTAATGCCATATTTAACGCTTATTTCGGGGTTGTGGTCAACATTTACTTTACCTACATTTATTTTGCCATCGTAGTCTTTTGCTAATTCTTCTACTACCGGACCAATAGCGCGACAAGGGCCACACCATTCAGCCCAAAAATCTACAACGCTTAATTTTTCGCTGTCAATCACGGTCGATTGAAAGTTCGCATCTGTGAATTCTAAAGCCATAAAAATTGATTTATTTATATGATTGTATGTTGGTTTTTAAACCAGTTTGCATTCCTAATCGGCAAATTTACTTCCAATTCCTGTTAAATGAATTTTTGACTTATCCACGCTATGTGTTTTTAACAAAAACTACTTTAATGTGACAATGCGGCAGAATAAAGCTAAAACAGGCGTTTATAATTCTATAACATACCCGCTCCGCTATAGTTCAAACTTATTAGTGTTCTTTCTTCCGGTACGGTTTTTATTGTCTTCCTGTTTTCAATTGTATCTTTAAAAAAATAGTTGATTATGAAATTAAAACCACTGGGTAGCCAGGGGCTGCGGGCATCGCAAATAGGCCTGGGATGTATGGGTATGAGCGAATTTTATGGCCAGACAAACGATGACCAGTCCATTATTGTAATACACAGGGCACTGGATATGGGTATTACCTTTTTAGATACTGCCGATATGTATGGCCCTTATATAAACGAAGAACTGGTGGGTAAAGCCATCAGGGGAAAACGGGAGGAAGTTACACTGGCAACTAAGTTTGGGATTTTGCGTAACCCCGACGATCCGTCAAAGAGAGGTTTCAATGGCAAACCCGATTATGTCCGTTCGTCGGTAGAAGGCAGTCTGAAGCGGCTGGGGGTTGATGAGATCGACTTGTATTACCTGCATCGCAAGGATCCGGCAACGCCTATAGAAGAGACCGTGGGTGCCATGGCAAAACTGGTGGAGGAGGGAAAGATAAAAGGGATTGGTTTGAGCGAAGTAAGCGTGGAAACTTTAAGAAAGGCGCATGCTGTCCATCCGATTACCGCACTGCAATCAGAATATTCGATATGGAGCCGTGATCCCGAAGACGGCGTATTGGCGGCCTGTAAAGAATTGGGTATCGCCTTTGTTGCCTACAGCCCGTTGGGCAGGGGTTTTTTAACAGGGCATTTCAAACAGTTCGAAGATCTTGCTGAGGACGATTACCGCCGTCACTCGCCGCGTTTTCAGGGCGAAAATTTTGATAAGAATATTGAGATGGTCAATAAGATTAGCCAGATCGCTGAAAAAAAGGGTTGTACCACTTCTCAATTGGCGCTTGCTTGGGTAATGGCGCAGGGCGAGCATATTTTCCCCATTCCCGGTACTAAAAAAATAAAATACCTGGAAGAAAATGCAGGCGCTGTTGGTGTTGAAATAACAACAGATGAACTAGCGGAGATTGATGCGATTGCCCCCAAAGGAGTGGCGGCAGGTTTGCGTTACCCTGAAGCTATGATGGCCAGTGTGAACGGCTAACACCAGGATTTTTTCCATTGAAAAATTTACCCCGGCCAGAAGCAGTTGCAATCTGGCGGGGTAATTATATTTTGAGCGTTCTTCAAATTAAAAAGTAATTAATTTAACGACAACGGAAGGCTCAGGTAAAAGGTGGTTCCTTGCCCGAGGGTAGAGGATGCCCATATTTCTCCGGCATTGCGGGTTGCCAGTTCATGGCACAATTGCAGGCCCATGCCTGTGCCATTTTCGCCATTGGTTCCCCTGGTTGTAAAACCGCCATTTAAATTAAACAGATTGTCAACAACCTCCTTTTTCATACCCATACCAGTGTCTTGTACTTCAACAAATAGTTTTTCGTCTTTAGTGTAAACGGATAACCTGATCAATCCATTGAATGGTGTAAATTTAATTGCATTGCTAACCAGGTTATGTAAAATAGCTTTAAGGTGGTTTTCGTCGGCAATCGCCTTACCTGTGGTATTTATTTCGTAAATCAGTTGCAGATTTTTTTGCTCCAACGGGTATTGAAAAATGGTTTCAACTTCCTGTAAAATTTGCAAAAGGTCAACTGGCAGGCTAACGATTTTTGAGGTTGTTTTCTGGCTGTCTGACCATTTCATCAGGTTGTTTAAAGTAAGCTCCGCCGCATTAAGGGCCGGTACCAGGGTTTTAAGCAACTCCTGAAATTCCTTCTGCGATATAATATCTTCATTGGCCAGGGTAACCAGCGATCGTAAATTCATGACAGGTGTCCGCAGATCATGGCCTAATATACCCATTATCCGGTCTTTAGAACTATTTAATTGCTTTAAATTTTCTGCTTGCTGACTTATGATTTCCTTTTGATCCAGAATTTCGTCATTAGTTTTTTGCAACTGGTGGTTAAGTTGTTTCTTTCGTTTGTAATAGTACATTCCTATTGCAAGCAATCCGATAAGTAATACCATTAATGTTGCCAGCAGAAAAATAACATTGCGTTGTGCTGCAAAAACAAAGCCATTATGCGCAATTATGTCCTGTAATTCATCAATTATCTCCAGGTCTTCGTTTGAAGCAGCATTCTCCTTTAGTATTTGAAAACTCTTTCTATTGTTCCTGGCATTCAGGGTATCGTGAAACTGCTGGTATTTTTTGTAATAGGTCAAAGTAAGTATAGGATCGTCCTTTGCTTCATACGTTTTATATAAAATGTAGCTGGCATTAGAGGCCAATTCAATGGCGCCAATGCTATTGGCAAGCTGTAAACCCTTTTCAGCCATTGGGATGGCTTTATCATAATTTTTCTGAACCATTTGCAGGTGCGAACCAATTATACAATTACAAGCCGTCAGCCGGTTGTTTTGGTTGCGGACGCTTAAAATTAAGGCTGTATCTAACCATTTGGATGCAACGCTATATTGCTTTTTATCAACGAACAGCGAAAAAATACGGGAATACAAAATTGCTATGTTTCGTTCGTCGTGTAGCATTACTGCCATTGTCAGGGCCTTTTGCGCTTCTTCAAAACTTTGATCAAATTTTTTCTGCGAACGGTACATCGCCGATTTTTCTGTTGAAATAATGCAAAGTATTTTTTTTCTTTCACCGGCAAATTGCGTTGCCTTTGAGAATAAAGAATCAGCCGCCAAAAAGTTATGAGAGTCTGAATTGGCCCGGGCCATTGTGCTATAGCATTTGGCAAGATTGGAAGAATCATCTTTTAAATACGAAACGGCGGTGTTGAGATAATAGAGGCAAACAGGGTAATTGGATTGCGCCCAATAAGAATTGCCAATATTTTTAAAACTCTCTCCAATTCCCTGCTGATATTCTATTTGCCTGGCATGTAACAGCGCGGTTTTGGCAAGTTCTCTGGATTGTTCGGGGTTCTTAAGCAATATTTTTTCGGATAGCGCGTTAAGGCTGTCAATTTTAACACGCTGATAACCATGCACAAAGGCAGGTACATCATACTGCGACAAACCCGGTAGACTGGCAAGGACAATCAATATAATATAGAAAAAGCTTCGCATATCATGGTTTACAACGAACTTATCTTGTTCTTATTGTGTAATTGAAAAATTTTTTTAAAAAAATAACCCGGCGGAAATAAATTGGGGGAAGATTTGGAGCCATTTATATAAACGGCTGATTGTATCAATAGCTTTTCAATTTTTTTAATTTGCCCGAATAATTTACTATCGACCAAACACCGTTTTTAAAAAGTATTCCCTGGTGTTTTGAATCGTGTTGATTTACGTCAATTCCTATCACCTTATCCTGATGATACGAGCCGATATTGGTTGGCACAATCGTATGTCCAACAATAATTTGTTTAACATCAAATAATTTCAATGTACTATCAATCTGGTTTTGTGTGGCCATAGGATTGGTAAAATAACCGCGATACCAAAAAGGAGAATTTTCTAAGAAAAAGGAAGAAATAAGCGGTTGGTTATCCATTTCCGCATCGCCACTTTTATCATAAAAAGGACGGCAAAGCGTGTTGATACTGTCGATTGACATTTGTAACTGGTTAACCTGTGGCGAGATGCCTGCGTGTAAGAACAAAAAATCACCCACCTTTTCAATTATATTTTTAGTTCGCAGCCACCTGCCTAATTCGGTATTCTGGTCGTATAGATTTGAATAGCTGGTTTGCAGCGTTACCGCATTTTGAAAGTAAACAGGCTGTACATAACGCACGTCTCCGCTAAGGTTCATAATGTCGTGGTTGCCCAATAAAACATGCACATAGCCACCCTGCGCCTTTGCGTCCTGTTCTAATTTATACAGCAGCCAGAGTTGTTCGGTTACATGCAGGCCCCGGTCAAACAGATCGCCGCAAATTACCAGGTGGCCTTTGCCAAAAGTCCAGTTATAATTTTTGTCAATCACTTTATTATAGACCAGTAAATTTCTGAACGCCTCAAATTCCCCTTCAATATCCGAAAAAACGATCAGCTTCCCCGGTTGTTTCCAGGTGGAAGGCTCAACGGCCAGGGTTGGTTTCAGTTTGGTGGAAAAGTTCCATTTTTTATTTTTAGAAAAATTGATATATAGAATAGCGTTGTGTTTGTCCTTATGAGAGTAGGACTTTTGTACAACTATGGACCGGCTGTTTTTGCGCACTATGTTTTTTACAATGATGCTGTCTGCAGAATAAAAAACATAAGGGCCATCGTTTAAGAGTTCGATATCCTGCCCATTGACCATAAGCAAACTGGAATTAATAAGAAAGATGATATAGCAAGCAATTTTTTGCATCTTATTCCGGCTGCCAATATGCTGCCCGGAAGAATAGCCTGCAGCAAGACAATGCCTGCAATTAAAATTACATGAAATACGGACAATTTGACTAATTACCAGTCAATGTGGTTTACAGAAGGAGCCTTTGACATACCGCTATCTAAATAATAAGGTTTTCTGCACCAATATTGTTTTTTACTAAGGTTGATGTAGAATGAATATCCTGGGTTTAATAGCCTTAGCAGAAGCTATTGAGACTTGCTTAGAGTACACAGAGAAACACTTCCTTCTTCTCTGTGTGGGGGTTTCCCTTGGCTGTTCTTTGTGCTTGCCCCTCCGAAAGGCGCGGGTTTAAATATCAGCAATTGTTTCCTTAGCGAAAAAGGCGCTTAGTTCAAAAAACTTTACAACAAGTTGTCAATTTTTCGGGTTTTGAAATGCATATTTTCCATTTGGTTTAAACCTTAGTAAAAAGCCAGATGTAACTATCCTCACAATACCCTTATTAGCTTATTTTCAGTTGCGCCTTCTTCCACAAGGTATTTTAATAAAGTCAGGTGAGGGAAAAATTGACAATCGAATTTACTTTTTTGGTGCACAGCACCCCAATATTTGTAGCCAATAAAATTGCGTCTCAATCTAAGGTGCAGCGCACCGAAATATTAACTAACAATTTGCCGGGTATGTTTTAATGCAAATATTGTGGTGCGCTGCACCTCATGAGCCATGCGCTGATGATTTTCTACAAATATTTTCGGTGGGTTACAATGATTAAAGATCTGGCAAAAATTTAGTTGCATTGCGCTAACCGAACCCGGGGCTAACTTTACGTAAAGGATAATTAAGCGTTAAGGCTCAAAAAGATATAATCCTGTCAAGTCGATTGCATTCAAATGCCGGTGCGTCAAATTTTTGAATAAGGCATTTACCTTGCAATGGTTTATTTTGGCGTTTAATATCCGGCCAACTTCATTAATTATGGATCATCAGCCTATTGAAATAAGAACAGTCAGTGTTGTTCGATATGTTACACCGCTTCGCGAAGGCGGGTCGCTGCCTGCAATAGCCGAGGCCGATGACGGGTTCTTGTACGTATTAAAATTCAGGGGAGCAGGGCAGGGGGTAAAGGCCCTTATTGCCGAATTGATTGGCGGCGAAATTGCCAGGGCATTGGGTTTAAAGGTGCCCGAAATTGTATTGGCAAATTTAGATGAGGCCTTTGGCAGAACCGAACCCGATGAAGAGATACAAGACCTTTTAAAGGCTAGTGTGGGACAAAATGTGGCCTTGCACTACCTTTCGGGTGCCATAACTTTCGATCCGGTTGTTAACAATATTTCAGCAAAACTTGCCAGCACAATCGTTTGGCTTGATTGTTTATTGACTAATGTTGACCGTACCGTTCGTAATACAAATTTATTAATGTGGCGGGGAGATCTTTGGCTTATAGATCATGGAGCGGCGCTCTATTTTCATCATTCGTGGCAAAATCTGGCACAGCAAAGCAATAAACCTTTTCCCATGGTAAAAGACCATGTATTGCTGCCTTATGCGTCAGAATTAATTGCAGCAGATGCTGAATGTAAAGCCATTTTGACCGTTCAGAAAATTGATGAAATCGTTTCGCTGATACCGGATAGTTACCTGGCCGATAGCCATTCATCCGAAACAGCTGAATACAAAAGAGCCATCTATTCATCTTTCTTACATAACCGCTTACAATCATCCCATCAATTCGTTAACGAAGCCCAAAATGCCAGAAAAGAACTTATATGAATATGCTGTCTTAAGGATAGTGCCACGCGTTGAAAGAGAGGAATTCATTAACGTTGGCATTATATTGTATTGCCATGCGGATAAGTTTCTACAAACCCGGTATTGCGTGCCATCAGAAAAATTACTGGCGCTGGATGCCTCGGTAAATCTGCAGGAAATATCAGAAAGGCTGCACGCATTTGAGTTGATTTGCAAGGGAGCCGAAGGAAGTGGCGAAATAGGAAAACTCCCGGCAGCTTCCCGCTTTAGATGGCTGACTGCCAAACGCAGCACGGTGGTACAAAGCTCGCCTGTTCATCCGGGCTTATGCGATTGTGCCGACAATACCATAGACAGACTATTTAACCAATTAGTGCTTTGATCTTCGGTTGGGTAAAATCAAATCCCTTTAAATGCCCAATTTCATTTTCAGCAAGAATCCGGCGACAGACAGACCTAAAAAGGAGACGATTAAAATCGAAAGGAGATTTTGAATAGATTTGTTTTTCTTACTATCCTCAGAATTGGAGGTCTCAACATGGCTATGGTCAAAAAACAGGAAGTGTTGTGATTTCCAACTGCTCGTTTTTTGTTTTACGAAAAGGTAAAATTTTACACCAACCAGTAAAACACCGATAATAGCGAAGTATGGTAAAATATTTATAAATACGTATAGAATAGAATCTATCATATCAAATTATTAGGGGTTAGGTATTTTAAGCGACTATTTAAAATATTCAATAAAGGCAATAATTCATAGAAGCAAGTATCCATAATGAATATTGGAAGCGGAGAATTTTAGAAGAATAACGGGACCTCGTTTTGAAAATCTGACAAATATTCTTTTAAGTTGTCAAACAAAAAAATAATAGACCATTTATCTCTAAAATCAATAAACTAAAAGTATCAGGAAGTGATGCGATTTTTTGTTTTATTTAAAATTGAGTTTCCCGGTACTATTAGGATGTCGCATGAAATTAGATTTTAGAAATGAGATTTCAAAAACATTTAATTATAAAAAATTTCCTCCTAAAATAGTATCGCGAAAACGCATCAATGTTTCCTGTGGTTTTTAGTGGTTACGCATTTGGGGGCGGGCTTGACGTACTGATCTTACAGCAAGGCGGCATTCAATGCTGCCACTTTTCTAGCTGCCACTTTCTCTTTTCTATACTTTACCAGGTTTATTAAAAAGACGCTGGCCAAAATTGTTGCCAATCCAGCGATCTGTATAAGCGTAATATGTTCGCCGGCAAAAAAAACACCTAGTAAAACAGCTACTACCGGGTTAACATAGGCATAGGTGCTTACCTGGGTAACTGGTCTTACATTCAATAGCCAAACATACGCACTGAAGCCCGCTATCGAACCAAAAAATACCAAATAGGCCATTGACACCCATGCACTGGTGGGAACTTCCGAAAAATGAAAGTTTGCCGTTTCGCCGTTGAGCAAGGCGAAGGGTAAAAAAGCCAGACCGGCAGCCAGCATTTGCCACGATGAATTAACTGATGCTGAAACATTGATTGTCTTGTACTTGGAATACAGCGATCCGCCCGACCAGCTGATTGCACCGCAAATCAATAAAAACATGCCGCCTATTTCGGCGCCGCCGCCTACAGAATGAATAATTAACGCTATTTTTTCGCCAAACAAAAGCAGCACGCCTCCAAATCCGATTGCCAACCCGGCAATGGTTGATTTACTTTTGAAATTCTCACTCCATTTTGGTTTATCTAAAACTATAAACCAAATGGGTGAAGACGAAATAATGATAGCTACCATAGCACTTGGCATAAACTGCTCAACCCAAATTACCGCTCCATTGCCTACAAATAGAAGCATCACCCCAGTTATGGCGGCAGTCTTAATGCTTTTTAGCACAAATACTTTTTCGCCCCTTGCCAGGCTCCATCCAAGCAAAATAAAGCCAGCAAGCAAAAATCTGAAACAACCAAGTATCAATGGCGGAAACCCGCCAAGGGCCCTTTGAATAAAAAAATAGGTAGAACCCCAAACAATATATAAAATGGCAAATGCCAGAACTACTTTAAGCGTGGAAACCTCTGTGGTGATTGGGCGGTCCATCAATTTAGTTTTCAGAGATAATTAGTTGTTGTTTTTCTTTAACTGTTTCCAGAACGATCGTTGTACGCGTAGAAACGATGTTGGGGATATTGCTAAACCGGGTACGCATTAATTCCATGAGAGATGCGGAATCTTCTGTACGAATTTTAATCAGGTAACAATCATCGCCTGCAACATGGTGTACCTCCTGTACTTCAGGTATTTCTGCCAGCAGTTTTCCTGTATTACTACAGCCGTAACCTTCTGACGACTTCATAAAAATAAAAGCCAGCAGTTTTTGCTGCAAAACCAACGGATTTAGCCGGGCGGTATATTGTAGAATCACTTCTTTTTGCTCCAGCTTCTTTACCCGCTCAAGAATGGCAGAAGGTGCCATGCTCAATCCCCGCGCCATATCGGCATTGCTTATCCGGGCATTATCCTGCATCAGCCGCAAAATGGCAAGATCAATTTTATCTAATATGACTTCGTTTTCGATCATTTATTCTACAAAATTATATTTTGTAAGAATAATAATCAAAAAATTATTTAGTTGGGCGATGATAATTCGATGGAGTGGCCCTCTGCCCGTTCATTTACTTTTCAGGGAATGAATTTTTTAAAAATGGAACTGGCAGTATGTCCCCCAAACCCGAAGGTGTTGTTTAAAACATAATTGACGGGCTGTTTAATAGAATTACCGATCACCAGGTTTAGCCCTTCGGGTATTTGGTCATCTAATTCGGTGGTATTAATAGTGCCAGGTACAATGTCATTTTTAACAGCCATTACACTAATGATACTTTCTATAGCGCCGGCTGCACCTAATAAATGCCCGGTCATGGATTTTGATCCGCTGATAGCTACAGGCAATTCTCCAAAAAGCCTTTTAATTCCTTTAAGTTCGCTGATGTCGCCTTGCCCGGTAGAGGTGGCGTGCGCATTTATATAATCTATTTTGTCGGGTGTGATGTTAGAGTCTTTTAATGCTTTCAGCATTCCCAGGTAGGCACCCAGGCCATCGGGGGGAGTGCCAGTTAGATGATAAGCATCACCGGCCATGCCACCGCCCACCAGTTCGGCATGTATTGTAGCGCCTCTTTGTATGGCATATTCATATTCTTCCAGAATCAAGGCTCCGGCACCTTCGCCCATAACAAAGCCATCTCTCTTTTTATCAAAAGGCATAGAGGCCGATTGTGCATTCCCGTTGTTTTTCGACAAGGCCTGGGCGGCATTAAAACCACCTACCGATGCTTCTGTAATGGCAGCTTCCGATCCCCCTGCAATCATAATTTTGGCTTTGCCAAGACGAATGGTATCAAAGGCGTTTATGATGGCCGTATTAGACGATGCGCAGGCAGATACCGTGCAATAATTGGGTCCATGAAGTTTATGCCTCATGGATATAACCCCGGCGGCAATATCGACGATCATTTTTGGAATAAAGTATGGATTAAAGCGAGGTGTGCCATCTCCTTTATTAAATTCCTTTAGTTGTTCTTCGAACGTGCCAATACCGCCATTGCCCGATGCCCAAATTACACCTGTTTCGTACCGGTCGGTTTCACTCATATTGGCAAAATCAAGTCCTGCATCAACAATTGCCTGTTCGCTGGCCGCAATGGCATATTGCGTATAGAGATCGTATTTCTTTAATTCTTTTTTATCGATATAGTCGGTTGGAGAAAAATCTTTAACCTCGCAGGCAAAATTGGTTTTAAACTTAGAGCAATCAAATTTTGTTATTGGGCCAGCGCCGCTTTTTCCCTCTACGATATTTGCCCAAAATTCGTTGACAGAATTTCCTAATGGCGTTACGGCACCTAATCCGGTTATTACTACTCTTTTCATACTATGCGCTTCGTTCTTATAGAAACATTAGACTGTTAAAAACCTTGCAATTTATAACAGTTAACCTTTATAGACATACTTTTTAATAAATATCACCGTTTTAAGGCGGGCAGTTGGTTTAAGAAAAATAAAATTTAAGACTTGCCTGAATGTTTTTTGAAAGGATGTATAAAGCCAGCTATTCACATAATTGCAAACCGGTTGAGCTGCCAGTCATCCGGCAATTCAAGATATCTGTTTTGTCAGTCAATGGCGGTTTTTAAAAATATTTCTATTTAGAAAAGACAACGCGCAATTAAGATTTTTTTATAAAAATTGATGCGTTTAGTTAAATAGAAACATGGCTGAATGTTAATAAAATAATAGAAACTGTTTTATCTGATACTTCTTTGAACATTTTGCGATGGGGATAGTTATACTACTTATAAATGCAGTATTTATAAGTAGATTGAAAGATTTCTTTATAGTTTTAAGAGATGAATAATACGATTTTAAAAATGACTTTTTCGACAAAATGTTAAAATAATAAAACCAATGTATTTTGGATTGCGAAATGATTATACATTTGCACCCCGAAACCCAAAAGATTATCCTATTATCGTACGTACCCCAGGATAATTTTTCCTTTTAACGACCTGCTTCGACCGCATATTAACGAACTGCTTTTTTGCACCGCCTTGCAACAACTTTTTAATTAAATCAAAAATGATGAACACAAATGTTATGCCTTCTATCGTGCAAATAGAAGGGGAAGAACTAAGACAATTAGTACAGGAAGTAAAAGAAACCCTTGCAACAAATGTAAATCTGGGCGCCACATATAACAAGCAAAGAAAGTTTGGCCTTGTTGACCTCTGGAACTGCCACAATAAAAGGCGCACTGCAGCATCTTTAAGAAGAATATAAATTGACGGCTGCATTGTGATAGCTAATATTCTTAAGGCTTTATTTTACTAAAGAACCGGCTAATAAGGTGTTAACCATCTTTTGCCGGTCTTTTTATTTGTGTTAGCTGCACAGCGGTTTCATTTTACCAGCTGCCAATTTTTTTACCGAAGTTTTACCTGCGTTTACCGGCTGTTTGTCTTACTTCCGCCTATATCTGCTTGTCCGGCCCGGCAGGGGTTCCTTTCTTTGCTTTAAAATTATCAATCATGCGAAATTATCAATTTAACAGAGAAAGATCCGAAAGATGGAGCCCAAAGAACAGGGGCAAAAAAAATATTATTCTGGGCATTTTCTTCGTAATTATAGGCGGGTTATTGTTGGCCCAAAAATCCGGTGTCGATTTTCCCTCCTGGTTTTTTACCTGGCCAGTCTTGCTTGTTGGAATAGGCATTGTTTCGGGATTTCGTCATAATTTTAAAAGAGGCCCCTGGTTTATTTTAATTCTGGTGGGAGGTATTTTTTTAGCCGACCGTATAAGTGATGATCTTTATCTGCGTCCCTATTTTTGGCCAATCTTATTTATTGCGGTGGGATTCTTTATCATTTCAGGAGGTTATTTTAGCCGCAGACGGGCCATCCAGGGTAACGACAACCTTGAAAGTGGCGTTGCATTTGAGCAGGCGGATGCCGCCGATAATACTTTTGATGCTTCTTTGGATAATGCACCGGCCGATAACTATGCCGACAGCGCCAATGTGTTGGATGTAACCGCCATTTTTGCCGGGGTTAAGAAAAATGTGCTTAGCAAAAACTTTAAAGGCGGCGATATAGTTTCCGTTATGGGCGGTTCTGAAATAAACCTAAGCAAAGCAGACTTTAACAATAAAGTGGTGATCGACTGTTTTACAATGTTCGGCGGAACAAAGCTCATTGTTCCTCCCGATTGGGATATACAAAGCAATGTAGTGGCAATTTTTGGCGGCGTGGATGACAAGCGCCCGGTATCATCCATGTACAATCTGTCAAAAGTGCTGTATCTGGAAGGAACCTGCCTTTTTGGTGGAATCGAAATAAGAAGCTACTAACGCTTGAACGGCTTTCGCCATCTATAATATAAACCCAGGCATATTTTGAAGCACTTAAATCATACCTGCTATGAATTGGTATCTTGCAAAAATGGTCTTTCAAATAATAGATCATCAACCCGGGCCGGTTCGTTTTGAAAACCAGATAAGGTTAATACAGTCCGATGATGAAGCCAGCGCGTTAACGAAAGCCTGCGTCATCGGCAAAAACGAACAAACAGCTTTTTCCATCGGTGATCGGCAAATGATTCAGTGGATATTTATAAATGTAACCGACATCTGGTTATTGAGTAACTGGTTAGATGGCGCCGAATTGTTTTCAGGGATTAACGAGGTAAGTAACGCGGCAGAACATATTAATCAATTGAACATCTGCGCTGCCGCATTAGGGCAAACCGAAACCCGAAAAATGCTAAAACTGATATAATATCGTGTCAACTTCACTATTTCAGCCTTTACGGTTTAAAATTATTTTCTACACCTTTTGGTTTAGCTGGGCAGAGGCACAGGCCATTGTTTTAAACCATTTTGGATTTTCGTGGAAACTGGCCTTAACCGATAGCGCAATCAGCAATATTTTATTGGCTGCGTTCTCCGCCATTATTGCCAGGAGTTTTGAATATTACACCCCCCAAAAAAACAAATACACTTATATAACTGCTTTGGTGGTAACACTGTCCCTGATCTGGTTATTTCTAAGCCGCTCAATCATCATTCAATTTGCCGGTAACGTACCGGACTACGATACTTTTTTTTCGAAATCGTTTGTTATCAGGGGCGCATATGGCTTTCTGATCAATGGATGTATGGCTTTGATAAGTATGCTGTGGTACACCAGCCAGGACCAAAAAGAAACTGAGGAGCGAAAAACGGAAGCGGAAAAACTGGCGAGAGAAGCGGAGCTTTTTAACCTTCGGCAGCAGTTACAGCCGCATTTTTTATTCAATAGCCTCAATTCCATAAATGCACTCATCACATTGCAGCCTCAAAAAGCACGTACCATGATACAGCAGCTATCCGACTTTTTGCGAGGAACTTTAAGAAAAGAAGAAAACCAATGGGTGAGCCTTGAGGATGAATTACAACAGCTGCAGCTGTACCTAGATATAGAAAAAGTACGTTTCGGCCACCGGCTGGCAACGGAAGTACTTACAACCGATAATGCCCGCCTGGCCAAAATTCCGGCTATGCTATTGCAGCCCATAGTGGAGAATGCCATTAAATTTGGTTTGTATGATACAACGGGCGAAATAACCATTTCAGTTGACAGCGACGTGGTTAATGGCAATCTGCAGGTTAAGGTGTCAAACCCATTTGACAGCGAAACCAGCATGCCCCTCAAAGGCACTGGCTTTGGCTTAAGTTCGGTGAAACGTCGGCTGTATTTACTATTTGCAAATAATAACCTGCTTTCTACGGCTGTCAATCAAACTATTTTTACAACAACCATCGTAATTCCACAACCCGCCTTATGAAAGTAATAATTATTGATGACGAGCCTTTGGCAAGAAGCATCGTAAAAGAGTACTTGTTTGATCATGAAGAATTTGAGCTGGTGCAGGAATGCAGCGATGGATTCGAAGGGGTGAAAGCCATTCAGCAATTTGAACCCGACCTGGTGTTTTTAGACATTCAAATGCCTAAAATTAATGGATTTGAAATGCTTGAATTGATTGAACAGCCGCCGGCAATTATTTTTACAACCGCCTATGACGAGTATGCCATAAAGGCCTTTGAAATTCATGCCGTGGATTATCTCCTCAAGCCTTTTAGCAAGGACCGGTTTGATAAAGCCGTTGCAAAGTTTACAAATGATACCTCAGGGCAAATACAAAAAGCAAATACACAGGAACTTATTCAATCTCCTTCTGAAATATCGGCACAAACCGGGCGGGTGGTCATTAAAACCGCAGGTAAAATAAAAATAATACCCATTG
>JBBRCW010000134.1:0-17051 GCA_038204535.1 Chitinophagales bacterium | reverse complement strand
TTTTTTATTGCTTTTGTTTTGAAAATTCATTCAATAACATTCTTTCTTTCCTGGTAAGGCTGTTCATTCCTTTTTTATGAATTTTCTCCAGTATGTCATCCAGCTCCAGCTCCTTTTCTCTTTTCTTTAAATTATACCTGTCTTCTACATTTAGCTGTTTCTGTTTATTGTAAAAAAGATTATTGATCAATAAAATGGAAGGCCGGTTGATGATGAGGATGATAAACGCAATGGCCGGCAGCGAAATGATCAATATGGTGACCATATTATTGGCGAATGCCGACGGGTACATGAGTAGCCCAACGGCCATGCCTACCAGCGCTCCGCCCAAGTGGGCATCGTGGCCTATATTGTCGCGTTTGGACCGAATGCCATAAATGGAATACAAAATATATATCAGCCCAAAAAGCCAGGCCGGTATAGAAATAGGTAAAAAGAACAGGCCGATGCCCATGCCGGGAAAAAGTGCGATGGACGTAAATATGACACCCGCAATAGCACCCGAGGCGCCCACCGAGCTATAGCCGCCGTCGGACTTATGCAGCACCAGCGTTAACAGGTTTCCCCCTATCAAGCCGGCAAAATAAATAATGAGAAAGTTGATGGGGCCAATAGAGCTTTCAAGGCTGGAGCTAAAAAAGTAAAAGGCCAGCATGTTAAAGATCAGGTGCATCCAGTTTACGTGCAGAAACCCGGATGTTACGATCCGTTGGTATTCTTTGTACAGCAGAATATTGTCCACCTTAAAAGAATACCGGTCGTAAAATAAATGGTCTTTAAACCCTTTGTACGAAATCAAAAAGTTGGCGACGATGATAACTAAACTGATCATTCCACTGCTCTGCATGCAAAAAAAATTTTCTTGTTGAACTAAGTTATCAATTTATATTCCACAAACGCAAAGTTGATGAATGGGAAAAGGTTAAGATTGTTGTTTAAAGAAAAGAAAATTACGGGGTATTAAACAAAAAAAGCAGCAAGTTGAATATCTGCCCTTTTCTTTTAATGGTTCAAAAACTTTACCCAAAAAATCAATTTACGGTTGCAATAATGTTTCAATGGCGTGGTGATACCGCTCAAATCCGAACCCGGCAATCGCCTCTTTCATCATAACGCCAATTTCGGGCGTACATAAATTACCTATACTGCCTTCGTGGGTGTGGTGGATATTGGTATCGTATTCAAATTTTCCTTCTTCTATCCCGCCGCCCACTTTTTTATAAGCATCGCGAAAGGGAAGGCCCTGCAGCACCAGTTTATTTACTTCTTCTACGCTAAACAAATATTTAAATTGCTCATTTTTCAACAGGTCTTTTTTCACCGATAGGTTACTCATCATCAGGTGCATCATATCAAGGCAATTGTTTAGGGTTACAAAAGCCGGGAAAAGATATTCTTTCAGCAGCTGAAAGTCGCGGTGGTAACCCGACGTAAGGTTGGTTGTTAATAACGTAATATCGTTTGGCAATGCCTGTAACTGGTTACACTTGGCCCTGATGAGTTCGAACACATCCGGATTTTTTTTGTGCGGCATAATGGATGAACCTGTGGTTAGCTCGTCGGGGAACGAAATAAAGCTGAAATGCTGGTTCATGTACAGGCAGCAATCCATACTAAGTTTATTAAGGGTAGCAGCCACATTACTAAGCGCCTGCGCAACGATCCGTTCGCTTTTGCCGCGGCTCATTTGCGCATAGACCACGTTGTAGTTCAATTGTTCAAAACCCAGCAATTGGGTGGTCATGGTGCGGTTTAAAGGAAACGACGAACCATAGCCGGCAGCAGAGCCGAGCGGATTTTTATTGACCACCTTGTAGGCTGATTGCAAAGTGATGACGTCATCTGCCAAACCTTCGGCATAAGCGCCCAGCCAGAGCCCGAAACTAGAGGGCATGGCCAGTTGAAGGTGCGTATAACCGGGCAGCAGGTCATTTTTATGAGCCTCACTTTTTTGCTGTAATAACTCAAAAAGGTGATGGATGTTATTGACCAATTCTTCAATGGCGCTGCGAAGAAATAATTTGATATCAACCAAAACCTGGTCGTTGCGGCTGCGGCCGCTGTGTATTTTTTTACCAACATCACCCAGGCTTTGGGTTAGCATTAATTCAACCTGCGAGTGAATATCTTCCACCCCGTCTTCCAGTTTAAAATCGCCGGAAAGTATGGTTTGGTAAATTTTTTTTAGTTCGGCCGATAATATCTGCAGTTCTTCTGCTGTAAGCAAACCAATGCTTTGCAGCATGGTAATATGTGCCAGCGATCCCTGCACATCATATGGTGCCAGGTACATATCCATTTGGCGGTCGTTGCCTACGGTAAAGGTTTCAACGGCTTGCGATACATTGGTGTTTTTTTGCCAGAGTTTCATATCTATAAATCCTGATTAATTGTTGTTGTTAAATGTTCCATTATAACAGAATGATGAACGGATTGCGACCCCGCAAGTATGACGGGGCTGGCAGATAGGATGATGGTATGAAAAACAACTGCCGGTATCATAAAGTCCTCAAACAGTTCTCCCGAAAAACCAACTTTTCCAGCATTTCTATATATCCTTTTATGCCGTCGTTTATTTCGTGAAGATATATAAACTCGTCGGCAGTATGGCTACGGCCGCTATCGCCCGGCCCGCATTTTAGCGCCGCAAACGGCATTAGCGCCTTATCGCTGCTGGTAGGGGAACCATAACATTTTTTGTTTTGCGCCATACCCGCTTTTACCAGCGGATGATTTGGAGAGATGCCGGTTGACCGCATTCGCATACTGCGCGGCACCACCTGGCTGCTTATATTTTTGCTGATCGTTTCTAAAATTTCTTCGTGGGTATACAATTCGGTAACCCTAACATCAACCACAAAGCTGCATTGCGAGGGCACCATGTTGTGCGCTTTATTTTCGGTGTGTATGACCGTTACACTCATTTTTACCGGCCCCAGCCATTCGCTTACTTTTTTAAACTGGTAGGTGCTTAGCCATTCAATGTCTTTCATGGCTTTGTAAATGGCGTTCTCACCTTCTTCGCGTGCCGCATGCCCTGCTTTGCCGTAGCTTATTCCATCCAAAACCATCAAACCTTTTTCGGCTATGGCCAAATCCATTTTGGTGGGTTCGCCAACAATAGCGCAATCAAATTGCCGACCTTTTAAGAGATCATCTAATGCCTGATTTTTCAGAAACAATTCAATGCCGTTGTGACCGCTAATCTCCTCTTCGGCGGTTGCGGCAAAAATGATATTGTATTGAAGATCGGACCGGTTGTAGAAATGGACAAACGCGGCGGCAAGACTAACCAGGCAACCTCCTGCATCGTTGCTGCCAAGCCCGAATAGCCTTTCTTTTTCAATAATGGGCGAAAAGGGGTCTTTGGTGTATTGCGGGTTGGGCTTTACCGTATCGTGATGTGAGTTGAGAAGAATAGTCGGTTTGCCCGGATCGAAATAATGATTAACCGCCCAAACATTGTTCTGTAACCGATGCGCGGGAATTCTCTTTTCTTCGAGAAACCGCTGTAATAAATCGGCAGTTCCATCTTCCTGTTTTGAAAAGGAAGGAATGGTGATGAGCTGCTTCAATAATTCGACAGCATCGCTATATGGTTTGTTTAGCAACATTTATTGTTTAATTAATGTACCGCTGGTTTCAGCAGAAGTATTTTGAAGGATGTCTTTTGCATCGCCTATCAATACTTCGTGCACACCAGCATCAATCGCTGCAAAGGCATTGTGCAGTTTGGGCAAAATGCCCTCGAATAGTTTGTTTTCGGCCAGCAAACTTTGGTATTTGTTTTTGTCAATTAAGGAGATGACGGAATATTCATCATCAACATTTTCGAGTACGCCTTTTTTCTCGAAACAATAGATCAGCCGAACTTTATAATCTGCTGACAAAGCAACTGCAAGGGCGGAGGCAATGGTGTCGGCATTTGTGTTGAGTATATGCCCTAACCCATCGTGCGTAAGCGGAGCAAATACGGGCACAAAGCCATTATTAAGAAAAACGGCTAAATTTTTTGCATTCAGCGTTTTGTTCTCAACATCACCTACCCAGCCAAAATCAATTTCAGTTACCGGGCGTTTTGTTGCCGGTATTATATTGGCATCTGCACCGGTTAAACCGATGGCATTACAGTTGATGGCCTGTAATTGGGCAACCATCTTTTTGTTAACCAATCCGCCATATACCATAGTTACCAGGTCGATGGTGGCATCGTCGGTTATTCTTCGTCCATTAATGTAATTGGCATGCAAGCCCAGTTGTTCGCCCAGCCGGGTTGCTATTTTGCCGCCGCCATGCACCAATATTTTGAGGCCATCTACTTTTGCAAAATCTGCCAGAAAAGATTGCAGTGCATCGTTATTGTCAATAACATTTCCTCCAATTTTTATGATGTACAGTTCGGGCATATTTGGAAAACTAATTTATAAGTGATTTAAACTTTTGTACAAATTCAATATTTTTATCAGCACTCAATTGTCCAATTCCTGAAATGACCATTTTAGTTTCAATCTTAGCTATCCCATAAACTTTAATTATTGACTGCGTTTTTAGATTGTTGATTTTATCAGGCTCTAAGAGTATATGAAGGGGATGTAATTTGTGGGGTACAACTGAAGATATCATGCAAACAATCAAATCAATCAATTCGGGCGTTTCAGTAATGACAACCGCTGGCCGGGCTTTAAAACCAATTAAGTCGGTGAAAGAAAAAGAAGCAATTATTATTTCGCCTGCCCTCATTAGATTATTTTAGGTACTCCTGGTATAAATCTTCCCTTTCATCATTTAAATATTCTTTAAATGAAATTGAAAGCTTATTGAGTGTACTGCTTCTTATTTCTTCTTCATCTTCGTCAGTGTCAAAAAATGTAACCAGTACTTTTTTAGTACCGGTAACAGGCGATTTTTCTAACAATTTTATCTCTCCATTTTCGTAAACTCCCTTCACAGTTTTCATAAGTACGATTTTACTAAAATTACTAAAAAATGGTGGTTTTACCCTGTCCCCAAGGCATGCAACAACTCGCTAATGACTGCCTGTGCGGCCCAAACCCGGTTAGATGCCTGTTGGGTTACAATGCTATAATCGCTGTCTAAGATCTCATCACTTAGCTCCACATTTCTTCGTACGGGTAAACAATGCATTACTTTGGCCTGATTAGTCAGTTGCATCTTTTCAACATTCAACATCCACGATTGGTCGCTGCATAAAATATTTCCGTAATCATTGTAACTGCTCCAGTTCTTAACGTACACAAAATCAGCGTCGGCCAATGCTTCATTTTGGTCGTGTGTAATGGTGGCGCCTTTGGTAAATTCTTCGGCTAATTCATATCCTTCGGGGTGCGTAATCACAAAGTCTGCTTCGCCCCACGCATTAACCCATTGCGCAAACGAGTTTGAAACGCATTGAGGTAACGGCTTTACATGCGGTGCCCAGGTAAGAACCACTTTGGGTTTTTTGCCGGGCTTCTTAATTTCCTGCATGGTTATAATATCTGTAAGGCTTTGTAAGGGGTGCAGTGTGGCACTTTCAAGGCTTATGATGGGTACGCCGGCAAACTGAATAAATTTTGACAGTACGTTTTCAGCATAATCTTCCTCCTGGCTTTTTAGCGATGGAAAAGTTCTGATGCATAATATATCAAAATAACTGCCCAGCACCGGCGCCGCGTCTTTAATATGCTCAACCGTTGTGCCGTCCATAATTGCTCCGTCTTCAAATTCAAGTGCCCAGCCTTCTTTGTCAACGTTAAAAACAATCGCGTCCATACCCAGGTTTTGGGCAGCAACCTGCGTACTTATGCGGGTGCGGAGGCTGGGGTTTAGAAACAGCAATCCAATTCTTCTATTTGCACCTAAAGCTTTGTCTTTGTAAGGATCGGCCTTATATGCAAGCGCTTTTGCAACAAGCGCAGAAATATCGGTAACATTTTTTGCCGACGTAAAGCCTCCGTTAACAAGTTGCGCTTTAGCCGTATTATCAAAACTTGTATTTTTCATTTAGCATTTTTTTTTTTGGGCCAGGCTGACGGTAATCAATCAACATCGTTGCGGCCCCACGTCAGGTTTGCGGGGTCGCCCTCTTGTACCGCATCAATATTGGCAGCCGGTAAATTTAGTCAGATAATTCAGGCATTCTTCGATTCCAAAGCAGGTGCGTGTTTTATTGACTGGATGGCTGCTTTTAAGGCGGTCAAAAATTCATCGGCCTGGTCTTTGGTTAAATTGAGTGCAGGCAATAAACGAATTACATTTGGCTTAGCTTCTCCGGTAAAAATATGATGTTTGGTCAACAGGTTTTTACGCAGGTCTTTTAATTCTTCGGGAACATCAAAACCTATCATCAATCCTGCCCCTCTAACATTTTTGATGCCTTCGATATTATTTAATTCTTGCAGAAGGTAATCGCCCGTTTCTTTGGCTTTGGCCATCAGGCGGTCCTGTTCTATAATTTCAAGTACAGCCAAAGCTGCGGCGCAGGCTAAATGGTTTCCGCCAAAGGTGGTGCCCAACATTCCATGCCAGGGCTTTAAATGCGGGGCTATTATAATGCCACCCACCGGAAACCCATTGCCCATACCCTTGGCCATTGTATAGATGTCGGCATCCACGCCGGCATAATCATGGCTGAAGAACCTTCCGCTTCTACCATAACCGCACTGCACGCTATCGGCTATATACACCGCATTGTACTGGCTGCAAAGCGACCTTATTTTTTGAAGAAACTTTTTTGAAGCCACATTAATACCCCCAACTCCTTGAATGCCTTCAACAATAACCGATGATATTTCATTACCCATTTCGGCAAAGCATTTTTCAAGCGCATCTACATCGTTAAAAGGAAGAAAGATGATGTTATCGGTTTCGTTAACCGGGGCTATAATTTTAGGGTTATCAGTTGCCGCAACCGCCAACGACGTTCTGCCATGAAATGCTTTGGTAAACGAAATGATTTTTTTTCTTTTGTTGTAAAACGATGCAAGCTTTAAAGCATTCTCATTTGCTTCGGCACCGCTGTTGCATAAAAATAGTTGGTAGTTTCTTTTACCGCTTACTTCGCCCAGTTTATCGGCCAGTTGCTGCTGAATGGGGATGATAACGCTGTTACTGTAAAACGCAATCTTGCTTAATTGTTCTTCTATTCGTTCTACCCAATACGGGTGACTATGGCCAATACTGATGACCGCATGGCCACCATACATATCTAAATATTTTTTTGCTTTATTATCCCAAACATAAGAGCCAAGCGCCTCTATGATGGTGATATTGTTTAATGGGTAAACGTCGAAGAGAGTCATGAGTGATTGAATTAGGTGTATGGTTTAAGGTGTAGGGTGTAGTTTGAGGTGTAGGGTTTAAGGTTTAAGGTGTTTGGTTTTATGGAAAAATTTTGTCATTAAATTTTCCCGGAAGTTGGATTGATGTCTTGTCGGAGAAATTTAAGAAATCTAATCAACATGGCTCTAACCTCATTTATCAGTTGGTTTGTTTTATTATAATCTTCAACAGTAATGTAACCTAATTCCGATGCGGCGAAACAACAATAATCTGTTTCGTTGGTGGAGCCTAACGAGTTGTCTAGAAAACGGGCGAATTCTTTATCAGTAAATCGGCCGCATCCTTCTACTATGTTTAAGGGAACAGATAAAGACGCTCTTAGCAACTGAGATGTCAATTCATACCTTTCTTCCCGGGGAAATTTTTTCGAAATGTTTAATCTGACATGCATGTACAATTCATGCGATTTTTTCCAAACATCCAGCTTCTTATAATCCCTCATTCTTATTTTATTTTTATTTTGGATAATTCGTTTTCCCTATACCTTCCACCTTAAACCCCAAACCTTATTTCTAAACCTTCCACCTTAAACCCCAAACCCCAAACCTTATTTCTAAACCTTCCACCTTAAACCTTCCACCCCAAACCTTTCTTCTAAAACCTCAATGCTTTCAGCTTCAGCCCGGCTGTCTCCTCCAATCCAAACATCAGGTTCATATTTTGAACGGCCTGGCCGCTGGCACCTTTTAAAAGGTTGTCGGTGGTTGAATGAACCACAATCTTGTCATCAACCTTTTCAACATGTATTAAACACTTGTTGGTGTTGACTACCTGTTTCAGGTCTATCATATTTGGGCTGAAATGGGTAAACGGCTGTCCATTATAAAAATCAAGGTACAAATCGTTGACTTCGGGCAGCGATAAGGTGCAGGTAAGTGTAGAGCTGATATAAATACCGCGGGCAAAATCGCCACGCCACGGAACAAAATTTAACTGAATGTGGTTCGTATGCTTTTTGTCTGGCGGGTTTTGCAGTTGATTGAGCGATTGTTTGATCTCTTTTACATGTTGATGCGCCAGCGATTTGTACGCCTGAATATTATTGGCCCTCCAGCTAAAGTGCGACGTAGCCGACAAACCCTGGCCTGCTCCGGTGCTGCCGGTAATGCCGGTGGTATAAACATCCTTTAGTAATCCGGCTTTAGCCAATGGTAACAAACCTAACTGAATGGCTGTGGCGAAACAGCCGGGATTGGCAATGTTTTTAGCTTTTTTAATGGCTTCTTTGTTCAATTCGGGTAAGCCGTACACAAATGGCTGGTCACCGATTGAAGCAAGCTGGTCATCCACTTTCAGGCGATAGTCTTGCGACAAATCTATCAGACTTATGCCGTTTAAAAACCCGCCAAACTCCTGTAAAAATACTTTTGCATCGCCATGTCCAACGCATAAAAACAATACATCTATTTTGGTGCTCAGGTCTTCGGCAAATTCCATTTCGGTTTCGCCCACCAGGTCGTGGTGTACCGAATAAAGCGGTTTGCCCGCATTGCTTTTGCTATGTACAAACTGAAGGTTTACGTGCGGATGGTTTAATAATATTCTTATCAGTTCGCCGCCAGTGTAGCCCGCTCCGCCCACTATACCTGCATTAATAGTCATTATGTTAAATTATATCTGTCGTTTTCAATAGAAGGCTGCGAACAAACCAGCAGTTCAAGGGCAATCAATTGTTTGTTCATTATCCGGTGCATTTGTCCGGGTGTTATCTGTACGCCTTCGCCTTCGCGTACAATGCAAATCGTTTCATCTATTTCAAAAACCGCTTCGCCCTTTAAAATATAGAAATACTGCTGCGAGTGTTTATGATAGTGCAGCAGTTCTTCTGTTTCCGCAGGCATTGTTTCCTGTTTTATAAGCATGCCGCCTGTATTTAAAAGGGTATAAGTCTGACAGCCTGCCCCCCATTGCGCTACTTGCAAAGGGTTGCTTTTTGAAGTTACTGAAGGAGATGTTGTTTGCATTATCCTGAATTTTTTATGTAGATAAAATTGCCCTAAAGCCGGAGTAACAGGACAAACGTAAGCAGATTATGGTACTAATTAATGCGTTGCCCTGAAAGATTTTTCTGTTCGGTGAATTGACCGAAGCTCCTATTGAACCGGAATCTAAGTATTGAAGCGTGCCCTGGTAGTTGTTGCAACAAGAGCTGTTAACAGGCGTTAAAAAGACCGGCTCAAATATCCTGCTTATCCTCAACGCTGTTTTTAACCTGGTTCCAGATCATTGTCTGGTTGCCAAATATTTTTGAAAATCCTCGTACATCCTGGCCGCTCCAGCCGTTATTCATTTCGCCGTACTTGCCAAATTTACTGCTCATTAAATCGTATTCGCTTTCAATGCCGATCACCTGAAAGTGATAGGGCATCAACTGAATAAAAACCTTACCCGAAACATTTTGCTGGCTGTTCTGCAAAAAGGCTTCTATATCGCGCATTACCGGATCAAGAATTTGCCCTTCGTGCAACCAGTTACCATAAAACATAGCCAACTGGTCTTTCCAGTTTAACTGCCATTTGGTTAACACATGTTTCTCCAGGGCGTGATGCCCTTTTAAAATAACCATGGGCGCGGCTGCTTCAAAGCCTACCCGGCCCTTAATGCCAATAATGGTATCGCCCACATGAATATCCCGGCCAATGCCAAATGGGCCTGCAATGGTTTGCAGGTGTTGAATTGCCGCTGTCGGGTGATCGAACGCCTGATCGTTTACAGCCACCAATTCGCCTTTCTCAAAAGTAAGACTTACTTCTTCGCCTGTGGTTTTGGTTACCTGTGTAGGCCACGCCTCTTCGGGCAGCATGCCCTTTGAATGCAAAGTTTCTTTACCGCCTACACTGGTGCCCCATAAGCCTTTATTTATACTATAAACCGATTTTTCAAAATTCATTTCAACACCCTTGCTTTTCAGGTAGTCGATCTCTTGTTCGCGGCTTAGCTTCATATCGCGAATGGGGGTTATGATCTCAACGCCGGGTATCAAAATGTTAAAGATCATATCGAAGCGAACCTGGTCGTTACCGGCACCAGTGCTGCCATGTGCTACTGCTTCGGCCTGCATCTTTTTTACATGCTCCGCAATGTGCAATGCCTGGCTCAATCTTTCGGCGCTTACGCTTAACGGGTACGTGTTATTTTTAAGCACATTACCATACACCAGAAATTTAATAATGCTGTCGTAGTAACTTTTTACCGCGTCAACGGTTGTGTGGGTTTTTACGCCCAGCTTATAAGCATGTTGTTCAATCTTTTCAAGTTCATCGTCACTAAATCCGCCGGTGTTTACCACCACGCTATGCACTTCGTAACCTTTGTCGTCAGTAAAATATTTTGCACAAAAAGTAGTATCCAAACCGCCGCTAAAACCTAATACTACTTTACTGCCAATTTTCAATAAAGTGGCAGTATCGGTATTTTGATCTGCGGTTGTCGCATTTGTTTGATTCATATTCTATATCAATTTGCAGAATTATAAGTTGAAGAATAACTGCAGAAGGGATTTTGTATTCTTCTTTTCCGGATTGTTTTTATTGTCTTTTTTGCGTAACATCTTCATCAGGCGGCTCTGTTTAATTTTCATAAACCGTTCGTACAACTTCGAATTGTTTTTAAATTCGGCCGCTGTTTCCTGCGGAGTATAATGATCGGCGGGGTCGTATAACATGGCAGTGCAAAAACAATTTTTCCTTTCCTTGCTCATCAGCACATCGTAGTTCACGCAAGCTTTGCAGCCAGCCCAAAACTGTTCATCGTCTGTTAATTCAGAATAGGTAACCGGTTCGTAACCCAGGTCGCTGTTGATTTTCATCACCGCCAGGCCGGTTGTTAAGCCAAAGATTTTTGCATGGGGGTATTTTTCTCTCGACAGGTCAAATATTCTTTTCTTGATCTTTTTAGCTACACCGCTTTTTCTATATTCGGGAGCAACAATCAATCCGCTGTTGGCCACATATCCGTCTTTTCCCCATGCTTCTATATAGCAAAAGCCTACCCAGGCCCCATCGGGCGTATACGCAATGACCGCCTTGCCTTCTTCCATTTTTTGAGAAACGTACTCAGGGCTCCTCTTGGCAATACCCGTACCACGTGCCATTGCGGAGTTTTCCATTTCGTTGGTAATGGTGGTGGCGTAATGAATGTCGCCACTATTGGCTACCCTGATAATAATTTGCTGATCCACTTTGTAAAAATTAAAGAAATAAGAGAAAGTTGTTAGCAGGGCCCAGGCCTGCAAGGGGAAACATATGGCTGCCTCCAAACCAATCAGATACGTGGTCGTCGAACTAAGAAAGAGAAGTTAAGCGAACCCAAATAAAGAGCAGCACCAACCAATGAAGGGTGGTTTGCGGAAACGTACGTATGGGTGAGACAATTTTTCAACTTCTAAAAAAATCTAATGTGAATATTTTTTTGAAGCGTAAAAGTATATTAGTTTGAATTTATTTGGGCGATTTTTTTTATAAAGTTTTGTTTAATGAATAGCAGGGGTTTGTGAATGGTGTATCCAGCCCACTTATTCGGCCAGAATAAAAAATAAAAAAAGCCACCGCAACCATGTGGGTGCGGTGGCTTTTCGATGTAAATGAGAAAACAGTTAATGACTTCTCATGATGGCTGATTGGCCTTTGATTATTTGCTACATGGCTGATAAGTATTCGGCTAACCGACTGATTGCCTGTGCATCCACCAAAATTTGCTGTTCTGCTTCCTTAAAATCGCGTTGTTCAATGGCCTCTCTGATACCCGGCATTGTTTTAACACCGTACCCTGTATAAAAGCCTGGAGCGTATATCGTATGCCTGTACCATCCGCGGCGTGGCAAACCATTTTCTGATAATAATTGCTGTTCGGCCTGGTATAATTTGGTATTAAAACCGGCCGATGCGCCAGAAGCCACTGCCCGGTCCCATTTAGTCTTAAGCTCATTTGTACTTTTTTCGAGTGCTGCAAGGGCGTTTTTTATGGGGGAAAAATCAAGATAGGGCACTTCCTTTTTATGAGCGGGCGCTGTAAATGGCTTTGTTGGGTCGTTTGCCAGGGCATAATATTTTTCGTCGATCAATTTATTTTCCACCGTCGTATTTTCTCTCATTTGGTCTAATTGAAAGGTTAAGCCAGAAATATAACCATCGATGGTTTTATAAAGGTTTGTAAAATCGAAAGGCAATACATCGGCATTGGCCATACGCAAAACAGCCCTGCCGGCGACCTTTGAAAGCGCGCCGCCATATTTAAACCCTGGGTCTTTAAAGCGTATAAAATTGTCGTAGCTGTCATAGATAGAATGATATTCGCCGCCATTATTTTCGCCGCCAAAACCCAGGTTAAGCGATGGGATTCCTATGTGCTGTAAAAAGCTGGAGTAATCTGAACCAGACCCCAAAGCCCCGAGTTTCAATTCTTTTTTATTCAGTTCATCTTTTTTATCAAAAATAGACGTGGCATTGACTGCATTGTCCGCTTTTAGTCGCTCAAATACAGAAACGCTTGTTTGGGGATCCATGACGCTTTTGGCCACCTCCAACATCAAAGGCGCCAGGGCGTGACTGCCTTCAGCCTCTAAAAAACCGCGGCCGTTACTATCTGAATTGATATAAACGACAGCCTTTTGCTGCAACTCGGCAGCATGTTCTTCTACCCATTCGGTAGAACCGATAAGTCCCGGTTCCTCGCCGTCCCAGGCGCAGAAAACCAGGGTGCGTTTGGGCTTCCAGCCCGATTTTGAAAGCGTACCTATGGCTTTCGCTTCTTCCATTAACGATGCCAGGCCGCTAACAGGATCGTTGGCCCCGTTTACCCAGGCATCGTGGTGGTTGCCCCTGATCACCCATTCATCGGGCGCTTCCGCTCCTTTTATAGTTCCTATTACATTATAAGCGGGTACCATTTTCCAGTCGAACAACATTTTAAGATGAACCGTTGATTTTGCCGACCCGATATGGTAGGTAAATGGCAATCCTCCTGCCCAGTCTGCCGGTGCAACCGGGCCTTCCAATGACGCCAGCAGAGGCCTGGCATCGTGGTAGCTAATAGGGATGACAGGAATTTTTAGCAGGTTGGTGGCATCTTTTCTGTCCAAACGTTTGGCATTTTCTGTGGCGCCAACGCCAGGTGTAAGCGGGTCGCCCGGATAAATCACCATATCCATAATAGAACCCCTCTGAACGCCAAATTCGTTTTTATAAGGCCCTTTGGGATATACCTCTCCTTTTAAATAACCATCGTCTTTGGGGTCTGAATAAATTATGCACCCGATGGCGCCATGCTCCTGCGCTACTTTAGGTTTTATTCCACGCCACGAACGGCCATATTTTGCAATCACGATCTTTCCATTTACATCAATACCCATGGAAGCCAGTTTATCGTAATCATCCGGCAAGCCGTAGTTGACAAATACCAGTTGTCCCGTAACATCGCCATCGGCGCTCCATGCATTATACGTGGGCAATTGATCGGGCTGGCCCGAGGTGGCGTCTTCTTTTAAAGCGGGCTCTTTTAATATGGCTTTATAGGCAGTGGGGCTGGTCATTTCCAGTACCCGTGTAACCGGCGTAGGAAACAAAACTTTATAGGTTTCGATACGGGCATCGAGGCCCCATTCTTTAAACTTTGCCAAAATAAAATCGGCGACTTCTTTGGTACGTACCGATCCCAAAGCATGCGGCCTGGATGACATTTCTTTGATGAGTGCGCCAATATGTTCGTCGCTGATCAATTGATCAAAGCGGCTTTCAAGGCTTAATTGAGTAGCGGTGTTTTTCTTATTAAAGCCGCTGATGCTTTGTTCCTGTGCAAAGGCACACATACAACAAAGAGGCAGGATTATCAGGCTAAAGATGATTTTTTGCATCATAAACTAAAGATGTTTTATAAGGAGTTCAATATAAATGATTTTTTTGCATTCGAATTGCCACATACCGAATTTCCATAAAGAATTTATGCCGGATGACGAAGATAATGTCGGCATAACCGGTAAGAAGGCCGGGCAGTTAAAAAAGTTTAACCCACACGTGATCATCCATTAACTGGTTGTTCTTAAAAACCGATTTTTTGCGAATGGCTTCCTGGTAAAATCCATTTTTTTCCAGCACTTTCATACTGGCAGTATTGTGCGCAAAAACTTCGGCATAAACCCTTACCACATCAAAGTTGGTTTCAATATGGGTTAACAGCAAACTTACCGCCCGGGTGGCGATGCCTAAACCCCAATAAGCTTCTCCAATAAAATAACCGATTTCCATATTCTTTCTGTAAACATCTTCCTTTGGTACAATGCCAATGCTACCGGCAACAGCGCCTTTATATACAATTGCCATATTTTGAACCGGTTGCTGGTTCCGGCAAAAATCTATCCACTCCAGCGAATTTTTTACGGTGTATGGATGCGGAAACCGGTCGCGTACATTGAGCCAAATTTTTCGGTTGTTGGCTATTGACGCTATTTGGGCAGCATCGGTCACTAACCACGGACGTAAAATGATATCGGCAATCATAATGGCAGAAAATTGTGAAGATGTATGAATTAATTGATGGGTACGAAAATAAATAACCTATTGAATAATCAACATTTGACCTTTTTTCCCCTTGGCGATCAGCAGATCATCTTCTAAAAATCAGTTTTGCCTTTTGGCTGGGGTTTGAAGACGGCCCGGAACCGGGGTGAAATTCGAAATGTGCATAATTTTTACCTGGGACAATCAATATTCCCAAAGCATTTTGCAAACAGCTATTTACAGTAAGTTTGTTATTAAAGGCTTAACCTATGCAGCATATAGAGTCCATCGTCGATTTTCTTGAACCTGTTAATTTGTTTGAATTATCAGATGATGAAGGTTTTAAAGATACCCAGTTAGGCAGGCATATAGAAGTGAACGATGAATTTTTTCCGGATATCAGCCAGGCAGATATGGTGATTGTTGGCTGTGCCGAATCCAGGGGCTATTCTCCCTTTCTTAAAACCGAAAGCGGCCCCAATGCGATACGAAAACAATTTTATGCACTTTTTCACTGGCACAGGGACGTTAAGATCGCCGATGTGGGAAATATCAAATCCGGGGCATCGTTAAGCGATACACTGGCAGCCTTAAAAACGGTAGTGGCCGAATTGCTGGCAAATAATAAGCGGGTAGTAATATTAGGCGGCAGCCACGATCTTACCCTCGGGCAATACCGGGCATATGCCGACAGCGAACAAATTATTGAAGCAACATGTGTTGATGCCAGGATAGACCTGGATATGGAAAGCATTGTACCGGCCGACCGATTTTTAATGGAGATGTTGACCGGCGAACCCAATTTTATCCGTCATTATAACCACATTGGATTTCAAAGTTATTTGGTACACCCCGCCATGTTGGAAACCATTGACAAACTTAGATTTGACTGTTACCGTGTAGGCAGGGTAAAGGAGAATATGGAAGACATGGAGCCGGTAATAAGGAATAGTAACCTTTTTAGTTTTGATATTGCCGCCATACAGCACAGCCATGCGCCGGCCAACCGGTTAACGCCCAATGGTTTTAACGGCGAAGAAGCCTGTATGCTGATGCAATATGCCGGCATGAGTCATAACACAAGCAGTATCGGAATTTATGGTTACCTGCCGGTACAGGATGAACACGAACTGACGGCCAAACAAATTTCGCACATGCTTTGGTACCTGATGGATGGCATAAGCAAAGGAAAGATGGAAGCAAAGCTGGATAACCGCGATGAGTTTAATGAATTCAGAATGTTTTTTGCAGAAGTAGAAACAACTTTTTTACAAAGCAAACGCACAGGCAGATGGTGGATGGAGATACCTGATGGAAAGATGGTTGCCTGCAGCCATTATGATTATATAGCTGCCAGCAAAAACGAATTGCCCGAAAGGTGGTTAAGAGCTGCGGAGCGGGGTTAACCGATAAAATGATATGAGCATGCAAACGTCATTGATAAAATATATTGGACTAAGTGTTTGGTTAATGGCTTTTTTGTCTTGTTCTGTTCAAAGGCAAATTGGCAAACAGGCAAAGGCATCTATTTTATCTAAAGCCGAATTTGCACCGGCAAATGTGGGTATTACCATTTTTGATGCCGACACTCAAACCGGCCTTTACAGTCACAATGCGGAAAAGCTATTTGTGCCGGCCAGCAATACCAAATTATTTTCGTGCTATGCGGGATTAAAATACCTGGGGGATAGTTTACCTGCTGCATATTACACCATTGAAGGGGACCAGTTATTGGTGCAGGCCACCGGTGATCCTACCTTTTTACATCCCGATTTTGTTAAGCAGCCTTTGTTTGATCTAATGAAACAAAACCGGTTTAAAACGGTGGGTATTTATACGTCGTTTGATGCACAGCCATTGGGGCGCGGCTGGGCTTGGGATGATTATTTGGAAGATTATATGGCCGAAAGAGATCCTTTTCCTATGTATGGCAACCTGGCAACTTTTACTTTAAAAGGCGATACCCTGGCCACTGTGCCCCCGAACCTTCCTGTTATAGGCAATCCTGAAAAGCAAAAGCCATGGACTGTGAACAGGGTTTTGGGGGGACATTTTTATACCATCAATAGCAAGGCTGGAAATGCTGATGCAGTAAAGACAGTTACCATGTCGATGGAAAGGGGCGCTTTCGCTGATAAGTTTCTGGAAGATACCCTTCACAAGACCGTTGAAAGAATCGATCAGCCAATACCCCTATCCCAGGCGCGGGTTTTGTAT
>JBBRCW010000133.1:0-17062 GCA_038204535.1 Chitinophagales bacterium | reverse complement strand
GGTACTGGTGCCGGTTGAAAAGTTTGTTTTTGTATTCCTGATAATGACAGAAACACCTTCAATAGGTTCATTTTCATTGCCCTGAACTATTCCTTTTATAAGGCTATTTTTTACTTGTGCGTAAATGGTAGATTGAAAACTAAACAGAAGGAAGAACAGGGCATAGCTACCCCATGACAAACGTGTATTAAATCTCATATGACAGCAATTTTAATAGTGTTATACTATATTAATTAATGAAATGGTGGCAATCTAAATTGTACTTACAACACTTTTTGACAGGATATATGGACTCACCAATCAAATCATAATAACAGCAACCCCGGAACAAATGAACTGTATAAATTCAAAATAAATTGAGGTTGTTATCTCAGATATATTGTATTACGAGCAAATAAAGGTTTACCCCTACAGATAATAAAATAAATTTTGTTTTGTAAATGTCTGATTGACATTTACAATTTTTGAACAGGTGATTTGGTTTGTGTAGTTGATCATTGTTGTTTTAAAAAAACCTTCAATAACAAACAACAAGATTATTTTGACCTGGCAACAGATTGCTGCGGTATGAATTCAATAAAGTCTACCCTTGCTGCTTCACTCCCATCGGCCATACCGACTATTTTTATTTCCTCGCCCTTCCTAATTTTTATATTGGGTATGGTTTTCCGCCTCCAGGTATCTACATCTTCATTTAACTTCCACGATGCTTTTTGCTTTCCGCCAATAAATAACGCGATGGTCCCCTGTCCCTGCTTTTCATCAACATAAGATATTACTACATTGTATACGCCGGAAGCAATATCAAATGGAATGGTGGCGGTACCCTTTGCAGTGGCTTTAACACTTGCCTCGTTTAGGTATTTGTCTTGCTCGTAACCCGACAGATTCATATTTTCTACTTCATAACCTAAGACGGGGCTAAAGTTTACAACCCCGGCTTCGCTTATCCCATTTCGCAATGCACGTAATAGTGAATAGGGCGATCCGTCATAATGTTTTACGCCTAACCCCCTGGAGCCACCATCAACGGAAATCTTAACACTTGACTTTACGATTTCAGGAGTTGTCAACAGGCGGGTTGGAACGCCGGCAATAATAGGAACGTTTTTACCTGCATAATACAATGTTGTCGCTATTCTTGATGCCCTGTCAGATTTCTGATATCCATTCTGCTCGGTATGTGTTGAAAGGTGAACAGAATTAATATTTCCATTATTCAATTCATCAAGGTGCAATCCGGAAGACCTGTTATTAAGATCATTTAAGCGAAAGTCAATTTTTGGATTTGCCTGGTGAATTCGATCTGTAACCAGTTTATAAATTTTAGTAGTTGAAGCTCTTCTAAAATTCAGCCATTGATCCAATTGCGGCTGGGCATTGGGATTATCCCTTAAAATGGGAATTGCGGCAGCCATATCAAAACCCATTTCTTTTGCTTCCTTTTGACAGGAGGTACAAAAGCACGTACTCCCTTTTATTGGTGCATCCAAATTACTATATAACAACATGCAGGTTTGTATATAATCCACATCATAATTGGTAGCTATATCGCTATATAAGGCAAGCAGGTATTCGCGTACATCAGGATTATTTGAGCATGGCCTTGCATTCATATTGCCTTCCATTAAATTTCCGAAAATGTCACGCTGCTGTATTTCAGGATGTTCCTTTAAATAGGACATGGGTATGTAGGTGTGCGAAACTTCGGCACCGGCACGTAAACCCTTCGCGTGGGCCTTATCAAGTACAATTTTTAACCAATCAGTTTCGTTAAGCCACGAAAAATTTGACAATTGCGGTTTGATTTTACCATACATTTCCAGGTGTGGCTTAAAGTAAGCTTTGGCATCTTCGGCATCCCATTCTTTACGAACAGGATTATGGTTAAAAAAGAAAGTGCCTGGCAATTTATCCGAATTAAAAGGGCGACGTTCCTGGTGCATTACAGCAAGCATATAAACTGAGTTAATGCCTGCTATGCCGGTCATATTGTCTAAAATAAGGTCTATGCCCTCATCATGTACCTCCCAGGGATAAATGCTGCCTGTTACTTCAAATGCAGGGGCCGGTACATTAGATCGCTGGATATTTTGAGCATCCATATTTGAAAAACATAACAAAGATGGGATAGCAAGAAACGCATGTAAAAATTTTCTGAATTTCATATGTAAATTAATTTTGTGTTTTGAAATTATTGGCAAAAAAATAAAGGACAAGTTCCAATATAAGTTAGTACTGGATTACCCATTTTTTATCGGTTTTAGTTCCCATTTCCAAATTGAGCACTCCCCCATTCATAAGCTCCTGGTGCGAAAATGAAAGTGATTGCAAGGGCTTCCCGTTTAGGGTAGCCGACTGAATGTATTTATTTACAGGCGACACGTTTTTGGCAAGCAGTGTAAAATTTTTACCGTTAGGGAGATCAATACTTACTTTACTAAACAATGGACTTGTAATGGTATAAAAAGGCTTTCCGGGGGTTACAGGAAAAAATCCCATTGCAGAAAAAACAACGAATGATGACATGCTTCCTCCATCCTCATCACCGGGAACCCCAAAGATGTTATCCTTAAAATACGTGTCAACTATAAGTCTTGTATATTTCTGGGTTTTCCAGGGAGCATTGGTATAGTTGAATAAAAAAGGTATAAAAAATGAAACCTGGTTACCCATGCCAAACTGACCTATCAATCCCGTTTGATTGGGAAATTTCTCGAAGAAAGTGGACCTGCCTCTTTCCAAACCTTCTCTGAATAACTGGTCAAGATTCTGTTCCATTTTTTCAGGTCCGCCCATAAGATCACTTAGGCCTTTAAGATCTTGCTGAACATTCCACATATAACTCCAGCCGTTATTTTCATTATAATAATCAAACCCATTTTCGCCCCCGTCAAATTTTGGATCTATTTCTATCCAGTCGCCTTTTTCATCTTTTGGCATAAACATATGGTACTTACTCCACCATAAATTTTTGTAGTTCTGAGCCTTTGGCGCATATCGTTTAGAAATATCCGCTTTTCCTATTTCATTTGCCAGTTCACTTAAAGCCCAGCTATCATAGCTATCGCCTAAAGTAATAGCGACCGACGACCTTTTCTGACCAGGTTTTAACGAGGCAAATGAATCGGTTTCAGCTTCTCCTGGTTTTAGTCCGGGATAATATCCCTTCTTATTATAAAAAGCTTCCAGACCTGCAGCCGGCCCATTTCTAAATGGGAGCATTGTTGCCTTTTCAGCATTTTTCAGCATGCCTTCAACAGCCATGTTTACATCAAAATTTCTAATCCCTTTACGGTAGCCATCTAAAAACATTACCGATGATTTAAATCCAAACATGCCGGGCCTGTCGCCAAAATGCTTCGGGTATTCAGGCATCCATCCGCTCTGCTGGTACATATCTACATAGGATTGTAATACATCGGCCTGCAGCTCCGGATCAAGGATGGTATGCAGCGGGTGAAGTGCCAGGTAATTTCCCCACGTATAATCATCAGTATAAAACGGCCTTTTACTTACGTGAACTTTTTTATCATAGCCGCTGTAATATTTTCCATTTTCGTTAATATCCACCATTCTTGCATAGCAACGATAAAGAGCGGTGTAAAAGGTTCTTTTTTGCGCTTCTGTTCCACCTTCTACATTAATCTTACCTATCACTTTTTCCCATGCCGCTTGTCCTTTATTTTTTAACTGATCGAACGATACGTTTGTAAGTTCCTTTTCAAAATTCTTCTTTGCCTGGTCAACACTGATAAAAGAAATGGCATACTTAAATTCAACAACATTTGAGGCGGATGAATTATAACTAACCCAGGCCCTTTCACCTTCCATCTTTTTTGGCTTTTCAGGCCTGCCACCCACAGTATATTTCCCCCAATCTTTTTCTCCATCCTTTTTTCCGGTTTCTGGCTTGCCGGTAAATTTACCATACATAAAGGCGGTTCCTTTCTGATCGTGTATGGCGTCTATTACATATTCAACGCCGCTAATTGAATTTGAGTTATTAAATTCAAAACTGCCATTGGCATAATAATGAGAGAGTAAAATATTTTTTTGTTTTCCTGCCGGGAAAGTAAACCTGTAAATACCTGTTTTTTCACCTGCGGTATATTCAGTTAATACTCCATCATCAGGCAATTCTACCGAATAGTACCAGGGCCTGGTAACTTCAAAATCGTGGTCGTAATTTAGGCGCCTGAACCAACCTGTATCCACCACCTCTCCTGTTGAGGGCTTTACTGCAAACACCATTTGGGGAGTTATCATGTTGAGAGAAAGCAGGGGAAAATCCGTTATCTGCATATCAAGATGATCCTGTCTTTTGGGATACATCCGTACCATTTGATTTGGCAGATGCACCATCGGCCTGTTCGTATTTAATAAAGGGGCAACATTACCAATCGTTGGATCAATATATTTTAAATTGGAAGCAGTTTTTTTGGTTTGCTGCGCGAATAACCCGCTATTGAATGCTGATGCAAAAACAATTGCAATAAGCGTAACGGTTACTATTTTTATTTTTTTTACTATAGCCATAGTGCTTTCCTTATTTTAGCCGGTTATTAAATCCGGTCATCGTTTAACAGAGTTGTTTCTAATTCTCTTTCACGCTATAATTTGTAAGTAATTAAACGTTGCAAAAAAAGTATTACCTACTTGAATGCTTAATATTTGATTTGCCATTTCTTATTGGTTTGCTGCCCCATTTCCAATACCAGTGTACCACCATTCAGCAAGTCCTGGTGTGTAAATGAAAGGGATAGCAGAGGCTTACCATTAAGCGTGCCTGACTGTATGTATTTATTTTTTCGTGAAGAGTTATGGGCTATTAATGTGAATGTTTTTCCGTTTTGAAGATTGATGCTTACTTTGGTGAATAACGGACTGGTTAATTGATAAACAGGTAAGCCGGGCGTTACAGGAAAGAAACCCATAGCTGAAAAAACAACAAAGGAAGACATCGATCCTCCGTCTTCATCTCCGGGAACTCCAAAAATATTATCCTGGAACCAGGTATCTAACAGCAGACGTGTATACTTCTGGGTTTTCCACGGGGCATTGGTAAAGTTGTATAAGTATGGAATATAAAAAGTTATTTGATTACCCATACCAAAATTGCCGATTAACCCGGTCTGGTCAGGAAATTTGCCCCAAAACTCAGGTTTACTTCTTCCGGTGGTTCCGGTAAACAATTGGTCCAGCTTCATTTCCATTTTGTCAGGGCCGCCTATCAATTCAGACAAGCCCCTTATATCCTGCTGCACATTCCATAAATAACTCCAGCCATTATTTTCATTGTAATAATCCAATCCGGCATGGCCGCCGTCAAAAGTGGGGTCTATTTTAATCCAGTTACCCGCTGCATCTTTGGGCATGAAAAAGCCATTTTCGTTCAACCAGAGATTTTTATAATTTTTGGCCCGAGGTGCAAACCGGGCTGCTATGTCATTTTTGCCAATTTCCTTCGCGAACTCGCTTATTGCCCAACTATCGTAGCTATTGGCCAGTGTAATGGCAACTGCCGACCTTTTTTGCCCGGGTTTTTGTAATACAACAGGGTCAGTTTCCTTTTCACCGGGATGCAATGCCGGATAATATCCTTTGGCAAAATAAAAGTCTTCCAGTTGACCTTTAGGGCCGTTCCTGCTTGGTAACATGGTGGCTTCGTCTGCGCTTTTAATCATTCCTTCCAGTGCAGTATTAAGCTCAAAGTTTCTTATCCCTTTACGGTATGCATCCAAAAACATCACATCTGAATGAAAGCCAAACATCCCCGGACGGTCTCCAAAATGCCGGGGATAATCAGGCATCCATCCGCTGTGTTTATACATGGTAACATACGACTGTAACATATCCGCTTCCCGTTTGGGATCCAAAATTGTCCGGAGCGGGTGCAATGCCAGGTAGTTACCCCAGGAATAATCATCGGTATAAAAAGGTCTGTTATCAATGTGTACGCTGCTGTCGTAAGCACTGAAATATTTTCCATGTTCCGAAATGTCAACCATACGGGCATAGCACCTGTATAACGCGGTGTAAAAGGTTCTCTTTTGAGCCTCGGTGCCACCTTCAACCCTTACTTTCCCAATTGTTTTTTCCCATGTTGCTTTACCCTTATTTTTTAGCGCATCAAAGCTTATGTTGCCAAGTTCTTTTTCATAATTGATCTTTGCCTGCTCTTCACTTATAAATGAAATGGCATATTTAAATTCAACGACATTACTTTCTGTCTGATCATAGGTAGCATAAGCCCTGGTACCTTTCATGGGCTTTGGTTTTGCAGCGCTGCCAGTAACTGTATATTTTCCCCAATCTTTTTCACCCGCTTTTGTTCCGGTTGCCGGCTTTCCTGAAAACCGGCCATACATAAAGGCAACACCTTTTTGTGCATGTATTACATCATTTACATACTCCTTACCGATAATGGAATTGCCGTTTACCGTAAACTCACCATTTTCGTAGTAGTGCGACAGGTTTAAATTCTTCCGTTGTCCTGCCGGGAAAGTAAAACGGTAGATGCCCGTTTTTTCACCCGCGGTAAATTCTGTAAGTATGTCATCATCTGTTAATGTTACTGCATAATACCATGGATGTGTAATTTCCAGATCATGATCGTATGTAAGCCGCCTATACCAACCGGTGTCTGTTAACTCTCCAACCGATGGTTTTATAGCAAATACCATTTGCGGAGTAATGATATTGGTAGCAAGCAAAGGGAAATCAGTTATCTGCATATCCAGGTGGTCCTGCCTTTTAGGAAATACCCGAACCATTTGGTTTGGCAAATGCACCACGGGTCTGTTGCTATTTAGCAATGGGGCCACATTACCAATAGTGGGGTCAATATAATCAACAGGTGATTTTATCTGCTGTACCTGAGCATGGCTATTTTGAATAGCTACTGTAAAAATTGAAAACAATACAACACTAATCCTGGTCCAATTTCCTTTTTTCATAAATCCAATCATTTATTTCATTGTTGATTCATGCTTAGACATAGCAACTTTATTTTGCCAATCAAATGCATTAATAAAAACAACTTAATTTGGTTAAATAATTAAAATATTAATCTTAATCGTATCCCGGATTTTGTGGTAAAACCGATGAATTGTTGATAATCTGTACTTCAATAAGTGGTATTGGAAAAACAGTCATATGCGGCTTCATTCCAAAAGGTGTCATTACCTGTACCGCGGTACCCGTTCTTACCAAATCAAACCATCGAACACCTTCCATACCCAATTCAAAGCGCCGTTCGCTGTAAATGTTGGTGCGGGCGTCCGCCTGGGTTAAAGTTGTATATAAAGGCAATCCAGCCCTTGTTCTAATCATGTTGATATATGGAATTGCCTCGTCGGTTTTTCCATTTTCATTGAGGGCTTCGGCTAACATTAACAACACATCCGCGTACCTGATTACTTTCCAGTTAACCTTACTATCGTTTGCCGCGGCAGTCGCGGCCAGGTACTTTTTAGTGAAAGTGGCAATTTGAAGAAAGCCTTTGAATACGCCATTGTTGTCGTAATAACCTTTTGCGACTGTAACGTCGCGTCGTTTATCATTTGCATCAAAAGCATCGAAAAAAGCAAGTGTCGGCGTATTTTGCTCGCCTGCGCCACCTTTTATGCCGTAAAAAATATCGCCTTCAGAGCCAGCAGACTTTGGAAGAAATTTATTGGAATAACCACTGCCAAGACCCAACCCGCCATCCTGGTATTCGATATCGAAAATATATTCGCTATGGTGTTCCTCTTTGGTATAATCAAAAAGATCCGTGTATTTTGGTAATAGTGCATAGCTCATATTAGTTACTTCTTTTAATTTGGCTTCAGCTTTAGGAAAATCTTTAATTGTCATATATACTCTTCCCAAAATTGACATGGCAGCTCCTTTAGTGGCTCGGCCCACATCTGAACCGGTATATTTTGTAGCAAGTTTGCTCTCAGCAAAAAGCAAATCAGGAATTATGATGTCGGTATATATTTTATCCGTTTTTGTACGAACAAGCTTATAACCATCACTAATACTTATTGGATTTGTTGGCATCGGGATATCTCCCCATATTCTTACCATATCAAAATAAGCAAAGGCCCTTAAAAATCTGGCTTCGGCTATATGTCGTTCTTTATTTTTAATTATTGCAGGATCCGCCCCGGCAATTTTTGAAAGGACCAAATTTGCCCGGTTAACGGCACTGTAATAATTTCTCCAGCTATTGATCATCAGGTTGGCACCGCTGTTCATGCTAAAAGTGTTCACCGATACTAAAAAAGCGTCATTACCTAAGGCGTGCCATGAGTCATCTGCCCGCAAGTCTCCAAAAATCCAAAAATCCTGGTATTGATTTCTAAGTACACTATAAATACCTAGAACCGCATCCTGAAAATCTTTATCAGTTTTATAAACAGCATCAACGCCGGCGGTAGAAATGGGGGCTAATTCTATAAATTCCTTTTTGCACGAAATCATCAAAAATGATAAAGCAAGAATAACGTTAAGTAATTTTTTCATTTTTATATTTTTTCGGATTAAGCTTAAAATTTAATATTTGCTCCAAAAATCAGTCCTTTTGGCAATGGATAATCACTCGATTCTAACCCCGGGCTGAGCGGATTATTATTCATGCTAACATCGGGATTGAAAGCAGTGTTTTTGGTAAAAATGAATGGGTTTGTTGCGTTTGCATAGAAGCGTAGTCCACTAATTTTAAGTTTTTTTACCAAATCACCAGGTAGGTTGTAGCTCAACGTAATATTATTAATTCTCAGGTACGATCCATTATCAAGGTATTTCTGATTTGGAAGCCTAAATCCTCCTTTAGGGGTATCATTCGGCCTTGGTGTTACACCGTCTCCAGGCTCACTTTCTGATTTCCAGTAATTGTTGCTGAAAGCATATCCTCTTACACGGGCTCTTCCGCTATAGCCTCCATCTCTTGATAAATTATAAATTTCACTGCCTTGTGAGCCCTGCATTGTTACACCTAGCTGAAGGTTACCGTATGAAAATCTATTGGTGATACCATAATAAAAATCCGGATATGGAGTACCCATGATGGTTTTGTCAAAGTTATTAATGATGCCATCCGGCTTTCCGGCGGGACCACTGATATCTCTGAAACGAATATCACCTACTCTTGATCTATCGGCTGCACCAGGATTAAAGATTGGACCTTTGTCTAGTTCGGCCTGTGTTTTAAATATACCATCTGTTAAAAATCCAAAGAACATACCAATGGGCTGACCAATCATGGTCACATTATTACCTACATAAATTGGATCCCCTTCGGGCCCCAGGCGAACCACTTCGTTTTTAAATGTTGAAAAATTGAAATCGGTGGTCCAATTAAATTTATTGCTATTCACATTAACGGTATTCAATACAAATTCCCAACCTGTATTTTTTACCTCACCAATGTTTTGCAGCGCTGTACTAAAACCAGTTACATTTGGAATATTTACATTAAGCAAAAGTTCGGTGTTTCTTGAATAAAAACGATCTACAGTTATATTAATACGTCTTTCAAAAAAGCTTGCATCTATTCCAATATTGATCGATTTTTGTTTTTCCCATGTTAAAAATGGATTAGCAATTCTACCGGGTGAACTGGCAGAAATGGCGGCGTTGCCGAGTACGTAATTGTCATAGTTCAGGGTTGCATATTGATCATAGTTGCCAATATTATTGTTTCCTGTTTCACCATAACTTGTCTTTAATTTAAGCTCGCTTAAGTAAGAAACATCTTTTAGAAATTCTTCATTGGAAATTCGCCAGGCGGCGGCAACAGAAGGAAAGATGCCATACTTATTTTGGCCTCCGAACCTTGACGAACCATCCGTTCTGATAGAGGCTGTCAAATAATATTTACTCTTATAATTATAGTTTGCACGGGCAAGATATGAAAGCAACGACCATTCATATTGCTCAGAAGTACCTGCAGTAATTAAATTACTAACCGCGCTTAACGTTGGAACCAAATTATTTGGAAACCTGTTGCTACTGATAGAATTGAATTCACCTCTCTCTTTTTGAACAGTATAACCTACCAACCCAGTAATATTATGGTCGCCGAGCGATTTATTATAATTTAAAGTATATTCAGTAAGCCAGTTGGTGATTTTAGACGAATTATCCGATCCAAACGGAAGGTCATTAAAGAAGTAAGGACGTTGCGGTTTAAACAACATTCCTTTTGTATTTACAATACTGCCACCCAGCAATAAATTAAATTTCAAATCTTTGGTTATTTCGTATTCAGCACTTGCATTGCTTAACAAGCGGTCAACTTTATTAGATACTTTTGTTTCCATTGCTACCGCCAGCGGATTGTAAACGGCAGCCAAATCAGGTAAACCATCATAATTAAAAAAGTTACCGTTATCATCAAGTAATGGGCGAAAATTGTGAATATTTAAAGCTGCAGCTACTACACCCGAACCCAGGCAGCACACCCCTGTTGACGGAAGAGCTCTCTGATGGGTAAAGGAAGGATTTAAGTTAAGATGAATCGTTAACCTATCTGTCGCCTTTGCATCAATATTTGCTCGTACCGAATATCTCTGGAACCCACTGTTAATAACAATTCCATCCTGGTTAAGATACTCGCCGCTTAATGCATACCGCACTGCATCAGTACCGCCTGATGCTGAAAGAGAAAACATATTTTGCGGGGCGGTAATTAGTATTCCATCAAGTGGTTCAATATCGGTGGTGTTTTTGCCAGACAAAACATCAAGAATAATTTGGGGAACAGGTTGTTTCCACGTATTAGGTGAACCGGTAACCGGATTACCATCATCCATATTTTTATTCCGCATACCATCAATCCACCATTGTGCCTGCTCAACTGAGTTTTTCATTATAGGAATTTTTGATACCCGTTGCCATCCCTGGTAAGTATCCAAAGCAAGTACAGCCTTACCTGTCTTTCCTCTTTTGGTATTTATTATAATCACCCCATTCGATCCCCTGGAACCATAGATGGCAGTCGCGGAAGCATCTTTTAATATATCAAGGCTTTCAATATCATTTGGATTAAGAGTTTGTATATTATCAATAGGAAAACCGTCAACTACGTATAAAGGGTTTACACCTGCGGAAATACTTCCCACACCACGTATTCTTATTTGAGGGGCCGAACCTGGCTCACCCGATACCGATTTTACCTGAACACCTGCTACCCTTCCTGCCAATCCCTGTTCTATACGGGTTAATCCTAAATCTTTAACTTCTTTGCTCCCAACTGATGCTACGGATCCTGTCAGGTCCTTTCTTTTTTGAGTTCCATACCCCACCACCACTACCTGGTCAAGCGAAGCGGAAATCGCTTTCATTTTAACCATCAATGAAAGGGTTATATCGTCTTTAATATTGTAACCCGATAATGTTTGGGTTTCGAAACCTACGGTCGAGAAAGTGAAACTATAAGGACCGCCTGCAGGTATCCGTGCAAAACTGAATGCGCCCGTACTGTCGGTACTGGTACCAAGGGTAAAATTTGATTTTACATTTCGCAGAATGACAGATACTCCAACAATGGGATCGTTGTCGTTTGATTGTACCATGCCTTTGATAAGGCTGTTTTTTGCCTGGGCCTTAATTGTAGTTGAAGGCACAACTAAAAGGAGAAAAATAAAGGCAAGGCATGCCCATGACTTAAAGGAATTAAATCTCATATGACAGCAATTTTAAGGTTTATGACTTTATATTATGGAAGCTGTGTGACTATTATTTTTTGATGAATATTTCATCAAATGATTGAGGTATGTTTAGAAAATAAAGCTTACGATAGAAATAGAAAAAGAGGGATTAAAGTTATATTCAATAACTAAGTTCCTTATTTTTTTCGCATACTATCATGAAAAATTATCACTTGTACCTTTTTCATATGACATATTTGGAGACAAAAATCTTTTAGCAAACTCAATATGGATAAAGCCTGGAAACTCCTTTTTTAATATAGCCTTCTGTACATCTGTTATATTATACGATCAGATAACGTCTTACCCCTACAAGGATGAAAAAAAGTTAAAAAAAATAAAATAAATTTTGAAATGCATGCTTTTTAGCCCAGGACAAGAAAAATATTCGGTTCAATCTGAACATCAGAAGCTAGACCGAAGTCATAAAAAGAAGTAAAAAAGCGATCACCAGGTAAGTAATCTTCTTTAAAAAATTATGGATAAATTTCGGTTTTACTACGGCTTGTATGAGGGATCAAATCAATTTGAGGTTTAGAGCATTCGTTAATAATTAAATTCACATGGCTTTGGAAAGCAAATAGAAAATTTTGCAGTCACTTGCAACAAAATATATGTTCTTAGTTTATCCGGCTAATGGAGGCAAGTGCTTCCATTTCTCAACATGTGAGCGTTTATTCTGGCTTGCTGATGTAAAACTTATTGTTCTTTTTTGTACTAACCAAACCGTTTAAAGAACTTATTTGATTTAACACATGCTGTATAGAGTCATTTTTACTGAACTTTCCTATAAAGTATATCTTTTGAATGTCTTTTCTATTGTAAACTATCTCAACATTGTACAAACTTTCTAACTGATCAAAAACCTGGCTTAACGATTGGTTATTGAACATATACCAGGAACCTAAATCGTGAAGAGGAATATTTGGATTATCAACAGAAACCTGTTCATCTATTTTTTTATCAGGACTTACAATTAATTCCTTTTTCTTTTTAAAGGAAGTAACCTTTGCAATGGCACTTCTATTATTGTAGGTCATTTCCTCACCAGGAAACAGGTAAATGTTTTCTTTTAACTGAAGCCTGGCTCTTTTACTTGACTTAATTACTACTTTACCTTCAAACAACCTGACTAAAATATTCTCAGATTTTTGATACGCCGTAACGGTAAATTCGGTGCCCAACGCTGTTGTCGTAATGTCGCCACTAAACACTGTAAACGGCCTGGTCTTATCTTTGGCAACTTTAAAATCAGCCTTTCCTCTTAAAAATACATTCCTTTTTGTTGCTTCGAACGGGTCTGAAAACCTTATTTCACTCCCGGGAGCCAATGTAACCAGCGAACCATCATTCAAAAGAATTTTTCTTGAATTTCTACCAATGTTTATCTCTTTTCTATCAATTACTTTTTTAGTTTCCGGGTTCACCTTTTCAACTGTCGCCAACTTATGTTCGACTGATTTATCATTTAAAAAATATTTAAAACTTAGTCCAATTACAATAAGCAAACATGCCGCAACTGCACCAGACAGTATAATTTTAATAAATTTTGATTTATTTGATCGTTCAATAACAGGTATTTCGCCTTCGGCTTGAGTATTAATTTCCTGCTGAACATAGTTATTAGCTTTTGAAGTTCTCGCTTTTGTAAACAACTGCCATTCATCCTCAACATTAATTTTTTCATTTTCATTCAGCACTTCAACAAGGCCCGAAGTTTTTAACAACTGGTCAAAATATAGTCTGTTTGTTTCATTTTTTGAAAGCCATTTCTCAACAAAGGTCTCCTGCTCAGCATTCGCTTCCTTTAGTATATATGATATTAGCGTTTCGTCTAAATTTTTGCTGTGTGCCATCAAGTACATATTATACGATCAGCCTAACGTTTACCCTTACAAGTTTCTAAATATATTTATATAATCACCTTAAGAGGCTCAAGAAAATAAAAATAGTGAGATAATGCACCAGCTTTTGGCGAAGTTTTGAAAGTGCCCGGCTCATTTGCGTCTCAACCGTTTTTACCGAAATGTTTAGTTTATCGGCAATTTCAGCATATTTCAGTTGTTCATAACGGCTCAGTTCAAATATGGTTCGCATTTGTAATGGCAGTTCTTCAACTGCCTTGTCAATTTCAAGTTTTAATTCTTTATAATCCGTTCCCGAATAATCTGATAACATTGTGGGCTCATCAGCGTTTCGCATAACCGACCTGGCATAATTATCCTTCACCTTTTCGTGCTTCAAAACATCCAGGCTTAAATTTGTTACAATCTTATATATATAGGCTTTAAGCGAAAGGCCGGGAGAAAGATTCTGGCGGTTTTCCCATAGGCGGATAAATGCGATATGTACAATTTCTTTAGCCTGGTCAGTATCGAAATTAAAGCGGAACTTACTATAGGCGCAAAGGGGCACAAAATACTCTTTGAAGAATATTTCAAGTGCAGCATCATCAAACTGTATGTCTTCTAATGATACTTCCGCCTTACGTGTGTTCAGTTTGCAATATAGGCCCATTATAATGGCAAAACATTTTTAAAAGGGGTTCAGGAAGGGTCAAATATTATTACAATTATTGAAGTAATGGCAAAAAATTTCACTAAATGTAAACTTATTTTGTGGAAAATGATCTACAGCCTTCTTTTGAAGTTTTTCAGCCTGAAAGTCCTTTTGTTGATAGTACCATTGTCATCCGGTGAAAATATTTTTAAAAAAGCCGGGTGATTTATTGCAGCAACTTTAAGTTACCCGACCGGGCTAATGAAATGCCGCGGTTTTAATTTACATGAATCTCCGGTAGCTGCAAAATAACCTGTGTTGACAATATTGCCACCGAACCAGACAAGAATATATTAATAAAAAGATGAGTTACCTGTTTAAAATCCAAAGCAATCATTCCGATACCGCTTGTCATTGCGAAACCGCTTGTCATTCCGACTTAGGAGGAATCCCTACATAACAACAAAGGATCCCTCGTTCCTGACAATGACGTATTCGTAAACAACACGATTAATAGGCTTATGTAAAGAAAGACTTCGTGATAATGGTTTCCCCTCCTTTTTTAAGGAGGGGACCGATTTTATGCGCAGCATAAAAGCAGGGGTGGTAATACTCCGCTTTAATTTTTTCTATCACCCAGGCGATATATTCAAACACCCGCTTGTTCTCAAACCGGATCACTTTATTCTCATACTTTTTGATAATTTCTTTTAATACGATCTTTCTCAATGCCCAAATTGATCTTCACCTTACAGTTCAATAACTTCGGGTATGTTATTAAAGACGACATTTTTCATGTGCTGCAGATTAACCACCCCTGAATGTTTTTATAACAAGTTATAAAAACATTCTGTCCCCTCCTTAAAAAGGCGGGGAAACTTTTGCAGGCTGGTTTACGGGCTGGTAAAAGTTCAATTTTTGGGAAAAGGACGCTTCGAAATCAGACGCATTATGCTGTGTCATTTTCAAAGAATTTTTTTGGGAACCAAACATTAATCACTCAGGATGACATAGGGGTGTGTCCAATAAAAACCGTTTGTCATTCCGATTCCCCATGTCATTCCGACACCGCTTCATTCCGATCCCGATTTTGATCGGGAAGGAATCCTTCCCATAACAACAACGGATCCCTCGTTCCTCGGGATGACATATGGATTTGTCCAACGGAGGAGGAATCCCTACATAACAACAAAGGATCCCTCGTTCCCCGGAATGACATAGGTGGTTGTCATTCCAATTTCACATTTCCTTCCAGCTTCTCCTGTCCTTCCCACGTAGGAGGAATCTATACACAACAACAACGGATCCCTCGTTCCCCGGGATGACATATGGTTTGTCTTTTTTAAAAGTTGCGATATTTTGAAAGCAGCCATTGTTGCTGGTGAAACTATTGTAAATTTATCGCTCAACAAAAGCAAATATGAAAATAACTACTCAGTTTTTCCGGGTGATGATACCGGCTGTGATGCTTCAATTCTCCTTTAGCCTTTTATCGGCCCAGGAAATCGGCCTGCAGCTATATAGTTTGCGTAACCAGTTTAAAAAAGAGGTTCCGGGTACTTTGGCGCAGATAAAGGCATGGAAAATTAAGCAGATAGAAGGCGGCGGGACTTACGGCCTTCCAATGGAAGAGTATAAAAGTCTTCTTAAGAAAAATAACTTGCGGATGGTTAGCGTTGGCGCCGATTTTAAGCTGCTGGAAACAGATCCGCAGGCAGTGGTAAATAATGCGAAAGCGTTTGGAGCAAAATATGTGATGTGTGCATGGGTGCCGCACAAAGCCGGAGATTTTACGTTAGCGGAAATCAACCACGCCATAGAAGTCTTTAACGCGGCAGGAAAAGTTTTGTATGATAACGGCATTACCTTTTGTTATCACCCGCATGGCTATGAGTTCAGGCCTTACGAAGACGGAACTATGTTTGATTATTTGGTAAAGAATACCGATAAAAGATATGTAAACTTTGAGATGGATGTTTTCTGGGTAAAAAACCCGGGGCAGGATCCGGTGGCGTTGTTAAATAAATACCCTGACCGGTTTGTGATGATGCATTTAAAGGACAGGGCGCATGGCACGCCCAACAACCAGGAAGGTACTGCGCCCGACGAAACCAATGTAGTGCTGGGTAAAGGCGATGTTGGCATTGCAGAAATAATGAAGGCTGCAAAAAAAACGGGTAATGTAAAATACTACTTTATTGAAGATGAGTCGCCTGACCCCGTAGCGCAGATACCACAGAGTTTGCAGTATTTAAAATCTATAAGGTAAGAGAGCCCCCTAAATCCCCCGAAGGGGGAGTTAAGACCCGCAGAATGTCGTTCGCCTATTTAATCAATGTCATACGGAGAGCATGTTTTCCAGGAGATGCTGAAACAAGTTCAGCATGACGGCTCTCATTGACGGCTTTGGTTGTTATGTCATCCCGAGGCACGAGGGATCCGTTGTTGTTACGTTGGGGATTCCTCCTTCGTCGGAATGACATGAGAAGTTTGAATGACAACCTATATGTCATCCCGAGTTATTAATTTTTGGTTCCCAAAAAAGTTCTTTGAAGATGACAGAGCAGAAAGCTTTTACCTTCCCGAAAATCGAACTTTTACCAGCCCGTAAACCAACCTGCAAAAGTTTCCCCGCCTTTTTAAGGAGGGGACAGAATGTTTTTATAACTTGTTATAAAAACATTCAGGGGTGGTTAAACGCAGCACATGAAAAATGTTATCATCAACAACAAACCCGAATAAGAAATATTGCAGCGCTTCGAAAACAAGTGGGCGTTTGAAGGTATAGCCTGGGTGATAGAAGAAATTAAAGTGGAGTTTAACCACCCCTGATTTTATGCTGCGCATAAAATCGGTCCCCT
>JBBRCW010000132.1:0-17066 GCA_038204535.1 Chitinophagales bacterium | reverse complement strand
CCTTTTACCCTTCTGCCCTAAACCCTATGCCTTAAACCCTTTTCCACGCCTTCGCGTCCTTACGCTTTATGCCTTACACCTTTTACCCTAAACCCTATGCCTTAAACCCATTTCCACGCCTTCGCGTCCTTACGCCTTATGCCTTACCCCTTTACCCTTCTGCCTTCAACCCTACGCCTTAAACCTATTCCCCGCCTTGAGACTTTGATTTTCGCGTTCAAAAATCGGCGTTATCTTTATGCTTAAAACGATAAAAATAACCATATGACAACAAAGACATTTCAGCAGCTGAAGATTGATATCAGACGGATATTGTTACCTGCATTTTTATTAATAATGACTGCCTCTTATCTACATGCTATGGATGCCAGGGATGATGTTGCCGGAAAAGCCACTTTAGAAGGCCGGTGGGACCTTACAGTTACAATGAATGGCAAAGAGTTGCCTTCGTGGCTTGAAGTTCGCCATTCGGGCGTGAGTACATTGATAGGCGATTTTGTAGGGGCAGGCGGCAGTGCACGACCTATATCAAGAATACATTTCAACGACGGTAAAATGAATTTCACTATCCCGCCCCAATGGGAAACCGGTAACGATATGATGATGGCGGGTACGCTAAAAGATGATAAGTTGTCGGGTACAGTGCTAATGCCCGATGGAAAAAGTTATGATTGGAAAGGAGTGAGAGCTCCATCGCTGCGCAGAGAAAAAGACCCGGTTTGGGGACAGCCTGTTATGTTGTTTAATGGAAAAGATATGACTGGCTGGCATACCAATGGCCCCAATCAATGGGTGGTAGAAAACGGCGTGCTTAAAAGTCCTCGCTCAGGCTCTAACCTGGTAAGCGATCAAAAATTTAATGATTTTAAATTGCATGTTGAGTTTAAGTATCCTAAAGAAAGTAACAGTGGCGTGTACCTGCGTGGCCGCTACGAAGTGCAGGTATCCGACAATAAAGGCATTGAGCCATTGAAAGACTATTTCGGTGCTATTTATGGTTTTATAGAACCTACCGATATGATGGCTAAGGCACCCGGCGAGTGGCAGATGTACGACATTACCCTGGTTGGCCGTAATGTTACCGTAGTAGCGAATGGCAAAACGGTTATTTGCAATACACCCATACCCGGTATTACAGGCGGCGCATTAGACAGCAACGAAGGCGAGCCCGGACCTATCTATTTTCAGGGCGACCACGGCGCTATCGAATATCGCAACATTGTAATTACGCCCGCCAAATAGCCAGCAGATCGAATAAAAAAAGAGGCCTTATCGCGGCCTCTTTTTTTGCTTATTATCGCGGTTGCATAACCAACAAATCCTTTGTATTTCAGGCTAGGCAATACACTGTGAAGAAATCCATTTTTTGGCCAAACTAATACGGTTCCGGTCATCCGATGTTTCAATAATAACTACCTCCTGCCCGTTAGGCAATGTTTTTATTACAGGATAAAATTTGCCCGGTTCCGATCGCACTTTAAGTGTATTAGCTATAACATTTCCAAAATTCACCTTATCAGCATCAGCGGGAGAGTTTATAAGGACGCTTTTGTAAATATTCAAAATTTACGGTCTGATTTGATGTTCTTTTGAGAGATTCCTCACTGATCAAAATCGGGATGGGAATGGACAATAGTATTTTATTCATTGCCAAAAAAAAAGCCGGTTGATCACCGGCCTTTTAATATCCATTATAAAATGTAATTACAGTTTTATCATTAAACCCGCCGAGGGGGTGATGACCGTTTTATAAAAATCTTTTCCACTCATGAAATTACAGTTGATGGCAATGGCTACATTGGTTACATTAATATTAAAACCAACAGTGGTTGAATTATACTGCAGCGACTTTTGGTTTAGCATAACTGTACCATTACTATTTACCAGGTTCTGGTTATCAAAATTCTGTTGGCCAACACCCGTACTTATCCTAAACATTTCGGCTATCAATAAGCCGCCTTCTAACTGGTAAAAGTTATTTGAATTTCGCTGGCGTGTTGAGGTGGTCAAATAGTTTTGGTCGGCCAGTATTTTAGACAAAGTGGAAGCATTATTAAACCCCAGTGCGCCAAAGCCCGCCAGCATGGTACGCCTGCCGCTTTTATCGGTAGAGAGCGATATGCCCAGCATCCCGTTTGCCTGCCAGTTCACCCGTTCGCTTTCGTAATCACCAAAATTTCTGTCTCCTGGGCCATAGTAATAATTTATCGTTGCACCCAGCGCAAGTCCGACACTGCTTTTAGAATTTGTTTTATCCTCCTGCCCTTGAACCGAGATTGCCATCATTAAAGCAAAAATGGCAAAAGCTCCTGTTTTTATTTTCATAACTATCTTTTTAAATTTTACTGAATTTTAAATATAAATCCCGCCTGAATAACAGAACTGCCGAAACCCACATCTGCAAAAGCGCCTGTTTGATTATTGAAATAATAATCGGCACCTATGCGGGCCAAAATACCGAGCCCGGTTGATCGTCCGCCGGAGTTTACTTTTACCGTTTGGCTATTATTGGTAAAAGAGACCAGGTTATCGGTCTTTACATTTGAACTGTTGATGCCAATGCCACCCAAAACATATGGCCGCAGGTTTGCGTAAGATGCATTTATGGCGTACTTGGCATAAACCATCAACGAAAAAATATTCTCTTTTATATTCGATTTTATGATAGTACTGTCGTAACTGCTAAAAGATTCTCCCGAAAATTTGTGCGACCCGAAAGCCAGCATTAGCCCTATCCTTAAATTTTCTTTTGTACGGGTATCATACGCAAAAACCAGCAGTGGAAAAGATGACGAAGACGATAACTTGTCAGCATTTTCTACTTTGGTGTAACCCCTTATAAATCCAAGGCCAACGCGGGCTGTGGCATCTTTTCTCAGGTTAAATTTTTTTACTGGCGGTAAATCATATGTCATTGGTAAAATTGGCTCTAGAAGCTGCATGTCCGATTGTGCTGTTTTTAAACTATCAGGCATTGCTTTGTTTATGGGCGTCATATATTCTTTTACCTGGTTGCGATAACTTATTGCATATACATCGTTTCGCCTGATGGTATAAACAGGCCCATCAGGTATATCGGTCCGCTTGTATTTGATAAAAACTTCATCCACTTCCTTTACTAATCCATATATAATATTACCATCATTGGTAATAATTACATCGAAGCCGGCATTATAAAATATAGGCTGCCAGGGCCTGGGTATTTGAAAAGTATCGGGGAACGAAGGTGCTCTTTGCGGCAGCGTTTCCTGGCTATAAAGGTTACCGGTTATACATACCAAAACCGGTAATAAAATTTTTTTAATTGTACAAATTGTATTCATCGGGCGATTGGTTTTATTTATAATTAATATCGGTAAAAGTGCCATTGCTTATGGTGATGGTTTTAGCAGGGTCACGGTCGTTACACAACTTTGCCTGAAAGGAGCCTGCAATCAATCTTTCGGTTAAACTCTGTTTTTTTATCTGCATAAATGAGAAAGTGGTATCGCAAACCGAATAAGTTGCTAAATTAGAATTCGTTAAATTATATACCTGCACCTGGCCGAGCCCTTTGGTGGCCGTATAACGCGGTTTGTATAAACCTGAAAGCTGCATATTATCCGCTGCATCAAACATGAGGGTGAACTGAAGGGAATTTCCTTTGGAATCTTTACCCGTAGCCTGCAGCGTAAAGCGATTGTATAAAACAGCTGGGTGCGATGTGTCGGCAGGATATTCAACCACCTTAATCTGTGGAAGAAAATAATAACTGTCGGCTTGCCACGTTGCGCTATCAATAGAAAACTTAATTACAGGATTTCTAACGATAGCAATGGTAGTAACATCTCTTGAGCAAGAACTGCCAATCGCGGCTATAAAAAAAAGTAAAGCAATGGCGTATTTCATTAATAATGTTAATTTTTAAACAATGAATATTTGGACATTTCAGGCCGAAAAAAGGAAGAGATTAATGCCCATAATGCGTAATTAAATCACCAACATTTTTTTGGGGGATATAAACTCCTTCTTATTTAATGGTCTTCTATGGTATTTAGTGGTTACCTTTTTAAAAAGTAAGTCAGCAATCATCAATGTCACCTGATCAGGATCAATACATGTAATGATCGGAGACCCCAGTTTTTATTATGAGAAAAAATGAAACAATCTAGTCCCCTTCAAATAAATCTTTTTACTCTTCGGCGTTTATCTGACTTTCACTTGTAACAAATATGGCTGGCTTTTTTCGATATATAGTGATAGTGCCTACAACGCAGAATCGTTTATTAATCATCTTCTTCTCCGGATCAAACGAGAAACGCAAAAGCACATCATCGGGAAAAATAAGCGTTAAATTATGATCAGGATAATCAGGGCCTACAAAAAGCCGTACGGGTCCGTCCTTGTTAATATTTAAATATCGCCCATAATTTACTCTGTCACATAATGTAATATTTTTACCAATAAAATCTTTGGCCCTGGCAGAGGTGATCGTATCAGGCACTTGTGCGTCCGATTGCTGTAAGTAGAGCAGCAGCGCTGAAAATAAAAGTAGCTTCATTGTTTTTCCGGTTTTGTGATTCATTTTAAAACCATAAAAAAACAATGCCGCTTTGCCTCTTACGGGTGCTGGAACAGCTATTAATTCTTGTATAACTTTTCCAGTTGGCGGCTCAGCTTATCTGTTACACTCTTAAACATGGGTGCCCAATTATCTCCTTTATCCTCTGCAAAAACATCCGGACCAGGAACGCCTATACGCATACGAACACTTTTTTTATCAATAGCATGATCTTCCACTTTCAAATACACATCTACGAAATTAATTTTATGAGCGTGATGTTTTATTTTGTCGATAACATCTCTAATGCCTTGTTGCACACCGTCGGTAATTTGGATATCGACTGCCTGCACATCTAATTTAATTCCTTCGTAGTTTTCTGTGTAGTTCATATAAATTGATTTAATGTTTTTTAATATTTAAAGTTGTCATCTCACGTGAAAATCAGCCCTAACAGCCAGATAAACGGTAAAATTAGGTTCGAAATAAAAACTGTTCTGTTTCAACTGGTCTGTTTCAATATAAAATGATAAAAACCCTGCCACCTGTTGTATAACTGTAAATGTTGTGGGTTTTGCCAGTATAGAATTAAAGTAAAAAATGGACATATTAAAAAGTGTTTCAAAAAAATTTATAAGCTCTATCACCTTTAGCTTAAAAATATATTCTCACTGTTATGTTATATCCAATATTGAACGTTTAATTATTTTATTTTTGGCCTCAAAGAATTTTAAACGGAAATGCATCCTATTCAAAAAACCTGCATCTATTCTAATAAATCGCCGTTACCAATCCGAAAACCCATGAAGAGACTTCTATTGTATGTTTTACTGCTTTCAACCATTAATGCCTGTAGAAAAGAAAATTATCCCAGTGATGTACCGTTAAGTCGCTCCGCCTATACCTTTTCAGGTAAACAAGTCCAGAATTATTTTAATCTCCTTTGTAAAATTTCAAAATCGACCCCGGGCTTTTTTCCGCCACAGGTAGCCAGGGCATACGGATATGTTGGTATTACTGCGTATGAGACGGTAGTAAACGGCATTCCCGGCGCTCAAAGCCTGGGTAGCCAGTTAAATGGCTTTAATGTTACAAGCCTGCCGACAATACAGCCCGAGGTTGAATATGATTGGGCTATCAGCTCAAACGCCGGGCTGGCGTTCATCATCAAAAAAATGTTTGACCAAAACATATCGGCTTATAATTCCAGCGCAATTGACAGTCTCGAAAATATTTACCTCGGCAATTCTTCGATAAGTGCCGATCCCGTTATAAGAGAACGTTCTATAAATTATGGGCGCGCCGTTGCACAGGCCATTTATCAATATTCAATAAACGATGGGGGCGATAAATCTTATCTCGATCCCTTTCAATTGCCCTATATAGTTCCCGCTGACCCGTTTTGCTGGATACCTACCGGAGCTGTTTTGCACCCAATCAGCCCGTTTTGGGGAAAACTTCGCCCCTTTATTCAGGCAAACGTTGCAAATACCCAAAATTATGCACCCGTGCCGTTTTCAACCAATCCAACCTCTGCTTTTTACCAGCAGGCACAACAGGTGTACGACCAGGTAAAACATAATACAACCGACCAGGTTGAGATTGCTCAATACTGGGCCGACGACCCGTTTAATACTTGCACACCTACCGGCCACACATTCAATATATTAACCCAGCTTCTAAATGAGAATAACGCCACGTTAGAAAAAACTTCGGTGGCTTATGCAAAAATGTCGATTGCCGAAAACGATGCCTTTATCGCCTGCTGGCAACAAAAATATAAACACGTCTTAATAAGGCCGTACAGTTATATCCGGCAATATATTGATGCGGGTTTCAATACTGTTATCGGCACGCCTCCGTTTCCAGCGTTTACATCTGGCCACTCAGCGGAAATAGGTGCAGGTGCGCAGGTACTGACCGACTTGTTTACGGACGGCAGCGGAAACTATGACTTTACCGATTACAGCCAGTTACAATACGGATTTTCGCCGCGGCATTTTACCAACTTTAATACCATGGCCAAAGAATGTGCGGACAGCCGTTTTTTTGGGGGCATCCACTACCCTATGGACAATGAGTTTGGATTAGAACAGGGCATCTCGATAGGCCGTTATGTCAATACATTGATCAACTGGCCAACAAATATTCGCTAATGTGCAGTTACTGGCATGTTATGAAAAGACCTGTTTTTTTTAGCTTTTTACTTTTTCTCGTGATATCGTGTCAAAATAGGCCAGGCGTTAACAAAAACTACCTACACAAATTTGCAATAATGGAATGCCACGCCATGCAATTAAAACAAAAGCGATTTGCACTGGCAAACGAAATTCGATTTACGCAGGATACTCTTTTGCAAAAAATGCAGGTAATAGATACAGTCACATTAAAGGAAAGACTTGGCAGGTTTGAGATTGAAAAAAAAGCATTGCTTCAGGAAAGCCTTTTATTGGCCGATAGTATTAAAATTGGTTTAGATAGCCTGATGCAGCAGGTTTTGGTTTCCGCTGAAGACCGGAAAGCGTTTGACATCGATTTAAAAAATGAACTGCGAAAATTGGGCTGCACTGATAAAAGCCCCGGTTACGGCCCGAAAAAATAATTTTTTCTACGAACTAAATTACCTCCCTCAATACTCCTTTAGTTATTTCAACCAGGCTTAAAAAAGTTGGAAACAAAATCTTGAGCCTTCGCTCTTTCAAAAAATGTAAATTCGGGCATGATTATTTAATAATATAGCTGTCATTATCAATCAATTAAAAAATATTTTATGACTAAAGTTTGGTTTATTACCGGTTGTTCTACCGGATTTGGCCGCGAGCTAGCCACCATGGCATTAGAGCAGGGAAACAAGGTGGTCGTAACTGCGCGTGAAACAAAAGATATTGAAGACATTATTGCCGGCTATCCTGATACGGCAATCTCAGTTAAATTGGATGTTACCAAAAAAGATGAGATAAAATCTTCGGTGGAAAAAGCCATGGAAAAATTTGGCCGCATAGATGTATTGGTCAACAATGCAGGTATCGGTTATTTTGGCGCTATAGAAGAAAGCGAAGATGCGGAAGTAAGGCGTATGTTCGACATCAATGTTTTTGGCCTGGCAGATATGACCAAAGCGGTATTGCCGGTTATGCGGAAACAACGAAGCGGTCACATTGTAAATATCGCCTCTATCGGCGGTTTGGTTTCGTTTCCGGCAGTTGGCTATTACAATGCAACTAAATATGCGGTGGATGGTTTGTCGGAATCGCTGGCAAAAGAAACCGCCCACCTGGGTATAAAAGTAACCGTAATAGCTCCCAGTGGTTTTCGTACCGATTGGGCAGGACGTTCGGCCAACGACAGCAAAACAGTCATTGAAGATTACGCTCCCAGTGCCGGTCAGAGCAAGAATAATATTCGCGGCATCAGCGGCAACCAGGCCGGCGATCCGGTTCGGGCAGCGGCAGCCATTATTAAAGCCGTTAATTCTGAAAACCCACCCATGCGTTTGTTGTTGGGAGCTGCAGCCCTGAAAGGCGCCCGCAACAAATTGGAGAAGTTGAAAAATGACTTTGATACCTGGGAAGAAACGACGGTGGGAGCTGATTTTCCAAAAGACGATGTTTGATATTATGGGATTTGGTGATCTGGTGATTTGGTGATTTTGTGATTTGGTGATCTGGTGATTTGGTGATCTGGTGATTTGATGATTTGGTGATTTGGTGATTTGGTGATCTTGTGATTTGGTGATTTGGTGATCTGGTGATTTAGTGATTTTTGGATTTGGATTGGGATTGGGGGTATTGAGATATTGGTTTTTCCCGCTGATTGTTTCGCTGATTTCTATTCATATTTCTGCGAAATTCTGCGGACAAATTCTGCGAACGTCTGCAGGAAACTTTCTTACCCATCAGCCACCTTGCTTAAGAAACCGGTAACCATGGGTCATTAACAATTTTTCCAGAAGCCCGTGATAGGTAATATACTTTGGAGAATCTCTTTATATCTCCAAAGTATATTAACCTCGATAGAAAATAATACAGACGCAGAATACCTTCTTACAAATTACACCTCTATGTTGATCCGGCTAAAATTAACCTGGCCGATGGATTTTATAAATTACCTGTTCAAAGGTCGCAGTTAGATGGATTATTCTAAATAATGCATCACTTAAAACTTATAGCCAATGCCCACTTTGATTACTTTGTTATAGGAGGATAAATTCCTGTTGGCATCTGCCTTGGTCAAACCATGATCGTACGTTGCGGAAACGTTTAAGCCATTTGTAAACTCATACCCTACTCCTCCTGAAACACCTGCATCCCAACGATTGAAAAAATCAGTTGTATTCATTTTTGTATCCAGAAGATTAAAACCCAAAGCGCCTGCTGTTGTGCGCAGATCAGATTGTAAAAGGTAAGAAACCTGGGGCCCTGCGAATACCTGCAACCCATTAAAATTTGCCTTGAGCAATACCGGCAAGTCGAGGTACTGAGATTGCAATTGAGACTTTGCACCGATGCCTAAAAAGTCAAGCGCTTTAATGCCTAACGATCCTTTCATTTCGTAACCCTTTTGCGAATAGTATATGCCCGGGTCTAATGAAAGCACCTCACTAACGGGGATGCTGCTATACACGCCGGCAAACAATCCGGTCCGATTTGTAGTATTGATCCGGCCATTTGAAAAGTCAAGCAGATCCTTAAAATTATTTACAGCATCGCCCCGCATACCTGCAGAGGTCATACCTGCACGAATACCAAACGACGGATTAACCTGCGCAAAACTGATGGTTGATATTGCCATTAAGACAAGGAGTAAAATTTTATTTTTCATAATGATGGACGAACGGATTTTTTTGGTCGTTCATGCACGCTAAGAGAGAAATAATTCAACCAGGATTAATGGCAACACGGTAAGTTTTTGTTAAAGGAGAATTCGATTTTTTGCAAATGGCTTTATGTTTTAAAGTTGCCAGACTAACGAGTAGGTGGATAATAATCTGCAGCAAATTTTTTCGGGAAGCATATATGAAAATTGCCGGATCAGCAATTGATGCGCCTAAAATAAAAAAGGTGGACTGGCAACAGTCCACCTTTTTCAAAATATTTGTTCTACCAATGATTCAGCTTTACTATTAGAGCTTAAATCAAGCCAGGTCAAATCTATCCAAATTCATCACCTTGGTCCAGGCAGCCACAAAATCTTGTACAAACTTCTCTTGTCCGTCTTCACATCCATATACTTCGGCAATAGCCCGAAGTTCGGAGTTGGAACCAAAGATTAAATCAACACGTGTACCTGTCCATTTAATTTCGCCGGTTTTGCGATCATGTCCCTCAAATATGTCTTGTGTATCGGAGGCTGCCTTCCAGGTAATACCAAAATCGAGCAGGTTTACGAAAAAGTCATTGGTGAGCGCTTCTGCTCTCTTTGTAAAAACACCATGCTTAGAAAATCCGAAATTGGTGTTCAGCACACGCATACCTCCTACAAGGGCAGTCAATTCAGGAATGGTTAAAGTTAGCAATTGCGCTTTGTCAATCAGCATCTCTTCTGCAGAAGCCTTATGTTTTGCATGAAAGTAATTACGGAAGCCATCCGCGGCTGGTTCAAGCGCGGCAAATGATTCGGCATCGGTCTGGGCCTGCGAAGTATCAGTACGGCCAGGAGTAAAAGGTACAGTCACTTCATGACCTGCCTTCTTCGCTGCCGCTTCAATGCCTGCACATCCGGCCAATACAATTACATCCGCTAGTGATACTTGCTTACCACTGTTTTGAGCGTTATTAAATGCTGTTTGAATTCCTTCCAGCTTTTCCAGCACATTAGTCAATAGTCCAGGATGGTTGACTTCCCAATCTTTTTGCGGTGCAAGGCGAATACGTGCACCATTGGCGCCCCCACGTTTATCGGATCCACGGAAAGTGGACGCTGAGGCCCATGCAGTGGATACCAGTTGCGAAACCGGAAGTCCCGATGCAAGTATATTATTCTTAAGTTCGGCGATATCCTGTTCGTTGATCAATTCATACGTACGGGCAGGAATAGGGTCTTGCCAGATCAGCTCTTCAGAAGGAACATCCGGACCAAGGTAACGGGCGATTGGCCCCATATCGCGATGCGTAAGTTTATACCAGGCCCTTGCAAACGCATCCGCAAACTCGTCAGGGTTTTCGTGAAAGTGTTTTGAGATAGGCTCGTAAGCCGGGTCCATACGCAGGGCTATGTCAGTTGTAAGCATAAAGGGCGCATGTTTCTTCGACGGATCATGAGCGTCCGGCACTGTACCCGCGCCTCCATCATTCTTTGGCTTCCACTGATGGGCGCCAGCCGGGCTTTTGGTCAGCTCCCATTCAAAGCCGAACAGGTTATCAAAAAAGTTGTTATCCCATTTGGTGGGCGTAGTGGTCCAGGCTCCCTCCAGTCCGCTCGTGATCGTATCGCCGCCAAAGCCGCTGCCAAATGAATTTTTCCAGCCCTGGCTTTGGTCCAAAAGGCTTGCACCGGCAGGCTCTCTTCCAACATACTTTGCAGGATCAGCGGCACCATGTGTTTTTCCAAATGTGTGGCCACCGGCAATCAGTGCAACCGTTTCGTAATCGTTCATGGCCATACGTCCAAAGGTTTCCCTTATATCGTGGGCTGCTGCCACCGGATCAGGCGTGCCATTCGGGCCTTCCGGATTTACATAGATCAAACCCATCTGAACAGCGCCAAGAGGGTTTTCTAATTCCCGGTTGCCGGTATAACGTTTATCTCCCAGCCATTCTGTCTCCACACCCCAATAAACGTCTTCGGCGGGTTCCCATACATCTGCCCGTCCTCCTGCAAAACCAAAGGTCTTTAATCCCATTGACTCCAATGCGCAATTGCCAGCAAGTATCATCAGGTCGGCCCATGAAATTTTCTTACCGTATTTCTTTTTTACCGGCCAAAGCAGCAAACGTGCCTTGTCGAGATTTGCATTGTCGGGCCAGCTATTTAATGGCGCAAAACGTTGTGTGCCGAAGCCACCACCGCCGCGGCCATCCGATATACGATAGGTGCCCGCACTGTGCCATGCCATTCTTATAAAGAAAGGGCCATAATGGCCATAGTCGGCAGGCCACCAGTCTTGCGAAGTGGTCATTAACTCAAAAAGGTCATTCTTTACGGCTGCCAGGTCAAGGCTTTTAAACTCCTCTGTATAGTTAAATTCTTTACCCATTGGATTAGAAAAATCAGCATGCTGGCGAAGGATGCCTAAATTTAATTGGTTGGGCCACCAATCGCGATTTGATCTGCCACCGCCTGCAGTTCGCTGCATAGCGCCACCAGTAAAAGGGCATTTGCTGGATGGGTTGTTGACATCGGCAAGAATTGAATTATCATGTGCGGGTTTAGTTGTGACATTATCCATAATGATATAAATTTTTTAGGTTCCAATAATAGGGAAACGAAAGTACCGAATTGTTTTTTTATAGAAAATAAATTCCCATAGATAATATCTATGACTACAGTCTGGATAGTTATAACGCCAGCCTGTTAAAAATGTTAGTTATAAGATCGGGATTTTGGGATATTAGATCCACTCCCGCTCCTTCAAATTCGCCAGTCAACTAATAATAAATTGGACCATTATGCGAAAATTAATTTTACAAATGCAGACATCACTCGATGGATTTGTTTCTACCGGACCGAATGATGAACAACCCTGGGTTACATGGGATCTGGAGGGTTTTAAACAATATGTGATTGACTTGCCCTATGCAACCGACACCATTATCATGGGCCGAAAACTGGCGATTGACTATATACCATTTTGGCAACACACCCTTGCAAATCCGCTCGACCCCATGCATGAATTTGCCAAAAGAATTGTAAAGGCAAGGAAAATTGTTTTTACAAAAACGCTGGAAAAATCAGTATGGGACAACACCGGGCTTGCTAAAAGATAACTGGCCGAAGAAGTCAGAAAATTAAAGGATAAGGAGGGTAAGGACATCGTTGTTTATGGTGGCAGTTCCTTTGTTTCGGCGTTAATAAAAGAAGGGCTCATCGATGAATTTCAATTTTATATCAATTCTGTTGAGCTGGGAAAAGGAGGGGATATTTTTGACAAAATTGACCACTTCCGGCAACTGAAACATATAAAATCGCTTACACTTGAAAGCGGAATCATTTGGGTTGTTTATGAGCCAAAGTAAAGCTAGACTTGAAACCCCATAAATAAGATCGTTTAAAGAAGCCCGGCTAATACGAGAATGATAATACTGGGAAAAAGAAATAAACTTTATTCAAATGGAAACGATTGCTGCTTTTACCAAAAGCTTTTACAAAATGCATAGTTGAAATGGAAAAAAAAGACTGGGGTTGTAAATAATTGCTTTATTTAGAAAAAAGATTGAATGAAAGCCATTAAACAATACCTGCTGCCTGCCATCCTAATCCTATGTGCCGTTTCTTCCTGTAAGACCCCCACATCGGACTATAAAGGCTGGCAAGTATATGGCGGCAATAATGAACACAATCATTACTCCTCCTTAACGCAAATAGATACCGCTAATGTATTTAAATTGCAGGTGGCCTGGCAATACCATACAGGGGATTCAGACCAAACTACTCAGATACAGGTTAACCCGATTATAGTAGATAATGTAGTTTATGGCGTTTCGCCAAAACTGAAACTATTTGCGCTGGATGCAGCCACGGGTAAAGAAAAATGGGTTTTCTCCCCCGCAGTTGATCAAACTAAAAATGGACTGCAGGTAAAAATGAATTTTTCGATGAATGTTTGCCGTGGTGTTGCTTATTATGCCGACGGCAACAACGATAAGAGAATTTTTTACTCAGCAGGATCAAACCTGTTTTGTATTGATGCCATCAAAGGTAAACCTATATCATCCTTTGGCAGCAATGGAATGATAGATCTTCACAATGACCTGGGTGTAAACGCTGAGAACCTATATGTATCTTCTACCACGCCCGGTATCATTTACAAAGATCTTATCATTATCGGCGCCCGGGTAGCCGAAGATATACCTGCAGCGCCGGGTCATATACGGGCCTATGATGTACATAGCGGTAAACTGCGCTGGATATTTCATACCATACCGCAACCGGGCGAAGCAGGTTTTGAAACCTGGGATGATAAGGAAGCCTACAAATACACCGGTGGCGCAAATACCTGGGCAGGGTTTAGCCTGGATGAAGCCAGGGGAATTGTTTATGCTCCTGTGGGTTCCGCATCGTACGATTTCTATGGCGGCAAACGCCTGGGACAAAACTTATATGCCAATTCTTTATTAGCGCTGGATGCGGCCACCGGCAAGCGCATCTGGCATTATCAAACGGTGCATCACGATATATGGGATCGCGACCTGCCCACCGCTCCGGTATTAGTTACAATCAAGAGAGACGGAAAAAAAGTTGATATCGCAGCCCAGCCCACCAAGTCAGGTTTTATTTTTATGTTCGACCGGGTAACCGGTAAATCGATTTTTCCGATTGAAGAAAAACCGGTACCCACCGAGACAGATTTGGTGGGTGAACAACCGCATCCAACCCAGCCCTTTCCAACCTTGCCGCTGCCTATTGTCAGGCAGTCTCTAACTGAAAAAGATCTGAACACCCTGGTGCCCGATTCTTCTTACCTGGATATCAAAAATAGATTGGCCGGTTATAAAACGGGTTTCATGTTTAATACACCGTCTAAGCAGGGCACTGTTATATTTCCAGGTTATGATGGTGGTGCCGAATGGGGCGGCCCGGCAGTTGACCCCACTACTGGTGTTATGTATGTAAATGCCAACGAAATGCCGTGGGTGCTCACCATGGTGGACATGAAGGAAAAGGCACCTGCCAGCGAAAACAACCGGCAGGCTGGCCAGCGATTATATAGAGAAAAATGTATGTCGTGCCATGGCCCTAACAGAGAGGGCGCTGGTAATTACCCCACGCTCCTGGGCGTTGATAAGAAATATACACCGTCTTCATTGTATGCGTTGTTAGCGGGAGGAAGAAGAATGATGCCCGCTTTTAAACAATTGGCAGAAGGAGAAAAACAAGCGCTGGCCTCCTTTATATTGAACATAAAAGCCAGCCAGGACAAAGCATATTCGGCGCCCGCTGTGAACCCCAAAGACACTTTATACCGATTGCCTTACATGGGTACCGGTTACAAAAAATTTTTAACTAAGGAGGGATATCCCGCAGTCAAGCCACCCTGGGGTACGCTGAATGCCATCAATTTAAATACCGGGCAATTGGTTTGGAAAGAGACCCTGGGCGATTATCCGGAGCTAAAGGCGAAAGGATTACACACCGGTACCGAAAACTATGGCGGGCCCGCGGTAACTGCCGGGGGATTGGTTTTTATCGCGGCCACCAGCGATTCAAAAATAAGAGGTTTTAATAAACGCACCGGCAAACTATTATGGGAAGCCGACCTTCCCTCATGCGGTTTTGCGACGCCGTCAGTTTATGAGGTGGATGGCAAACAGTATTTAGTAATCGCCTGCGGTGGAGGAAAATTGAAACAACCTTCGGGTGACAGCTATGTATGTTTTGCCTTGCCGGATAAGAAATAGGCGAAAAGAGGCGAAGGGCTTGAGGCGGAAGGCAGAAGGGAGGATTATTATTATTTCAAAGAGAGGCCCATTTCTACCTGAACTTTAAAATGAACCATGAAAACAATTAAAACTGATATTATCATTATTGGAGCTGGATTAACTGGTTTAACACTTGCTTATTATTTACAACAACACAATGTAGACGTGGTAATTGTGGAGGCGAGAGAGCGGTTGGGTGGTAGAATATATACAAAGCTAAACCCTGAAAATTCACCCATAGAATTAGGCGCAACCTGGATTAGTCCGCAACATACCCACTTGTTAGCGCTTTTAAAGGAGCTCGGGCTGAATACTTTTGAGCAAATAATGGGAGACTCGGCTATATACGAACCATTTTCAACCAGTCCGTTTCAATTAGTAAGTCTTCCTAAGTCAGACGCTCCAAGCTATAGAATACAAAATGGAACTCAGCAAATAATTAAAACACTTTTCTCAAAAATCGACAAAGGACAGGTTTACACTGCAGAGCCAATAAAGTCGATTCTGAAAAATGGCGATACAATTGTGGCACAATCGGCTAACCATCATTTTGTCGGGTCAATTATTATTTCAACATTGCCACCTATGCTGTTTGTTAATAGCATTGCTGTTAGCCCTTCATTGCCAGGTGATTTGCTGGAAGTTGCTCGTAAAACACATACATGGATGGGCGAATCCATTAAGATTGCGCTCACTTATAAAGAAAGATTTTGGAACAAAAAACACTTAAGCGGAACCATATTTAGTAACGCCGGCCCTATTCCCGAAATGTACGATCATTCAAATTTTGAGGATTCGCTTTTTGCTTTAAATGGTTTTTTAAATGGAGCTTTTTTTGGTATTCAAAAAGATGAAAGACTTCATCTTGTATTAAAGCAACTGGAAAAATATTATGGTAGCCAGGTAAGAAATTTTACAAACTATGAAGAGATGGTATGGAAAAATGAACCATATACCTCTGCCGAATCTGCTGAATTCATATTGCCGCATCAAAATAATGGTCATCCGCTATACCAAAAGGGGTATTTAGATAATTGTTTGTATTTAGCTGGTGCAGAAACAAGTGCCATTAGTAGTGGTTATATGGAGGGGGCTGTGAATAGCGCAAAAAACATTTACCGAATATTAAATACAACAGCGTTGATAACAAAATCATTCGAACCAATTTTATGAATTTAGCCAATTTGAAAAAGTGTATTGGCGTCAAAACACAGTTTAGATTAGCATATTATTTCCGTAATGTATTAAATCAATTTTAACTGCCACTCAACTTTGAATAATTCAACTAATAAGTCTTCCTAAAACATCGTAAATACCTATCCTTTCAAGTAAATTATTAGTTCTAAGTTTTAACTGTGTTTTTGCAGCGATGCGGGCAAACGTCTATGCCCAGTCTAAACAACCAGTTACAAATGCAAAGCAAATGGCGCATGCACCCCGCGATAAGAAAACCCGGAAACCCGCTGGACCGCAAAAAAGATTTCAAGTTAATTTTCCGCCTCCCGTTGGCGCATAGGAATACAGCTCCACGAAACAAAGAAGAATAGGATGAACTTTGTGTCTTTGCTCCTTATGTTTCTTTGCCTGTCCGACTGGCGTCAGCCGGGCGGGCGTGAAATTTTCTAAAGCGACTTTAAGCTGTAATTTACCTTTTACAAATCCCTTTTTCACAAATTTCACCACTTCCAATTATTCACTATTCACTATTCGTTGTTCATTGATACAATAACCCCAATTGTTTTAGAACACCATTCAATTCATTAAACGTTTTCCAGGGGATGCTGAAATAAATTCAGCATGACGGCATCCCTATCACTATTCACTATTCACTATTCGTTGTTCATTGATACAATAACCCCAATTGTTTTAGAACACCATTCAATTCATTAAACGTTTTCCAGGGGATGCTGAAATAAATTCAGCATGACGGCATCCCTATCACTCTTCAC
>JBBRCW010000131.1:0-17079 GCA_038204535.1 Chitinophagales bacterium | reverse complement strand
TAAGCCACCACCCCCCACCGGTAAAAACAAAGAATAATTATTTGATAATTCCTCCAATATTTCTATCCCTACAGTAGCCTGGCCTTCAATATTCCTGTAATCGTCAAACGGCGGAATAAAGGTCATCGAATGCTCTTCGGTGTATTTTTTAGCTGCAGCGGCACAATCATCATATGTGTCGCCCACCAAAACCACCTCAATCATATCTTCGCCAAACATTTTGGTTTGCTGTACCTTTTGGTTTGGTGTGATGAATGGCATAAATACCACTCCTTTAACCTTTAGTTTTTTGCAGGAAAAAGCAAAGCCCTGGGCATGATTACCAGCACTGGCGCATACTACACCGCAGGCCAGCTTCTCGTGCGGCAAACTGCTAAGCATATTGTAAGCGCCCCTTATCTTATACGAACGAACAGTTTGCAGATCTTCTCTTTTTAAGAAAATATTGCAATGGAACTTTTTACTTAAATGATGATTAAAAACAAGTGGTGTTTTATTCACCACTTGTTTAATTCTTTCGGCAGCAGCAGCAAAATCAAGCATGCCGGAATCCGCTCCACCGGGCATTGATGCCACGCTTACGCCAGATGAAACTCCTTCGGCCTCTATCGCCGATGACCATTTTCCGTTTGCCGTCTCTGTTCTCATCATATTCTCACTCATAATTCAACTGCTGCTTTAATAGAATGACACCTTACGTGTTATTCTGCACCTCCTAATTTTTATACTGCCTGGTTTTCGGGCCTTAAACTTCTTACAGTTTTACCAGCCTGCCACATTTCGCTATCGTGTAATTCTTTTAATTCTACTTCCAGTTTTGCGCGGTAGTCTTCTTTACTATTGCTTTCTATTGATTTGGCGGCCTCTTTTCCGGTAGCTACACTTTCGTACAAATCTTTAAATACAGGCAATGTTGCATCGCGAAACTTCTTCCACCAATCCAATGCACCGCGTTGAGCTGTAGTTGAACAATTGGCGTACATCCAGTCCATACCGTTTTCGGCAACCAAAGGCATTAATGATTGTGTAAGCTCTTCAACGGTTTCGTTAAAGGCTTCTGATGGAGAATGGCCTTTTGAACGAAGCACCTCAAACTGGGCAGCAAAAATGCCCTGGATGGCGCCCATAAGTGTGCCACGCTCACCGGTAAGATCGCTAAACACTTCCTTTCTAAAATCGGTTTCAAACAAATAACCACTACCTACCGCAATTCCCAATGCCACAACCCTTTCGAAGGCTTTACCTGTAGCATCCTGAAAAATAGCATAGCTGCTGTTTAACCCGCGGCCTTGCAAGAACATGCGGCGCAGCGAGGTTCCTGAGCCTTTTGGAGCTACCAGGATAACGTCCACATCTTTTGGCGGTACAATACCAGTCTGATCGAGGTAAGTAATACCAAAGCCATGAGAAAAGTACAACGCCTTTCCGGGTGTCAAATGTTTTTTAACGGTAGGCCACATAGCAATCTGGGCGGCATCGCTTAAAAGATAGCAAATGATGGTGCCACGCTCTAATGCTTCTTCAATCTCAAACAGCGTTTCACCCGGCACAAAACCATCGTTTACGGCTTTATCCCACGATTTTGAATTCTTACGCTGACCGACAATGACATTAATGCCATTTTCCTTTTGGTTTAATGCCTGGCCGGGGCCCTGCACACCATAGCCGATGACAGCCACTACTTCATCTTTCAATATTTCACGGGCTTTCTCTAAAGGAAATTCTTCGCGGGTTACTACGTTTTCTTCAACACCGCCAAAATTTAATTTTGCCATTTTTTAGTTGAGTTTTTAGCTCCTATCCGTAAAAGGATGTGAGCCTGGTTTTGTTTTATTTGGTTTGTTAATTGGTTATCTGCCCCACCCATCTTTGAAAGACAGGCGACGGGCACTGGCCAGTTATTTAAATTTGCTCTATTCTTTCTCTCTTTTATTTTTCCATCCTGCGCTTATCAACCTGTAACCCAGTTCTCTGACTCCCTCCTTCGGAGGGCCGGGGAGGCTTTTACATACTAAACACCTCCTCGTTCATATTCAGGTATTCGTTTTCAACTATTTCCTCACCGGGTTGTGTTCTTTCAAATTCCTTTAGCTTTTTGTGGAAGCCGCTGCTGTCTTTTATAATTGCCACTCTTGCACTACGCACAAATTCGATTAAACCGTAGGGTTCCAAAATCTCAACAAGCCGCTGTGTTTCCTCGCGGTGGCCGGTTACTTCAAAAATGGTATAATCTTTCCGAATAGCAACGGCATTTGCGCCGCATTCTCTCAGCAACCTTTCAACCACAACTTTTTCGGCAATCATGTCGGTACTTACTTTGTATAAAGCCATTTCCTGCCAAATGATCTCGTCGCTGGTGTTGTAATATACCTTTAATACTTCAACCTGTTTTTCTATCTGGCGGGCCACTTTACGTATTACCTCTTCAGTTTCCTGTATAACGATGGTAAAGCGGCTGATGCTTTCAATTTCTGAAGGCGATGTATTCAGGCTTTCAATATTGATCTTTCTTCTTGAAAAGATAATGGCAATACGAACCAATAAGCCGATCTGGTTTTCGGTATAGACCGTGATGGTATATTCTTGTTTGCCAGAAGCCGCCGATCCTAAAGGGGCATATTGAAAATTATTATTGTTAAAAGATGTTCTCATTATGATCGATTTGCCGCTGCATGCACTACTGTAGAGTGCGACGCAACGATGTTTAATATTTATTCTTGTCTTCGGCTACACTCAGACACCAGCCTTCGGCTTCGCTCAGGCACCAGCCTTCGACTGCTTTCGAATACGCTCAGGCATCTTGATCTTAGCTCAATCTAATTTCACTTACACTGCAGCCTTGCGGTACCATGGGAAAAACATTATCCTCCTTGCCTACCATTACATCTAATAAATAAGGGCCTTTGTGATCAATCATGGTTTGAAGCGAAGCGGCCAGATCTTCTCTTTTTTCAACTTTTTTACCTTCTATGCCATAACCTTTTGCTACCATTACATAATCGGGGCTGGCAATATCAACAAAGGAGTAGCGCTTGTCGTGAAACAGTTGCTGCCATTGCCGTACCATACCCAGGTATTGGTTGTTTAAGATGATGATCTTTACATTTACTTCGCATTGCATGATGGTGCCCAGTTCCTGAATGGTCATTTGAACGCCCCCATCTCCTATTATGGCCACGACTTCGCGGTGAGGCGCTCCGTATTTGGCTCCGATAGCGGCAGGCAAGGCAAAGCCCATTGTACCTGCACCGCCAGAGGTAATATTGCTTTTGCTTTGATTGAATTTTGCATAGCGGCAAGTTACCATTTGGTGCTGGCCAACATCGGTTACCATGATGGCGTTACCCTCTGTAATCTGGTTTAACTGGTTGATCACTTCGCCCATGGTGAGTTTTTCGCCAGTTGGATTCAGTTCTTTGTGTATAAGGGTGTCCTCTTCGGTTTTTCGGTATTCGGCAAACTTTTCGCGCCATTCAGAATGATCTTCCACCTGAATAAGCTGCGTTAGCAAAGGCAAAGTTTCTTTGCAGTCGCCCCAAATACCTACAGCAACTTTTACGTTTTTATCTATTTCGGAAGGATCAATGTCCAGGTGAATCACCTTCGCCTGTTTGGCATATTTATCGAGACGCCCTGTTACTCGATCATCGAAACGCATACCCACTGCAATCATTACATCGCAGTCGTTGGTTAATACGTTAGGACCGTAGTTACCGTGCATGCCCAACATACCTACATTCAGCGGGTGATCGGTGGGCAAAGCGCTTAAACCTAAAATGGTCCATGCCGCCGGAAAGCCGCCTTTTTCTATAAAAGCTTTAAACTCTTTTTCGGCCTTTCCAAGAATTACCCCCTGTCCGAATATTACAAACGGCCTTTGTGCTTCGTTGATCAATTGGGCAGCCTGTGTTATATATTCTTTTCGTACCACCGGTTTGGGCCGGTAACTGCGAATATGTTCGCAACGGGTATAGCCCTCATAGTCAAATTTATCGAGTTGCGCATTCTTGGTAATGTCTATCAAAACCGGGCCGGGACGGCCTGTTTTGGCAATATAAAAGGCCTTGGCCAATACAGCAGGTATTTCTTTTGCGTCGGTTACCTGGTAGTTCCATTTGGTAACCGGTGTAGTTATGTTAATGACATCAATTTCCTGAAACGCATCGGTACCCAGCAAGTGAGCGTACACCTGGCCAGTAATACAAACCAAAGGCGTGCTGTCGATCATGGCGTCTGCCAGGCCTGTTACCAGGTTGGTGGCACCCGGACCGCTTGTAGCAAACACCACTCCCACATTGCCCGATGCTCGTGCATACCCCTGGGCCGAATGAATACCGCCCTGCTCGTGCCGCACCAAAATGTGTTTCAGTTTTTCGTGGTAATCATACAAAGCATCATAAATGGGCATAATTGCTCCGCCGGGATAACCAAATATAGTGGTGACCCCTTCGGCTACAAAAGCCTCCAATACTGCCTTTGAGCCTGATATTTGAACGGGAGCCTCCACTGAAGGCCCGGTAGCCTGTTTAGCGTTTATAACGGTTTGTTCACCGATGTCGATAACTGTATTCATGATCTTTATTTTTTGCCGCCCCAAAAACCCAAAAGGGAAATAGGCTATATTTCAATAATTTAATTTCCCTTTTCGGGGATAGGCGTTAATCTTCATCCGTAACACAACCTTCCGCTGCATTTTTTACGCTTCTGGCGTATTTGAACAATAACCCTTTTTTAGCTTTTAACTCAGGCTGCTTCCAATTGGCACGCCTTTCTTCAATTGTTTTTTCGTCCACCTTTAGGGTCATGGCATTTTGTGCAACATTCAGTTCTATAACGTCCTCATCCTGAACCAAAGCGATCAAACCACCCTCGTAGGCTTCGGGCGTTATATGGCCAACCACAAATCCGTGGGTTCCACCACTGAACCGCCCGTCGGTTATCAAAGCCACGCTTTTACCCAAACCCGCGCCAATAATTGCTGAGGTAGGCTTTAGCATTTCGGGCATACCGGGTGCACCTTTGGGGCCGACGTTTCTTATCACCACAACATCACCCTTTTTTATTTTACCAGAGTTAATACCTGCAATCAGTTCAAATTCGCCATCAAAAACCCTTGCAGGGCCTTCGAACAACTCTCCTTCCTTTCCGCTTATTTTGGCTACGCTTCCGCCGGGTGCCAGGTTGCCGTATAAAATTTGCAAATGGCCGGTTGCTTTTACCGGGCTTTCGAGCGGCAAAATTATTTTTTGCTTATCAAAATCCAGGTCGGGAACATCGGCTAAATTTTCGGCAATGGTCTTTCCTGTTACGGTTAAACAATCGCCATGCAGTAATCCCTTGCTTAACAAATACTTCATTACTGCGGGTATGCCGCCATGCTCGTGAAGGTCTTGCATCAGGTATTTACCGCTTGGCTTTAAGTCGGCCAGTACCGGCGTTTTATCGCTGATAACCTGAAAGTCGTCTTGCGTTAATGGAACGCCCACGCTTTTTGCCATAGCGATCAAATGCAGTACCGCATTGGTACTACCGCCCAAAATCATGATGACAACAATGGCATTTTCAAAGGCCTTACGGGTCATGATATCCGAAGGCTTAATATCTTTTTCCAGTAACAGCCTGATGGCCTTACCGGCTGCCAGGCATTCGTTCTTTTTTTCGTCGCTTATTGCGGGGTTTGAAGATGAATAGGGCAAACTCATACCCAGAACTTCGATAGCGCTTGCCATGGTATTGGCAGTGTACATTCCACCGCAGGCACCTGCACCCGGGCACGAATTCATTACGATGCCTTTAAAGTCTTCTTCGCTTAAGTTTCCTGCAATTTTTTGACCGAGCGCTTCAAATGAAGACACAATATTCAGGTCCTGCCCCTTATAATGACCGGTAGCAATGGTACCGCCGTACACCATAATGGCAGGGCGATTCAGCCGGCCCATAGCTATCAGGGAGCCAGGCATATTTTTATCGCAACCTGGTATGGCAATAACCGAGTCGTAATATTGAGCACCGCAAACAGCTTCAATACTGTCGGCAATAACATCGCGGCTAACCAACGAATAACGCATACCTTCGGTACCGTTGCTGATACCGTCGCTAACGCCAATCGTATTAAAGATTAATCCCACCAGGTCGCTATCCCAGACACCTTGTTTTACCAGTTTGGCCAGGTCGTTCAGGTGCATGTTACAGGTGTTACCATCGTAGCCCATGCTTACAATACCTACCTGCGCTTTGGCCAGGTCTTCGTCGGTTAAACCAATACCGTACAACATGGCTTGTGCAGCCGGCTGGGTTACATCCTGTGTGATCGTTTTGCTATACTTGTTTAGTTCCATTATGCTATTGCTAATTGAGTTGTTGTTTCTTTTTCTATTACCAATTGTTTATACACCTTTTGAATAACCGAACCGGCGCTTTCATTCCAGGGTTTTGTAAAAGGGATATTATCCAGCGATTCTAAACCGATCACCTCGGCAGCGGTTCCGCAAAAGAAAGCACTGTCTGCATGGTGTACATCTTTCAGCTGCATGTCTTTTTCCTGCACCTCAATTGCCAATGAATTGCAGAGTTCAAAAACTGTCGCCCTGGTTATACCCGGTAAAATATTTCCGGCCTTAGGGGTAAACAGCACATTATCTTTCTCTACAAAGAAGTTTGCTCCGGGACCTTCCGCAACGTAATCATTCATATCTAACAAAAGCGCCTCATCAAATCCTTTCGCTTTGGCCTCCTGGCTGGCTAATATTGAATTTACGTAGTGACCTGTGGCCTTGGCTTCTATAAAAAATCCTTTGGGATTTGGTCGTTGAAACGAAGAGGTTATTACACGTAATAACTTCTCGCCCAGAAATGGCTGCATCTGCCATGTTTCCAACACAATAAAAGATTCTGTGTTGGGATTAAAACTCATATTGGCAGGCGCGTAAATCAACGGCCGGATATAAGCATCCTTTAGGTTGTTCCTTTCTAAAACTCTGTAAGCAACTTCTATTAATTCTTCAGTAGTCCAGTGATAAGGTAAATTTAAAGCCAGCGCCGATCTTTTTAAACGATCAAAATGCTCAACGGGCTTAAAAATCTTTGTTTCATCGTTAATGGTCTTATAAGAACGGATGCCCTCAAACACTCCATAACCATAATGCAGTGTTTGGCTGTAAAAATCCATTTTGGCCTCGGAGGCTTTTACAAAATCCCCATTGAGGTAAATGACCGTGTTATCGTTATAATAGTTGTTCATGTTAGGTGTCTTAAGCCCCCAGCTCCCAAAGAGGAGTGAAAGCGTATTTATTTTTTTTCTTCAGTCCTTAGATGCCAGTAAGGGAGAATTCTATCTTCTGGTTTTTTTTAGTTTATATCACGATTATATTCTTTAACGCTTCGTCCTTTTTCTCCCAATCAACCCATTAGTGTCCGGGGTTAAATAATCGTTGAGCCACTGATCTCCATGTTTTCCCTGTTTGTTTTTGAGGGGATGCGGTTCTCCACATAATCTGTTACCAGGTCGCCGATAGTGCTGGTTGAATAGTTATTAATCGGGTCGATGTCTTTAGTGTAAAAGCCGTTATTCAGGCTCCAGTCAACCGCTTCCCTAACCAGTTTTGCTTCTTCGTGCATCTCAAAAAAATCAAGCATAAGAGCGGATGATAAGATAGAACCAATTGGGTTGGCTATGTTTTTGTTGGTTGCCTGCGGATAACTGCCATGTATGGGTTCGAATAAGGCCATTTTGTTACCAATCGAAGCTGAAGGCAGTAAACCCAGCGAACCGGTGATCACACTTGCTTCATCGCTAATAATATCGCCAAACATGTTTTCAGTAAGTACTACATCAAACTGTTTGGGGTTGACAATGATCTGCATGGCGGCGTTGTCTACAAACATATAATCCACTTCAACATCTTTGTATTCATCCGCCATTTTTCTTACTACCTTTCTCCACAGTCTGGATGTTTCCAATACGTTTGCTTTATCGACCAGTGTAAGTTTTTTCTTTCTTTTTTGAGCAGCTTTAAAAGCCAGGTGAGCTATGCGCTCAATCTCATCTACATTATAGGTGCAACTGTCAGATGCCTCTGTCTGGGCTTCGTTCAATTCTTTTTTGCCAAAATAAATACCTCCTGTCAGTTCGCGGTAAATGGTAAAATTTACATCGGTTAACCGGTTGGCTTTTAACGGCGACAAATGATTTAACGACGCATAGGTAGATACCGGGCGAATGTTTGCAAACAAGCCCAACTCTTTTCTCAATTTTAAAAGTCCCTGCTCGGGCCTAACCTTTGCTGATGGATCGTTGTCGAATTTAGGATCGCCTATGGCGCCAAACAATATTGCGTCGCTTGCCAAACAATTCTCCAAAGTTTCGTCGGGCAAAGGATTGCCTGTTTTGTGTATAGCATCGGCGCCCATTAAGCTATAACTATATTTAAAACTATGCTTAAACTGGCGTGCTATACCATCTAAAACCTTTAATGATTGGTGGGTTACTTCCGGGCCAATTCCATCTCCAAAAATTACTGCGATTGTCTTGTTCATAAAACCCAAACCCCAAGAGGGGCTTTTCCCTCATCTCCCTAATGAGAGGGCTTTTATATGTAAACTCTTTTAGGGAAAGAGGTTTTATCAAATATTGATGAAAAGTGAAAAGAGAAAAGAGCATTCGACAAATCAACTAATTTAGGCTGCCAATTTTCTCACCCACCACTCACAACTCACAACTCACCACTCACAACTCACCTCACCACTCACAACTATTAAGCCTGCTCGTACTGCTCAATCTCTTCTTTTACGCTCAATAAAAAATCAATATCGTCGTAGCCGTTTAACAGGCAGGTTTTTTTGTAATCGTTTATTTCAAAAGTATCCTGCTCACCGGTGGCATCAATTGTAATAGTTTGGTCTTGCAGGTTAACCGTAATGGCAGCAGTGTTATCTAACTTAAACAGCTTCTGCAAAAAACTTTCGCTTACCTGCACCGGAATTACGCCGTTGTTTAAAGCGTTGTTTTTAAAAATGTCGGCGAAAAAACTGGAAACAATGATCTTAAAGCCAAAATCGAGCAGCGCCCATGCGGCATGTTCGCGGCTTGAACCACTTCCAAAATTTTTACCTGCTACCAGTATTTGCCCGCTGTATTCAGGCTTGTTTAACACAAAATCAGCTTTCGGCCTGGTTTCATCGTTTTCTTCATAGCGCCAGTCTCTAAAGAGATTCTTGCCAAAACCATCGCGTGTAGTCGCTTTAAGAAACCTTGCCGGAATTATCTGGTCCGTGTCAACATTTTCAATCTGCAACGGGTAAAAGCTACTCTGTATAATATTTATTTTTTCCATGCCCCATGCCCCTGTAGGGGATACTTTAAGTTCCTTATTTGGAACATTTGGTTAATAATTTTGCTTTCTAACGTCTCCGAATTGTGTGTCTTCATAATCCTTCCTCTTTCTCTCTCACTCCCCTTCTCTTTCTCTCTCACTCCACTTTAGGGGTTTGGGGCTAACTCTCTTACATCAGTTACTACGCCGGTTAATGCTGCCGCTGCCGCGGTTAAAGGGCTTGCCAACAAAGTTCTTGCACCTGCACCTTGCCTTCCTTCAAAGTTGCGGTTGCTGGTGCTAACACAATACTCACCGGCGGGTATCTTGTCTTCGTTCATTCCAAGGCATGCGCTACAACCTGGCTGGCGAATTTCAAAACCGGCTTCTGTAAAAATTTTGTCGAGACCTTCGGCATAGACCTGTTTAGCAACTTGCTGCGATCCAGGCACGATCATTACCTTAACATCCGGATGTTTTGTTTTGCCTTTTATAACACCAGCCACCAAACGCAGGTCTTCTATTCGGGCATTGGTACAACTGCCGATAAATACATGCTGAATGGGTGTTCCCAGCAATTTTTTTCCTGAAGAAAGGCCCATATAATCCAGCGCTTTTACCAGGTTTTTGCGCTCGTTTTCATCTGTAATGGCTGCAGCATCCGGAATATTTCCGTTGATAGAAATTCCCAATCCGGGGTTGGTGCCCCAGGTGATCATGGGTTGAATTTCTGATGCATTGATGTCCAGTTCATAATCGAAAACGGCATCAGGCTCGCTGTACAACAGTTTCCATTCGGCCAGCTTTTTATCCCAGTCTGCACCTTTTGGTGCAAACTCTCTGCCTTTAATATATTCAAAAGTGGTTTCGTCGGGTGCTATCAAACCGCCCCGTGCACCCATTTCAATACTCATATTACAAATGGTCATGCGGGCTTCCATACTCAGGCCACGAATAACTGACCCGGCAAACTCAACAAAGTAACCGGTAGCACCAGCCGCCGATATCTTTGAGATAATATAAAGCACCAGGTCTTTAGAAACGACACCTTTGTTTAATTGACCTTCAATATTGATACGCATGCTTTTGGGCTTTGTCTGCAGCACGCACTGCGATGCAAAAACCATTTCCACTTCGCTGGTGCCAATGCCGAAGGCAATGGCACCAAAAGCGCCGTGTGTGGAGGTGTGGCTATCACCGCAAACAATCGTTAAGCCGGGCTGAGTAACGCCCAATTCAGGACCTATTATGTGAACTATTCCCTGGTATGGATGTCCTAAGCCATACAATTCAATATCGTGATTGGCGCAATTTTCAACTAATTTTTGTACCTGGAACCTCGAAAGCTGGTCAGCTATAGGCAAATGCTGATTAATGGTTGGCACATTGTGATCGGCTGTGGCCACCACCTGCTTTGGACGAAATACCTTTAGCCCACGTTTTTCAATACCGCTAAATGCCTGCGGACTGGTAACCTCGTGTATAAAATGCTTATCAATATACAAAACAGAAGGACCGTTTGGTATTGTTTTTACCACGTGCTGGTCCCAGATTTTATCGAATAATGTATTTGCCATTTTTGTTGAAGCGCCTTATTTGTTAATTCAATTTTTTTTGATAAAAGATGTGCTTTGGCTGCGATTGACGATCAAAACCAGCCTGTGAAATCGTATTTACAAAACCAATTCCGGAATGCCTTCTTTATATTGGCGGGCCAATTGACGCAGGTCTTCCTCTACTACTTCTTTTTTAAGATCGGCCAGTTTCAGAAAGCTTACGTACAAGACATCAATGTCATCGCGGGTATAATCAAATCCAAGTTTATGAAACCGATGGGCCAGTGCGCTGCGGCCGCTGCGGGCTGTCAGTACAATCTTGCTTTCTTCGGCGCCCACTTCTATCGGGTTAATTATTTCGTAAGTGGTGGCATCTTTCAAAAATCCATCCTGGTGAATACCCGACGAATGCGAAAATGCATTAGAACCAACGATTGCTTTATTGGCCTGAACCGGCATACGCATGGTATCAGAAACAAGGCGGCTCATCGGGTTTAGTAATTTTGATTGGATACTGGTGTAAAAACCCAGACTCTTGTGTTGTTTTATGACCATCACCACCTCTTCAAGCGCCGTATTACCCGCCCTTTCGCCTAAACCATTTATGGTACATTCTATTTGGCGTGCACCACCTATAATACCTGCAATGGCATTGGCTGTGGCTAACCCCAGGTCGTTGTGGCAATGACATGAAAGAACAGCTTTGTCGATATTCGGCACATTGTTTATCAGGTAGGCCATTTTTTCGCCATACTGATGCGGAAGGCAATACCCGGTTGTATCAGGAATATTTACCGTTGTTGCACCAGCTTTAATTACGGCTTCTACAACACGTGCCAGGTAATCATTATCTGTACGGCCAGCATCTTCGGCATAAAACTCAACATCGTCAGTATAGTTTCTTGCCCACTTTACGCATTGGATAGCCCTGGCCAGTATATCCTCACGATTTGAATTAAATTTTGAAACGATGTGACTATCGGAAGTACCAATACCAGTATGAATGCGGCTACGTTTAGCGTGTTTAAGCGCCTGCCCCGCTACTTCAATATCTTTTTGAACCGCCCGGCTAAGGCCGCAAACAGTCGCATTTTTTACGACTTTCGAAATTTGTTCAACTGACTCAAAATCACCCGGACTACTGATGGGGAAACCGGCCTCGATGATATCTACCCCCAGTTCTTCCAACCTAAGCGCCAGGTCAATTTTTTCAGTGGTATTCAGCTTACATCCCGGCACTTGTTCGCCATCTCTTAACGTTGTATCGAAAATGAATACTTTGTTTCCACTCATGACCTATATTTAATACATTAAAAAAAGGGCAGTTACATGCTATTAGAAAATAAAGAAACCGGCATAACTACCTTTAACATCGAAAATATTGATTTGCAATGCAGTGTAATTAATATTGTTGATGCTATATTACAGATATAAAAGTAACAAAATTTTGCTGAAACCCTTTACTGGCTTGATTTTTAGGTAAAAGAAATTACGATGCCCAACCAGAGTACAGATGCTTTATTTCAGTTGATCCGGTCGCTTGAAAAGTCGGAAAAGCGCAATTTTAAGCTCTATGTAAAAAGAAACTCCGACAACGATGAATTAAAAACAGTTCAGCTATTTGACGCTTTAGACCGGATGAATGAGTACAATGAAGAACAATTATTAAGCAGGAACCCCTCTATCAAAAAACAGCAGCTTTCAAATATTAAAGCCCAATTGTACAAACAACTGTTAGCCAGTTTGCGTGTGTTAAAAAGCCAGGAAAACATTATTATCCAATTGCACGAACAATTAGACTATGCCCAAATTCTTTATAACAAGGGACTGCATATTCAAAGTTTGCGGACCCTTGACCGAATAAAAGAAACAGCCCGAAACTACAACCAGGTAAGTTTATTGGTTGAAATATTGTTTCTGGAAAAGAAAATAGAATCGCTGCACATTACCCGCAGCATGGAGGATAAGGCTGATATACTGACTGCGGAAGCGGATGCAGTCAATAGCAGGATACTGCACATCACCCAATTATCGAACCTGGCCCTGCAACTTTATAGCTGGTATATTAAACACGGGCATGCCCGAAATGCAAAAGATGAGTTAGAGATTACGCGGTTTTTCGATCGGCACCTGTCATTTGATCCGGCAAAAGTGGATGGTTTTTATGAAAGGTTGTACCTCTACCAGAGCTATTGCTGGTATGCATTTATTCGACAGGATTTTTTAATGTATTACCGCTACACCCATAAATGGGTAAACCTTTTTGAAAAAGTGCCCAATATGATTGGTGTTGAAACCGGGCTATACATTAAAGGGTTTTACAATTTAATCAGTGCCCATTTCGACTTGCAGAACTATAGGAAATTTGAGGAAGACCTGAAAAAATTCGAGGATTTTGCCGAATCAGAACTCGTGACCCAAAACGACAATAACCGCATACAAACATTTGTGTATCTGAACCTGGCGAAAATTAACCGGCATTTTATGCAGGGAACTTTTACCGAGGGATTGAGCCTGGTACCTGAAATTGAAGCAAAGTTGAAGGAATATATTCTTTATCTGGATCGACACCGTATTTTGGTCTTCTATTATAAAATAGCTTCGTTATACTTTGGCAGCGGCGATAACGACAAAGCCATTGATTATCTGAATAAGATTATAAACTGGAAAGTTGACCTTCGTACAGACCTGCAATGTTATGCCCGTTTATTGCACCTGATAGCGCACTACGAATTGGGAAATACTGAAATATTGGAATACCTGGTTAAGTCTGTTTACCGCTTTATGTCTAAGATGGAAAACCTGAGCGTAGTGGAAGAAGAGATATTTAAATTTATCCGCAGTTCATTTCACTTATCATATAGAAAATTTAAACCCGCCTTTGAGGGTCTGTTGCAAAAATTAAAGAGTTACGAAAATAACCGGTATGAGACAAGGGCATTTTCATACCTGGACATTATATCGTGGTTGGAGAGCAAGATCAGGAATCAACCCGTTCAAAGTGTGATCAGAGAAAAGTTTTTACTTAAACTTCAGAATGGAAATAAAAGGATTTCATCCCAGTAAATGTTATACAGTCAAATAACGATTGCAGTCTGCAGATCAACAGCAAACACTCCTGCGGACTTTAAAATATAAATGCCGAAAATTAAGCATTCCTGGAATAAGGAAACGGGCAAAATCCGCTGTATGCTCATAGTACTATCAAGGCGAAGAGGTCGTGGTAAAAAGTTGCCTACCCATTGCAGGGATTAAAAATTCACTTTTTTTTTGTCGTTTGATTTAAAGACACCCACCGCCATTGCACCTAAAAAAATACCAATCAATAAACTACAGATTAACACAATAGAAAGCTGGTGATTGGTATAAGGGACAGATAATAAAGGCTGAATACTCATGTAACTATAATTTCAATTTTTAAAAAATATCAACCTTAAATTTCGGCAATTTCTCAATGCCCCAATAGTTAAAAATCTTCGTATAGACCAGGCAGAGGTTACTATTAACCAAACGTTATCAATTTTTATAAAATTTTAAACAAGCAAACCAGGCCAAACTCGCTGGTAAAAATCTGACTATATCTGCAATAGATGAATTCGTGAAATCAGGATCCTATTTGGACAGCCCAGCCGTTAACTTAATATTACAGGCAACTGCATAAAACAATTACCAAAACAGGGCAAATTTATTTACCTGTGTATTTTGGTCATTGGCAAAAATACTTTCAGGTGTGGGCCTATTTTAATATTGCTCCCTGGCGTATCCAGCAGCCTATTAAATCCCGCTCGTGCTGGGTAATATTTGTTTTATTGTTTTGGGGCATTGTTTTGGTGATCACCACCCGCTCCATGATCTTGTCTTTTAACTTTACAACTTCCTGGGGTGTATCGAATATTATTCCATTGGGTGCAACGGTAAACACATCATCTGAGGGTCGTGTAGAATGGCAACTGATACACCGTGTTTGAACAATTTGGTTCACGGCGGCAAATGAAACTTCCTGTTTGCAATCGATATCGGGCTTTGCAGGCGCCGAAATATAGGCAGCGGCAAATAAAATGATGACCGATACCGGCAACACCCAAACGTTCAGCGCTCCCTTTTCGCGCAGGTTCAGCCAGTGCTTTACCCCCGCCGTGCCAAGCGTTATGATGACCAAGATCAGCCACGGATATTTTGAACCAAACGTAACCGGAAAATGATTGCTGATCATGACAAACAGCACGGGAAGGGTGAGGTAATTATTGTGCATTGAACGCAGGCCGGCAAATTTACCAATAGCAGGATCAAGCGGTTTACCTTCGGCTGCTGCCTTTACCATTGCTTTTTGCGAAGGGATGATTACAAAAAAAACATTGCCAGCCATCAGCGTGCCCAGCAATGCACCAAAATGAACATAAGCGCCCCTGCCGCTGAAAACATTCGAATAAAAAAAGGCGAAACCGACGGCTATTAAAAAACCCGCCAAAGCAAAGAAAGGACCGTTTTTTACCAGCGGAGTTTTGCATAATAGGTGGTAAACTATCCAGCCTGCCAGCAACGATACTACCCCGATAAGCACTGCCGCCGCCGGGCTTATATTGAACACATTACTATCTATTAAATAAGCCTTTGCATTAAAATAATACACTACAAACAACAGGGTAAAACCTGTTAGCCAGGTAAAATAGGCTTCATACTTAAACCAATGCAGTGTTTTGGGTATGGTTTTAGGTGCAACTTTGTACTTTTCAAGGTAATAGAAACCGCCGCCATGTACCGCCCAAAGGTTGCCAGCCAGTTCGTCGCGTACTTTATCGGTGCGGTTCAATGAATTTTCCAGGAAAACAAAATAAAACGAAGCGCCAATCCAGGCAATTCCAAACGTTATATGCATTAGCCTGACAATAATATTAATCCACTCCATTAAATGAGCCTGCCAGGGGGTGTCCTTTAACAGAAACCACGACAATACTAACAAGAGAATGACTGCTAATATGATGGCCGTATAAATAAAACCGTGCGATAATTCCAGTTTCTCTTTGTCGCGAATGACAGCCGCAGATGCCTCATCCATATCGTCTGTAGCTGTCACCTTTTCTTTTGCCAGCGTTCTAAAATGAAAAGTGAGCCCTATAAGCATGGCTAAAATAAAACCCACGAAAATGAACAGTATAACGTTAAACATATGCCGGTGCTAATGATTGATGTTTGGCCTTTTGTTACCAATGCACTACAATTTAATTATTTAAAGCATTGTGGCAATTATTAACAGTAGCAGCAGAAAATTTGAACAGTATATTAAAAAGGGTCAATGAGGGATAATTTAGAATTTTAAATCACTAAGCACCCGTTGCCATTCAATTCCCCATAACCTAAGACACCTGGATTTTACCGGTTTGCAGTAAATGAAAGCGCAGTAATGCAACCGCTGAAGTAAAAAACCTGTCAATTTTAGTTTTGTTCTCTAATTTTATTTGGAAATAGAAAAACTATTCTTCATCATAACTATTGACAACCATTTTAAAAAGTAACCGAATCGTTTTGCCCGAAGGCATTCGGCCTGGCTATATTACCATTGTGGATGATAAAATATTTGAGATGACTGAAAGGATTGAACCCGGCTCTCAACACACCCTCATAGATTTTACCGGCAGTGTGATCATGCCGGGTATAATTGATCCGCATGTTCATATAAACGAACCGGGCAGAACCGAATGGGAAGGCTTTGACACTGCAACACGAGCAGCCATTGCCGGCGGCATTACCACCCTGGTCGATATGCCGCTGAATTCCTCACCAGTTACCACAGACGGCCGTGCCTTGGATGCAAAAATGGCATCCGCAAAAAATCAGCTTCATTGCAATGTGGGCTTTTGGGGCGGCATTGTTCCAGGCAATGAAAATGAAATAGAAGGGCTGATAAATAAAGGCGTCATTGGTTTTAAAGCTTTTCTAAGCCATTCGGGTATTGATGATTTTCCAAATGTTACCGAAGCAGATCTTAGAAAAGTGATGCCAATCATTGCCCGGCACAACCTGCCTTTGCTGGTGCATTGCGAATTGACCGATTCCATCCAGAGAACTGAAAGTGGTAAAGAACGCTTTTATCAAAATTACCTGGCAACGCGGCCGCCTGAATGGGAAGATAATGCCATTGCTTTGATGATCAGGCTGTGCGAAGAATTTAACTGCAGGGTTCATATCGTTCATCTGTCATCGGCTTCTTCGCT
>JBBRCW010000130.1:0-17081 GCA_038204535.1 Chitinophagales bacterium | reverse complement strand
ATGGAGGAACTTGCTCATAAGCATTCAATGGGCATTGTTACAACCCATTACCTCAATCTAAAAGTAATGGCCAATAAAGTACCTGGCATCATTAATGGGGCCATGGCTTTTGACGAACAGAACCTATTGCCCATGTACCGGCTGATTATCGGAAAGCCGGGCAGCTCATACACTTTTTCTATTGCCGAACGCATTGGCCTCAGCCCTCATCTCATTAAAAAAGCAAGAAGGTTGGTAGATGAAGATCATTTTAGCCTGGATAAACTGCTAAACCGTACCGAGCAAGACCTGCGCGATCTGGAGAAAAAAGAAGCCGACTTGAATAAACTGGTTAAGGAGAATGAGCGGCTAAAAAAGGAAATGACTGTAATTATGGATAAGGAGAAGCACCAGCAGCAGGTGGAAATTTTAAAGCAGCAGAACCAGGTGAGCGAAGAACGAATTGCCTATCTGAAAGACATGGAGCGAAAATTAAAACAGGTAGTTTTTGATTGGCGAAAGGCTGAAGACAAAAATGAAGTGATCAAACAAATGCAAAGTCTTTTATCAGCCAAAAAAGGCGAAATTCAAACCAATAAACTGGCTAAAAAGGTGGAGGGCAAATTTAACGAAGTAAATGCTGACATAACGGTAGGCGCAAAAGTTAAACTGAAGAAGAATTACCAGGTGGGAGAAGTAAAAGAATTGAGAGGCAAAAGGGCAATCGTTCAGGTAGGTGCATTGCCAATTAGTGTTGACATAGCCGACCTGGTGGTGGTTGAAGAAAAAACGACTGATTCTGAAGGTTGATTTTGATGAAGTATGAGAATATGGCTTTGGAAGTAATCGTTATCATATATTATTGTAGAAAACTATTTGAAAAAGAAAATAATTTTCATGCATAATTATTCCCTAAGTTGCAAATAATGCAGGTTGTAAACAAGTTTTAATAAATATTCTAATCTAGCGGATTCGTTTTTTTTGTTACCAAAAAGGTTGACCAGATAATTCGTGATTATTTAGTTTTCACATAATTATTGATCGCTTTTTTCGTTTGCAAAGATAAGATTACATCCGAAGCACACGCTGTCTCTATAAAACATGATAACATCTTTGACAGGCATATCATATTATAATGGGTTTTCTCTCCAAAACATATTGGATTCATTATTAGCGGGTGCCGGTGATGGATTTTTGGTGATTGACAAGACTTACAGAATCATTCTATTCAACGAGAAATTCAAACAGTTTCACAAAAAATATATAGGGGGTACTTTGGATCAGGGTGTTGTCCTGATCGATTTGCTGCCCAACAGAGAAACTTTGTTCATTCAAAATGGAATTGATGGCGCGCTAACGGGTCAGGCGGTTAAAAAGTCTAAGAAGTATAATTTTCCGCAATCGAAATCTCTTTGGTTCGATTTTGAGTTTAATCCATTAAAAAGTGACACCGGTGACGTTATTGGCGTTGCAATAGGTGTTTTTGAAACAACGGAAAAACATGAAACTGAAGAAAATTTAAAACAAAGCGAAGCGCTTTTCAAAACTCTTATCCAAAATTCTACCGATGCTTTTCAATTGAGTAACAGCGATTTCGGGTTGTCGTTTGTCAGTTCAACCATAAAAAACATTTTAGGGTTTGATGCCGCCGACCTGGTAGGTATGAACGGGCTCGAAATGGTTCATCCGGACGAGAGGGAAAATGTTGCGCTATGGTTCCAAAAAGTAAAGGATCATAGCGAGAAATTATTTTCAATTGAATACCGGGTAAAAAATAAGGATAGCAAATGGGTGTGGATTGAAAATTATGGAAGTAACCTGTTGCAGAACCCGAATGTAGAGGCTATTGTAATGAACCTGCGAAATATTCAATCTAAAAAAATTGCGGATTTTGCATTAATCCAGGCAGAACAGCGGTTGTCGCTATTGCTCAATAATACCGACGAATCATTTATAATTTTAAACAGCCGGTTACGCATAGTTGCATATAACAGGGCGGCGCAAAAGCACAGTCCATATTTTTATACACAAGAGCTGCAGTCGGGTATTTCGGTATTGGATTTATTGGAGGTTTCGGAAGTGGAGAAAATGATCAATTTGTTCGAAAAGGTTTTTGATGGCGAGCAAATGGAAAAAGAATCCACTTTTCTGGATAGCGAAAACCACCAGCATATTTTTAGCCATATTTATCGCCCCTTATTCGATCAAAACAACGATCTATCTGGTGTATTTATAACTTCTTCTGATATTACTACCAGAAAATTTGCCGAATTACAGGTTAAGGAAAGTGAAGAAAGGTTTAAAACAATCATTCAGGAATCTTTTGATGCGGTGCTCATAACAGACGCAGCTACAACCATTACATATAGCTCGCCATCCATTACCAATGTTTTAGGTTTTACCGCTGAAGAACTAATCGGAAAAACTGCCTTTCAATTTATGTTTGCCGACGATTTGCAGGCGGCCTTTGCCAAGTTTGCGGAGGTAATGCTAAGCCCGAACGCCGAAAAGAATATAGATGTTAGAATGCGAAACAACCGGGGCGAGTATGTGTGGATAGAATTGAAGGGCAAGAACATGTTTGAAAACAAATATGTTGAAGGTATTTTAGTGAGTTTAAGAGATATTACCAGCAGAAAAAAAGCGGAAGAGATTATTTCATTGTCAGAACAAAGGTTTAAAGGCCTTGTTCAAAGCGGTGCGGATATGGTCTGGATAATTGATGACAATGGCGAATTATTATATTCCAGTCCCACCGTTCAAACTATCATGGGCTTTAATCCCGAGGACAAATATGGTCAAAATGTTTTTAACCATGTACACCCCGAAGATTATGACCGGATAACAAAAACCTTTGGCGATTTTATTGCAGCGGGAAACAGGCAGATATTAGCGGGGCCCTACAGGTATGTAAACGATGAAGGGCAGGTTTTTTGGGTTGAATCAACCATTACCAATTTTTTAAACGATCCTTCAATTAATGGTATTGTTATTAATTCGCGGGATGTGACCGACCGGCGAAAACTTACTGAGGAATTAGCCGCCAACACCCAGCGATTAAAGACTTCGCAAAAAATAGCCAAACTTGGTTACCTCGAATATGATTTCAAAACAAATTCCTTCTTTTGTTCCGATGAGTTTTACGAGATATTGGGTTTGCGGGGGAATTCTCTTACAAGTTTTAGGTTTGCTTCGCTAGAATACGTTTTGCACCCCGACGATCGCACAAGGGTAAAAGCCGAAGCAAAAAAGGCCATCAGGTTATTAACCGATTTTAATATTGAATTCAGGATCATTACACAACAAGGACAGGAAAAAGTTATTCTGGCTATTGGAACTGCTGTAAAAAACCAGGCCAGTGTGCCTGACAATTTTAAGGTTACCATGCAGGATATAACTGATAGTAAAATGGCGATCATGGCATTGCAAACCATGGAAAGCCGTTTTAAATCTTTGTTCGATAACAGTATTGACGGCATCATTCTTTCGTTGGAAGCAGGAGAAATTATTTCTGCCAATCCTTCCATCTGCATGTTGCTGGGGTACTCAAAAAACGAAATAACAAATTTAAAGCTGGCAGATCTCTTCGATGTGGCGTCACCCTCTATCAGCGAAATGATTTCGGAAAGGGTAAAAACGGGAAGTTTTATAGGAGAGGTAATGATCCGTAACAATCACGGTCAAATGATTTATGCAGAGGTTACATCGCTGAATATGAAAGATGCAAATGGCAAAAATGTAATATCCACTATCATTAGAGACATATCTGAAAAGAAGAAGATTGCAAAAGAACAAAAATCTTTGACCGAGGAACTTTTGAGAAATAACCAGGATCTGCAGCAATTTTCTTTTATAACCTCGCACAATTTACGTGCACCCGTTGCCAACCTCATTAGTTTACTCAGTTTGTATAATCGCAAAGATGTTACAGATGCTTTTAATAAAGTATTGATTGAAAAGTTTGAAGAAGCAACGCTACAGTTAAATAGCACCCTGAACGACCTGGTAAATGTTTTGGTTATTAAATCGAACAATAATATTGAAAAGCAGGTATTAAACTTAACCGAAGTTTTTAAAACAACCAGGCTAAACATAGATAACCTGTTAATGGAACAAAATGGGAGCATAGAAGCCGACTTTAGTGAAGTAACGGATATTGAATATAACAAAATTCATATTGACAGTATATTCTTAAATATTGTATCGAACGCCATCAGGTATCGGTCGCCCGATCGTAATCCGGCGATTAAAATTAGATCGTACCGGCAAAATAAATGGACCGTCATTAGTTTTGAAGATAACGGACTGGGAATAGATTTAAAAAGATATAAAGACAGGTTGTTCGGCCTATATCAGCGTTTTCACGTATCAAAAGAGGGAAAAGGGTTAGGACTCTACATGACTAAGTCGCAGGTAATGGCTATGGGAGGAAACATTGAGGTTGAAAGCGAACCGGGAAAAGGTACTATATTTAAAGTGTTTTTCAAATCCTAAGAAATTTCATATGTATAAACATAAAGTTGTTTTGCTGGTTGAAGATGATCCTATTACAATTATGGTTTGTGACCGCATAATTACAATGAGTTCTTTTTCGGATAAAGTGGTTTCATGCGAGAATGGTAAATATGCTATTGATTATTTAAAAGATTTGTCGTCGCGGCATGAAGCTATTCCGGAGATCATCTTTCTTGATATAAATATGCCTGTTATGAATGGTTGGGATTTTTTGGAAGAACTGGAGAATATTAAACCGTATTTAGCCAACCTGCCCCGCATTTATATACTGTCGTCAACAGTCGATCCCGAAGATTATAAGAAAGCAAAAACGTTCGCCACAGTAGTTGATTTTATTTCAAAGCCCCTGTCTAAAGAGATGCTGGAGGAAATAAGATAAAATCAGTCTCAATACTTACAATTTATTTTGATTGCTTTTTTTTCTTACACTGCTTTTTTTATAAACCCTGATTTTATTATTGGAAGCCTTAAACTGACAGAATAAAGCAGGCATACCTGCATTAATCTTCTCAAAGGTCTAAATGGTATCCAGTCAAGTATCATTTGAAAAGAAGTTGATTGGTCGTTCTCTATCAATTCTACTTTTATGGCCCGGTAGGTATTAAAAACGGTAGGTTTATACATTATGATAAACCCCTTTTTTGTGTAAACATCAAACTGTTCTGGTAAAATAAAGGTTTCGGTTGTTTTGGTTCTTTTCAGGATCATGACTATGCGTTTTAAATTGGATCGTTTAATTGCAAATAATCTAATCTTGTGCCAATAGCCATCGAAAATTTGAAAAAAAGGCATTGGCTGCTCAGCATTGGGCTTTTTGCCTGAAAACGGCCGGTTTCAACCTAAATTATAACATCATATCATGATAATGAATAATGCCGTGATTAATTATATGTCCACATTCTTCCCAATTAGAAAAAAATTTTCTAAATATTAGACCAATAACGTGTTACAATCATAATTTAATGCGGATCTACCTGCTTGTTCTTTAGAAATTATTCAATGACAGCTGTTTTGAAAGGAATTATTTTGTGCTTTTCCCAAACATCAGAAGTTATGTAAGGATCATTTTCTATCCACTCATTTAAGGCTTCTTCGCTCTCAAACTCCACCAAAAGCATGGAGCCATTCATATTGCCTTCTTTGTTGATCATGGCACCGCCCGTTAATAATTTTCCATCGTTTTTGATTTCTTTCAGTCTTTTAAGGTGTTCAGAGCGGGCTTCGAGTCTTCTTTGTAAGGCCTTGTCATCTGTGTGATCGTTTGCAAGAATTAAATATTGTGGCATTTTGTAAGTTTTTATAAAAGGAATGTTTGGTGTAAATCCCCGAATGGGTCGATTCCCGGTACTAATGTCCTAAGTTAAGAATCAAATGCAAAAAATAGCTGTGGTAAAATTAACTTCCCGCTATGGTGTTATGAACGATTTTAAAATCCAATGAACAAAATTAGCAAATTTGTAAGGGGGCTATTCTTTAAAAAAAACCCGTGGCAGCGCACGGGTATTAAAGTTGTCTCCTGAAGGAGAAGAGTAAACGAATGTATTAATTTTGTAATTAATTAATTTTATTACTCCACTCTAAATAGGTAATAAAGGCAATCAAACCAAAAATAACAATCACAACAATTGCATTTCTTAAGCCTTCACTAATGTGGAAATTAACAAGAGTAGATTTCTTCATGACATTACATTTTAAAGTAAAAAAATAGTTGTTCTAAACCTTTTGGTAATTCATGGATATATAGAGAAAAACGTTTGCCTATGAAGTAGAATTAAAAAGCCTTGCTAAGAATTGGTTGGATTTTAAAAACTTTAGTAACTAAGTTACTACTCAAAAATAATTCTACCAAAAAAAATTTTCACCATCATATGATATAATTGCGTGTCTATCTTTGAAAGACTTATTCAAAAAAAGTCATGTTCGCAATAGTTGATATTGAAACAACCGGGGGGTATGCCAGTGCTAATGGAATTACCGAAATAGCCATTGCCATACACGACGGCTGTAGCATGGTCGATTATTTCGAAACATTGATTAACCCTCAGTTACCTATTCCGCCTTACATACAATCATTAACAGGTATTACCCATGCAATGGTAAGCCAGGCACCATTGTTCGAAGAGGTAGCTCCAAAAATTTTCAGCCTTTTAGCCGACAAAATTTTTGTTGCCCATAACGTAAACTTCGATTTTTCGTTCGTAAAACATCATCTCTCACAACATGGATATCTACTAGACTGTAAAAAACTATGTACGGTACGCATGGGTAGAAAAATATTTCCTGGATTAAGAAGTTATAGCCTGGGAAATTTATGCAGAAGCCTTGAAATTGAGGTAGATAACCGCCACCGGGCGGGGGGCGACACGCTTGCAACAGTGAAATTATTTGAACAATTATTAGGAAACGACCTTAATGGCGAGATTAAGACGATGTTAAAAGGAAAGGCAAAAGACCAGTTTTTGCCACCTAATTTGTCGGTTGATAGAATAAACCAATTACCCAATAAACCAGGCGTATATTATTTTCATAATAACAAAGCCAAAATTGTGTATGTTGGTAAGGCTAAAGACCTTAATAAAAGAGTTAACAGCCATTTTTCTAACAACAAACCCACCCGGCAAAAGCAGGATTTTTTGCGGGAAATTCATAATATTTCCTTCCAGGTTTGCGGCTCGGAGCTGATGGCTTTTATATTGGAAAGCGTGGAGATAAAAAGGCTTTGGCCCATTTATAACCGGAGCCAGAAGGGCTTTGAACAGGCTTATGGATTGTATGTTTTTGAAGATGGCAGAGGCTTTAAAAGATTGGTAATAGAAAAGAAGAAAAAGCAATTAAAACCGCTTTATGCATTCAATTATTTGCTTGAAGGCCACAATATGCTTAAAAAGCTGGTGGTAGATTTTGGTTTATGCAGCAGGTTATGCTTTATTGACACAAGTATTGGCAGCTGTTTGCCCGATGAAGAAAATTTATCGGCAGATGAGTATAATGAGCGTGTAAATGAAGCGATGAATTATTTGATCAAATCATTGCCAAGTTTTGCAGTGGAGGAAGATGCCTCACCAATGGACAAGGAAATGAAAGGAGTTATATTAATGGAAAATGGCCGGTTCTTTGGTATGGGATACATTCCGGTATCAACCAAAGTCTCAACGCTTGAAGCACTCAAGTCTTATATTACCCCTTATCCTGAAAATGGATATATACGAGGCCTTGTCTATCAATACGTAAGCAAAAACCCGGAAAAAATGCTGGCATTTTAATAAGCCAGTTTACCAACACACTGCCAACATTTTGTATTTATAATCCTGACTTTCTAACATTCTGCATTCAGAAAATAAAGCATTGCTTCCTAATAAAGGTTAAGCGTTTACATCATGTAGACTGCATATCCAATTTTTTGTTTTAGATAAGGGCAGTTACATTCGCCGCCTGATAGCAAACGGACTTTGCTGCTGTTGTTTGATTTTAACTAAAAGTAAATAGTGAACCAGGATGGAATTTGTAAAAGACATTTCAATAAAATTAAATATAAAAAATGCCCAGGTAGAAGCGGTTTTAGGCTTGTTTGATGAAGGGGCAACCATCCCTTTTATTGCACGTTACCGAAAAGATAAGACCGGCGGCTTAGATGAAGTGCAGATACAGCAAATTCAGGATGAGGCTAAGTTTTTAAAAGAATTTACGGAGAGAAAGACCTTTATTGAAAAGTCAATTACGGAGCAGGAAAAAATGACGCCTGAAATTGAAGAACGGCTAAGGAAGGCAGCCACCATTTCGGCCTTGGAAGACATTTATCTGCCTTTTAAACCCAAGCGAAAGACAAAAGCATCGATTGCCAGAGAAAATGGCCTTCAGCCGCTGGCTGACTTTTTACTGGAGCAAAAGGAAGGTGAATTGCAGTCCAAAGCCGAGGCATTTATCAATGAAAAAGTATTGACAACAGATGACGCTTTACAGGGAGCCAGGGATATTATTGCCGAAACAGTAAATGAAGATGCCAGGGTTCGCGAAAGGCTCAGGCAGGTATTTGAAAGGGAAGCCACTTTAGAAAGCAAAGTGGTTGCAGGAAAAGAAGCAGAAGGAATAAAATACAAGGATTACTTTGATTTTAACGAACCTATTTCTAAGGTGCCTTCGCATAGGATATTGGCAGTTTTACGGGGCTTTTTAGAAGGTAACCTGCGAATGGGGATTGCGCCTGAAGAGGAAACTGCAATAGAAAAAATTGAAGCATTATACCTAAAGGGCATAAGCGCATCGGGCGACCAAATTAAAAAAGCCATAAAAGATTCGTGGCGCAGACTGTTGCAGCCCAGCCTTGAAACCGAATTCAGAACTGGGTTAAAGCAAAAAGCGGATGAAGAAGCCATAACCGTTTTTGCTGAAAACCTGCGGCAATTATTATTAAGCCCGCCATTGGGCAGTAAAAGAATATTGGCGATAGACCCTGGTTACCGAACCGGTTGTAAGGTGGTCTGCCTTGATGAAAAAGGGGAACTTTTAAAAACCGGGCTGATCTTTATTCATGAAGGTAATAAGCAATACGAGGCAGAATTTTTAATTAAAGAGCTCGTAAGCAAATATGAAATACAGGCATTTGCCATAGGAGATGGTACAGCAGGCCGCGAAACAGAACAGTTTATAAAGAAACTGCAATTAGGGCTACCGGTATTTTTAGTAAATGAAGACGGCGCTTCGGTGTATAGCGCTTCGGAAACTGCCAGGGAAGAATTTCCTGAGCAGGATGTAACCGTCAGGGGATCTGTAAGCATCGGACGCCGGTTAATGGACCCGCTGGCTGAACTGGTTAAAATTGATCCTAAGAGTATAGGTGTCGGCCAATATCAACACGATGTTAACCAATTTAGATTAAAAGAGCGCCTTGACCAAACAGTAGTTAGTTGTGTTAACCTGGTGGGTGTAAACCTGAACACTGCGAGTAAGCATTTATTAAGCTACGTAAGTGGAATAGGAGGAACGCTGGCTGATAATATTGTTAAATACCGCAACGAGGCCGGAAAATTTAGTAACCGCAAGCAGCTTTTGAAAGTGCCTCGACTAGGAGAAAAGGCGTTTGAACAATGTGCGGGTTTTTTACGAATTAAAGATGGCGAAAATCCGCTGGATGCCAGCTCAGTTCACCCGGAGGCTTATCGGTTGGTTGAACAAATGGCGAAAGACCTGGGTGTTGAAGTAAAGGAACTGGCAGGTAACGAAAATCTTCTAAAACAGATAGAGCCGCGGCAATACATATCAGAACAGTTTGGAGAACTGACAATAAGAGATATTTTGAATGAACTTAAAAAGCCTGGCCTTGATCCGCGGAGCGAGGTGCAGCAATTTGAATTTGCCAATATTTACAAACTCGACGATGTGCATGCAGGCATGGTGGTGCCCGGCCTCGTAACCAATATAACTCGTTTTGGTGCTTTTGTAGATATAGGCGTAAAGCAGGATGGCCTGGTGCATGTTTCAGAAATTTCGCATACCTATATAACCGACCCAAACCAGGTTTTAAAACTAAGCCAGCCGGTAATGGTAAAAGTTACCGAAGTGGATGTTGCCCGTAAACGAATTGCGTTGTCAATAAAGCAAACACAGGAGGCGCCTGCCAGGCCGCAGCGAAACAATTTTAAGCCTGCGGCAACAATCCAAAATAAAAAGCCTCAGCCAGAAACTGCATTGCCCATGAACGATGCGCTGGCAATGCTTAAAAAAATGTTTGGTAAATAGGGAAGGGTTGGCAAGTAGAGGAGGTTATTATCTGTTCTTAAATCTGTTTACCAAAATGATCATTCCCATTTTACCTGGTCGTACACCTGTTTTACAGTAAGGGATAATTGAATTGTCTCAATGGTAAATATTTCTTCAGGTAAATGATAGTCACTGAAAAACCATGAATTGGCTTCTGTCTTTTTGCCAGATCGAATTTCCATAGTGGTAGTGTCTATGATAAAAATTTCTTTTAAAGATTCGATTTGCAGGTACATAAAAAACTTTTTGCCTAAATCGTGGCTTGCTGTTGATGGAGAAAGTATCTCAAAAACTACAGCGGGATTCTTAACAGTGTCTGTAAATTCATCGGCTAATTCTATTTCGCCGCAAACAATCGTCGCATCCGGATAAAAAAATGCATCTTTTGATTTGACCAGAACCTTCAGGTCACTGCCATATATCTCGCATGTTTCACCAGACAAATGAGGTGTAATGCTTCTCATTAAATTTGTAAAAATCTTATTATGCCTGATGGAGGCGCCGGCCATATTATAGATCAGTCCTCCAATATATTCATGTTTTTCCTTCTGGGTGCTTTCCCACTCAATATACTCTGCAGGGCTCATGTTCTGTCTGGGCAAATACAAAGCGGCTGGTTCATTACCTTCCATGTTCTAAAGTTAACTTTTTTATCCTGTAAAATAGGGGGCTATCTTTTGTCTCAGTTCTTCGGGCATGTTGGTTTTAGTCCGGGTATTGGCATCAATAAAATACAATACCGCTCTGCCTGTCGTCAGCAATTTGTCGGCTTCATTGTGCACTTCATGTAAAAATTCAATTCTATGGTCTGTTGGCAAAGTTTCTAAAACTGTTTTTATTGAAAGCAGGTCATCGTAACGGGCGGGCCTTATAAATTTTGCGTGCCATTCAACTATAGGCATCATGATGCCCATTTCTTCCAGCTGTTTATAAGAGAAACCTAATTGACGAATACTTTCGGCCCGGGCTACTTCAAAATATTGGGTGTAGTTGCCATGATAGACAACATTCATTTGATCGGTTTCGGCATAACGGACGCGCAGTTGATGAACATGTTGAAACATAGAATGGATTAAATTCCTTCAAAATTAATGGTTAACAGCTTGCCAATAAAAATTTGATTAATATCGTAAAAATACTTTTAACGGAGCATTACTGCTAAACTCGAAACCTAATACCAGGCATATCATCTCTTGCGAAATGTTGCTGGTAACAAATGGAATTCTGTCTCCATCGTTTGAAAAATTCGTAAACCTGTTTGCCAATTCTTGCCTGCTGTTTATAGTAGAAAATGGTACTGCATCAAAGTTATTCACATTCTATAACAAATGTTAATTCATCAAAACTTTATCCACAGAAGTGGAACGGTCTTTGCGTAGCAAGCCCTGAATGTTACCTTTAATTCGTTTATAATCTTAAGCGATTTTCACTTACATAAAAGAATCTCATACACCCCATGACCAAAGCACTTAAAAAATATTTATTTACAATGGCCCTGGCGCTTTTTGTTTACAGCAGCGTTTTTTCGCAGGCCACGCAAATAAATATTGATCCGGATGCGGATTTTAAACTGGCCAAAGAATTATATCAGAAAGACCAATATAGCCTTGCGTTTCCTTTGTTTAAAGCAATCGCACAAGGGGCAACACCTTATAGTAAATTGCCTATCAGCACGCAGTTAGAAGCAAAGTATTACACCATTGTTTGCGGATTAAGATTAGGTGAGAGCTCCGCAGAAAATGCCGCTATCGAATTTATAGATCTTGAACACAATACACCCCGCATTGAAATGCTGAGCTATCACCTGGGGGAGTATTATTTTAGAAAACAAAAATTTATTGCCGCGCTGGCCTATTACGAGAAAGCAGGCATAGGTAATTTAAGTAACGGCGAAATTGCCGAAATGAAATTTCACCAGGCGTACGCGTACTTTACCATGCAGCAATTCGATAAGGCTAAGCCATTGTTTAATTCGATAAGGCAAATGCCCGCCGATCCAAACTACCTGGATGCGAATTATTACTTTGGTTTTATCAGTTTTTATGAAAAGGACTACCGGCTTGCTTTGGAGTCATTTAAGAAAGTGGAAACACAGGAGAATTATAAAAAGATAGTACCATATTACATAACCGAAATCTATTACTTTAATGGCGACAAGGATAAGGCCATTCAATATGGCGAGGAAAAGTTGGCTGGCGGATATCAGTACTACGATTTACAGTTGAAGCAGTTGATCGGGCATGCCTATTTTGAAAAGAAGAACTACACCAAAGCATTGCCGTATCTGTCTGAATATTTATCAAAAGCCGAGAAGGTTCGCCGCGAGGATCTATATGAGCTATCATATGCTTACTACGAAACCAACCAGTTAAATAAGGCGATACCCGGATTTAAAGAACTGGGAGGCTTAGATGATTCGCTTGCACAAAACAGTATGTACCTGCTGGCCGATGCTTATCTGAGAACAAACCAGAAGGCCAATGCCCGCAGCGCATTTTTATTTTGCGCCAGCAACAGCAGCAACCTTAGGCAAAAGGAGATCTCGGCATTTAATTATGCAAAGTTGTCGTTTGAGCTTGGTTACCAGGATCTGGCACTCAATGAATTTCAGTCGTTCCTGGTCACCTATCCCAACAGTACATATAATACAGAAGCCAAAGAATTGCTGGTAAATATTTTGGCCAATACAAATAATTATAAGGATGCACTTGATTTATATGAAAGCCTGGGCGCAAAAAGCGAAACTGTTAAGCAGGTGTATCCGCGCATGCTATATGGCAGGGCTGTAGAATATATAAATGACCAGCAGTTGGTGCAGGCAGATAATATGCTGGATAAGTTGATTGCGGCACCTTATAATACCCCTGTTTTACAATTCGCCTATTTTTTGAAAGGCGAGATTGCCCTGAGAAATAATAATCCGGACGCGGCAATTGAATACTTTAATAATTATCTTTTAAACCCAATAAGCAGCGGTGAGGTTAATGTAACTGATGCAAAGTACAACCTGGGTTTTGCATATTTTACCAAAGAGAACTACCGGCAGGCACTGGGATTTTTTGAGCAGGTCACCAAAACTATTTCTTCCGCATCCAGCCCCATACAACAGGATGCGTATGTAAGAAGCGCCGATAGTTATTTTATGAACCGGAATTATAAACAGGCGCAGGATATGTATGAAGCCGTAATAGCCACGAACCTTCCATCGGCCGATTATGCCTTATATCAAAAAGCCATTATTTCAGGAGCAGGTAACAGAATGAGTGACAAGATAAGCCAGCTGCAAAATCTTGAACAGCGTTATCCATCTTCTAACCTTGTACCCGATGCTAATTTGGAGATCGCCAACACTTACCTGGGCGAAGAAAATTTCAGGGATGCCATTGTACCGTTAAAAAGATTGCTGGATAATAAGAAAGCGGCTCCGTTATATCCACAGGCCTACCTGAAATTAGGCGTAGCATATTTTAACCTCGACAACAATACTGATGCATTGGATAATTTTAAAAGCCTTGTTTCTAAGTATCCAAATTCGGCGGAAAGCGATGCTGCGGTTGATTACATTCGCAACATTTTTGTAGCCAACCAGCAACCCGGCCAGTTCGCCGATTTTATGCGTTCGAACGGTAAGACCATCAGTTATAGCGAAGAAGATTCATTAACCTATGTATCGGCCGCTAACCGGTATGCCGCAAAAGATGCAAACAATGCGCTGACTGGTTTCAGAACTTATTTAAACAAGTTTCCCGATGGGCGTTATGCACTGGATGCCAGTTTTAATCTTGCCGAAATTTATAACAGTCGAAAAGACTTTCCCAATGCTATGATCGGTTATGAATATGTTGCAACCCGGGCCCCCAATAAGTTTGCCGAAAAAGGTGTTTTGCAGGCTGCACGCATTAGCTTTTTCGAACTAAAAGACTACGCAAAAGCAGAGCAATATTTTGGCCAGCTAAAAGGTATTGCGACCGAAGCGGATGTAAGGCTTGAAAGTATGCGGGGATTACTGCGGTCTCAATACCGTTTAAACAAATGGAAAGAGGCCGTGCCCAATGCAGAAGAATTACTTGCGCAAAAAGGTATTGCAACCGATGACCGCATGATGTCTTACATGGTGATGGCTAAAAGTTATCAGCGCGATAATCAGGTGGATCTTGCTACTGCTAATTATAAAACCGTTGTAGGTTTAGGTAAGTCTGAATTTGGCGCAGAAGCCCGGTACCAGCTTGCGGCAATTTTGTTTCAGCAAAGCAAGTTGGCCGATGCCGAAAAAGCGGCTTTTGACGTAATAAATAAAGCCGGTTCGTACGAGTACTGGACCACCAAAGCTTATATTTTGTTAGGCGACATATACTGGAAACAGAAAGATTACTTTAATTCGGAAGCTACGTTTAAAAGTGTAGCACAAAATTCGGCCATTGAAGAATTAAAAGAAGAAGCGCAGGTAAAGCTGGACGCTGTAGTAGATGATAAAAATAAAGAAAGTAAAGTAACTAACTAATCCAACTTAACACCCCGATATGAAACCGATTTTTTTAATAATATTTTGTTCAGTTTGTGCGGTATCACTACATGCGCAAAGAAGGAATCAACCCGGCGATACTACCAATAAAACAGTGGTGATCACTTCTGCCTATAAACCGTCGGTGAGGCCGGCATCTAAAATAAATTTAAGCGCCTCAACGCTTGTGGTCGATACTACCCGGCCAAAGTTGCAATATAATGTACCTTCGCAAAATCTGTTTTTTACTTACCAGCCAGTGTCGCTAAAGCCATTGGCATTATCTATTGACACTGTTGTTAACTGGGATAATCAAAATTTTATAAAGGTTGGTGCGGGTAATTATAAAACGCCTTATGCCGAAGCAGGTTTTACATTGGGCGATGGTGTAAACTCGTTGGTTAACATTCACACAAAGCATATTTCGCAAAAGGGAAAAATTCCTTTTCAGCAATACAGTCATTCCAATGCAGATTTGGTAGCCACCTTTACCGAACCCGGCAGTAACAACGAATGGCGTGGCAAAGCAGGGTTCGATAATTTTACAACCTATCAATATGGATATAGGCCCGATACACTGCCCTTTAACAAAGACCAGATACGCAACAGTTTTAACACGCTCAATATTTCGAGCGGGGTGCGAAATAAAAATGCCAATGAATATGGCATAAGTTATAATCCTTCGGTAGATGTTAACTTTTTTCAGGATAACAATAAGGGAAAAGAAACCAATATAGTGCTGAAGGCACCAATGAATAAAACTTTTGGAAAAGTATTTGGATTTAACCTGGGCTTTACTGCAGATGTTACCACTTTTAAAAGGTTTGACGGCACAAAAATCAAAAACAATCTCTTTTATCTAACACCCGAAATTTTATTTAAATCGCCCAATTTTAATTTTTCGGGCGGATTTATACCCTCGTGGGATAACCAGAAATTTAATTTGTTACCCAATTTTAACCTGCTGGTTAAGTTGTCTGACGAACGTTTTGTTTTGCAAGGCGGATGGATTGGATATTATGTAAAGAATACCTACCAGCAATTAGCGGGTTTTAACCCCTGGATATCGCAACCGCAGCAGTTATTAAATACACGGATAAAAGAGCAATATGCTGGTTTTAAAGGTTCGGCCGGTAATCATTTTACCTACAATGCAAAAGTTTCTTACCTGAATTATTCTAACGCTGCGTTATTGGCAAATGACAGTATCGATGGTAAAAGTTTTGAAACCATTTTCGAGCCTGTAATGAAGGCATTGCGCCTTCATGGGGAAATAGGTTATACGGCGCAGGAAAAATTTTCGTTGCTGGCTGGTGCTACCATTTCGCAGTACTCCGGGTTACAAAATAATCAAAAAGCGTGGGGCCTTTTGCCGCTCGAAATAACAGGTTCGCTGCGTTGGCAGGTCTTAAAAGATTTTCAATTTAAAGCAGACCTTTTTGCATGGGATGGCGCTCAATACAGGAATAAGGCAGGGGATAGTCAAAAGTCGAAAGCTGCTTTCGATTTGAATGCCGGAGTTGAATTTATGGTGATGCCTCAATTAGGTATCTGGTTACAGTTTAATAATATTTTGAATAATCAATACCAGCGGTGGAACCAGTACCAGGTTTTAGGTGCCAATGTAATGGGAGGAATTGTATATTCGTTTTCTCAAACAGGTAAGTAAATGATCCAGCTTTTATATAAATATCTTTTAATAAACCGGCAGGTGGGTATTCCAGGTGTTGGGCTTTTCCAATTGGTGCATGTTCCTGCCAGAATGGACTATGCGGCAAAAATTGTCTATTCGCCATTGCCAACAGTAAAATTTACCCAAAAAACCACCGGTGCCGATAAAAATTTCTTTCGATATGTAAGCAATGAGCTAAATGTGCAGGAATGGGAATCAATTCGGCGTTTCCACGATTTTACTTATAAGCTTAAAAACGATTTGAACGCAAAGCCAGGCGTCGATTTGCCGGGGCTGGGTGTGCTGGTTAAAAACAAGTTGGGAGAAATTTCTTTTGAGCCCACGCATGTCTTAGACGATTATTACCCTTCGAGAAGTATTGCCCATATATACCAGGAGGAAGCGATTATTGCCGCACAGGAAATAGGCGGCGAAAGCGTTTCGGCAACCGCAAACACTGCGATTACAGGCGATTTAGAATTGCAGGAGGCTAAAACCAAGTGGTGGCTGATGGCACTGATCATGGCCATTGTTGCGATTGCTGCTATAGCTTATTATTACCTGACAAATAATCCGACTTTTTAAATAAGCGGATGTTTCAATAACTTAATGGGAATGTTCGTCTTTAAAGGTTTGGCCGCAATGGGGGCATGTGTG
>JBBRCW010000129.1:0-17094 GCA_038204535.1 Chitinophagales bacterium | reverse complement strand
ACCAAACTATAGTTCAGTTCATCAAAGAAAATCCAAATAGAAAATTTTTTGAACATTAAATTACCTCAAGTTAAAAAAATGTATTAATTATTAAGTAGTTATTGCTTAGAAGGAAACTTACTGGTCTTTGTTTAATCATATTCCTGAATTTATATTTCCTTTTATTCAAATATTAATTCACTCTTTTTTATAATCAACTTCTTAATTGCAACCGAAAACTTTGTGTCTATTATTTTCTTATCAACAAATTTCATTTTGTAATCAATTCGATGCGACTGCCAATAAAATCGCTACGTAATGACAAACAGCAGCTGCGAGTACAAAAAAATGCCAGACAGCATGGTTGTACCGGTATTTCTTCCATAAGTAAAAAACAACACCCACTAAGTAAAGTCCGCAGCCAATTAGAATCATAGTTAGGATATTAGAGGGAATACTCTCAAAGAAAGTACGTCCGCCAACAATCATAATAAAACCCATTGCTATATAAATTAGAGTAGAAAAAATCTTCCATTTTCCAGTGAAAAAAATCTTAAAAATGATTCCCACTGCCGTTAGACTCCATAAAATCGCTAGCAACGTAATACCAAAAGAAACTGGCATATACATAAGTAAAAACGGCGTGTAAGTACCTGCTATTAAAAAAAAAATACTGATATGATCAAGAATTTCGAGTGTGCGTTTTGCCTGAGAATGCTGAATTCCATGGTACAATGTAGAAAAAGTAAAAAGTTGTAAAAAACAAAATCCATAAATAGCTGCGCCAATCACGCCTGGTGTATTATTTCTTTTTATGGCGAAAGCAATCAAAACAGGAATACTTATGATACCAAAAATAATTCCAAAGCCATGTATGATACTGTTTACGAGCTCCTGTTGAATTCTTGTATCGTGTTCTGGAGTTTGCATGAAAATGAATTGAGGCGGCGTATAGCCAATGAAAACTTTTACAAAATTATCAAAATTAGCGCAACCTTTATAAATGAAAATCACCCATGCTGATTATTGACCACCTCTAAAAAAGGAGCTGCCTCTCCGTATTGCAGCCAGTTCACTATCCTTAAAAAGTAAAAGCTCTTACTTTATTGCCTGCCACCCGGGTGGGTCAACCCCGCATATGGGCGGGTAGGCTATGCCCGGAATGGTGGGGCAACATCACTGGAATTTCAAATTAACGTTAGAAACGTTCGGATATCAGGCAGCTACCGTATTGTGCTCATAAATCCTGCCGGAATAGATAAGGATTCCCAGACCGATAAATGCAATAATAAGTACCTCTACGGAAAAATTCAAAACCATTACAGTCCATTCCTTCTTTGTGAAAAGGCATAAGCTGCGGCGAGGTCAAGAAAAGTACATATAAAATCTCCCATCACCCTAAACAAGACATAATTGCCTTCTTTTCCCCTTATATCAAACAAGCCAAAGATCACCTAAGCACTCATAAATAAAGTAACGATACCAAAAAGGGCAATTAGAAACCCGGTATTGAATAATACAAATGGTTTCATCCAGAATAAAATTGATGGATTGTTTCTTCTTTGATAGGTAACAACAGAATAAACGTACCTACTTTGGCTTCATTAAACTATCTGCCGGATATTTCGCTTCCATTTCTTTCATTGCGCCGGCTGCCCAATTTTCTAATAATAATTTCTGATCAGAATTTAATGATGCATCACGATGCATTAATGCATAAGAAAATATGGGCATGTCGCCATCCTTTACTTCTTTGCCTATTTCCTTAAATTTCTTATAACGCCTGTAAGCAGGATAGGTGGCAAAGATCGAAAAATTCAATTCCTTTTTACCTTCCACAATGTGGTTATTTAGTACCCAGGCCACGGGCTGAATTTTTGAATACCAGGGATAATGCGTAGTGTTGCTATGGCAATCATTGCACGAAACTTTAAGGATCTGCTGAACATCATCGGGAACCTGGTGGATAGCGGTGATTTGATTTACGGCGATCTCTTCCCCTGCATTTTTTGAAGGCCGTATAAATTGAATAACAATAAGGGCAATTACCAAGACCAATGATATTGCTTTTAACATTTTCTTCATGAAACTGATTTTTTCGGTGAAAATATTTTGTTTGATTTTTGCACTGATTACCCTTTCTGCAATTTGTCCAAATCAACGAGACACAAAACTTTTCTGTGATCTTTATTCGGAATTATTTTTACAAACCTTAATTTGGATTGCCTTTTTCAGTTACATAAAATTTAACTTTTCTTCAAACACAAAGAATGATAACTATCAGTAGAATTAGTGATTGGCATCATATAAATAACATAACCATTTATTAAAGCCTGGGAAAAATAATGTTTTGACAAATCTCAAGAATAAAATTACGTCTGGATCACCTATATGAATCCTGTTGGTGGCAGAAACCAGCCAACAGGCGAAATGCTCAGTCAACTTTAATCACAAGAAACCTCCCGGCGTTATTGGGCCCCACCTAAAGTTGCCTTAACAATTTTCTGTAATTCGGGAACAGCTTCTTCCATAAACCAGGGGTTTACCGTTACCCAGTCTTGGTTACGGGGAGATGGATGTGGCAAAGGGAAATATGTTGGCAAATATTCTGTATAATCTCTCACCGTTTCTGTAAGGCTTCCTTTGAAATTTTTTTTCAAATAATATCGCTGCGCATACTGGCCTATCAATAAAATAAGGGGTATATCTTTAAAATATTCAAACACCTGTGGATGCCATAACGGAGCGCATTCCCAGCGTGGAGGAAGATCGCCGGAGATCCCTTTTCCGGGATAACAAAAACCCATTGGCAAGATTGAAAAAATATCGGGGTCATAAAAAGTTGCTTCATCCACATTCATCCATTCTCTTAACTTTTTTCCGCTGGCATCGTTCCAGGGAATTCCCGTTTCATGTACCTTCCTCCCAGGAGCCTGGCCGATAATCACAATTTTTGAAAACTCACTTAGTTGCACGACAGGTCTTGGCCCCAGCGGTAAATGCTCTTTGCAAACTTCACAACGTTGTATCCTATCTAAAAGCTTATTCATTTAAAAAAAGTAATCATGGATATTTATTCTTTAAAATGAAATGCCTGCTATCCATTTTGAAACCAAACATCACATCAGTTTTCATCCAATTTTTTTTCATAATTCAGTTCTCCATTTACAATTTTTGCAGGGGATGTATAAGGATGTTCTGTCGCTTTATCAATACCCATTATATGCAACACTATCCAACCCTGTAGCTTTAAGTAATCGGAAACCATGGAGCGGTGACAGCGCCACCACACTGCTTCAGAACACATATAAGCAGTTCGTTCTTTTAGTGCAAACTTTTCCAGTTCTTCTATTCCATCTTTAAATGCATCGGTTTCCATATAGTCTGCATAACCACGAAAGGCTACATGCCGCCAGCCTGTATTTTTCGAATCGGGGTTTGCTTTTCTTCTTCCGCCAAGATCCTTTAAATGCACATATTGAATATTGTGTTGAGGCAACGAAATTTCCAGCGCTTCATTATTGAACCAGGGAAACTTGCGGGAGCCGGGAAAGTTTCTGATGTCTGCAATTAACTCTATGTTGAATGAATGAAGCATTGCTACAACTTCTTCCAGTGAACGGGTGGAATGACCAATGGTCCATATTGTCTTATTATCTTGTTTCATTGTTTGAAAATCAAAACTTCGCTTCTTTATGTATGGCTTTTAAAATGAACGATAACTGGAACATCGCCCCAATGCGGGGGCACTTCTTTACTTGTTAATAAAGGCATGGAAGAAGAAACTCCACCCAAATAATTTACCGTGTGCCGATACACTACTTTTTTTATTTTATAAAATCGTATGGCGTAAGAACACATAACGCAAGGTTCGTGCGTTGTATATATAATGCAATCGGACAAGTCGTTGGTTTTTAATCCTCTTACGGCAAGCCTTATTGCCTCTAATTCTGCATGGCAGGTAATATCATTGTTAGATTTTGATGCTTCGATGGCTTCACTTACAATTTCATCGCCTTTGGCAATGATAGAACCAACCGGCGCATCGCCGTTAGTGGCAGCTTCAGAAGCTAACAATTCGCAACGCTCCATATAATAAACATCGTTCTTCATATTGCAAATATCACTTCTCTCCACTTAATTTATCTTAACAACTATGCAGGCAAATTAGGAATTAAAGGCCGCATTGTAATCTCATCCACCAAAAAATTATCTGGTGTTTCTATAACGTGAATGATGAATGCTGCAATATCTTTTGGCTGCAACACATCCTTATGTGGATGTAGTTCTGAATCTTCGAAAAAATGTGGATCAATACTGCCCGGGTTTACACAGGTAACTTCTATTTTGTAAGAACGAAGCTCTTTGAACAATGCTTCACTAAAAACCTGCATGCCATATTTAGTAGCAGAATAGGCTGCACCTTCCGTGCTTGTTGTTTGTCCCAGTTTAGAACCAATATTGATAATGTGGCAGGTGTTCCCGTTTGCCTTCATAAAGGCAACTACTTTGGAAGTAATTTAATAAGCGCCGTTTAAATTGGTATTAATCGTTTTTTCCATACTATTCATAATAAATGGTCATTTAAATTTTATGCATTTACCAACTTCTTTCTAATTTTTTCATTAAGTTTCACTCAAAATATTCATGATACTTTTCCAACTGTCTTTTTATAAAATCAAATGCTTCTGTGCCATCATTAACAGATTTTGTTTCTTGTAACTTTCTATTTTCTTCCAACAAAGGTTCCAGCCAATGATGCAATGCCTCATGATCGGCTCCCTGCATCCTGCATTCACTTATCATTTTATCAAGGCCCATTTGAAATGCTTTACCCGTCTTATGATAATCCTCCAGATTCACGGGGTTAGCCTCAGCGATCACATTGTATAACTCCGATACATTTATATTTGTACTTGAATCAGCCTTCCATTTAGCACCATTGTTTAAAGTGAGTGCGGCGATGCTATCGTGTTCGTTATGTGTATCAGTCTGTGATACTGGCTCAACTGATTTACTTTCCTTTTTAACTGCCGGTTGGCAAGCGATTAAAAGGCTTATAGCCATAATAAAAATGGCGGCATGTTTTACTAATTTGTCAGCGTATTTCAACTTTGCAGGCTTTATAATTAATCGAAGCGATGGATCGTAAGTAAAATATTGCCAGAACCAATTGATTAGAACAAACAGCCTGTTCTTGGTGCCAATGATTGACAACAGGTGTACCATCATCCAGGCAAACCAGGCGGCAAATCCCTTTAATTTCAATTTACCTGTTTCTGCCACCGCCTTGTTGCGGCCAACTGTCGCCATGCTGCCCTTATCCCTGTATTTAAATGCAATAAGTTCCTTTTTTTGATAATCATTTTTCAAATTTCCGGCAAGCAATTTTGCCTGCTGTATGGCTGCGGGAGCAACTTGCGGATGCCCTTTTGGAAAAAGGTCTGACTGCATCAATGCAATATCACCGATAGCGAAAGTATTTTTTACGCCTTTCACACGGTTATATTCATCCACCAATACTCTTTCGTTGGCAGCCATTGACGATGCAGGAATACCAGGTAATGTGGCACCTTTTACACCCGCAGCCCAAATTAAACAATTGCTTTTAAGCTGACTGCCATCACTCAGTAAAACATCTTCGCCATCATAATTTTTAACGGCGGCATTCAGTTTAACCTCCACCCCAAGTTCTGTTAAGTATTTTTCGACTGTTTTACCCGACCCTACAGACATGCCTCCAAGCAGTTTGGGCCCAGCTTCTAAAAGGTAAATATGCATTTGCCGAAAATTCAGTTCTGAATAATCTTTCGGAAGTATCTTCATTTTCATTTCTGCCACAGCGCCAGCCAATTCAACACCTGTGGGGCCACCACCAACTATTACAACATTCAGTAGCGCCTTTCTTTGTTCATCTGTTTTAGCTATCAAAGCCATCTCGTAATTCTGCAATAAAGTATTCCTCAGCAATATTGCTTCCGATACGGATTTCATTGAGAAGGCATTGGTTTGTAATTGCCGATTATTAAAAAAGTTGGTGGTTGCTCCGTAAGCAAGTACCAGGTAATCATATTTTACCTCTCCAATATTTGTGTTGATGATTTGCTTTTCAGATTCAACACCTGTTACCTCTGCAATGCGGATAAAAACATTCTTATTGCGCTGAAAAATTTTACGCAATGGAAAACTGATGCTGCTTGGTTCCAGGCCACAGGTAGCTACCTGATAAAGCAATGGCTGAAACTGATGATAGTTGTTCTTATCAAACAATATAACCTGAAAGGCTTTTGGGGAAAGGCTTTTAGCCAGCTTTAACCCTGCAAAACCTGCTCCCACAATCACCCCTCTTTTTTGTTCACTATTTAATTTAGGCAAGTCCATAATTTGATTATTTATTAACCCAGAAATGGTCATCCCATTTATCGTCAACATCACCTTCCCGTTTGCTATGGCTTTCTTCCAGCTTCTTTAATTCCTCTTCGGATAAGTGCTGTTGCAAATGATTAAACAGGATTCTTTCCTCAAACCGGATATGGCTTTCTAAAGTATCAGCAAATTCTTTAAGAAGTTTGATATTCTCATTATCTTTTTGAATACCGTCAATCAGGCTGTAAATTTTTTCATGCTCCACGAAAGCCTGCTAACGCAATAGATCATCAACCGGAAGTTTTACAAAAAGGTCTTTTTCTTCGTCTTTAAAATGTTCTGTTAACTCGTTCTCAAAGAAAAAAAGTGTGTAGCTACTTATTCTGCCGGGTTCGATATTATTTTTCAACCCTTGTCTTATTTTCCAAACCAATAACAATCCGAAATGATGTTCACGGGAAAACTGTATAAGCGCCTGGCTTCATTTGATTGGCGATGTTGAATCTTTCATTTTTCTGTTACTTTTAAATTAAGCCGTTACTATTTACTGATTGATATTTTAATTTAATTTCTTTTCCAAGTCAAGTGCTTTCGGAAAAAGGATATTGTTCTCAAGGTGAACATGTAAATGCAAATCATTCTCAAATTCATCCAGCATTTTATACAACAGGCTGTAAGAAGCACAACCATCTTCGGGCAATAAATAATTTTTTGACAACACCCTTATGTCGTCCAGGTTCTTACCAACCAATTCATGTTCCATTTCCATCATGTTGATCGGCTTTTGAACCGTGCCGAAATGCGCAGCCTGTGGAATTTGCTCATTAGTATTGGCCAATATCAACGCTTTGATATAAGGGAATAATACCTTTTCTTCTTTTACCATGTGGCCAGATAGTTCAGTATTCACATCATCCACCAGGCTTTTAATTTTATATAATTCAGGATGCTGCTGGCCATGCACACTCGCTACTTTGGCAGCATACCCCACCAGATCGGGCAACGTTTTCTTAACATAGCTGTGGTGAGTGTTTAAAATATAATCAGCTAAAAAGTCCAATGCCCATTCATTATAAGGGATCGGACGGGAAGAAGGCACTTTGTCAGCCTGTTGCAATTCCTGTTCAACCTTTGTTACATCAAGCCCTTTTTCTGCACAGGCTTCCTTAACCGTTTTCTTACCTCCGCAACAGAAATCGAGCCCATACTTTTTAAACACTTCCGCCTTGCGTAAATCCTTTGCCGCAATTTGCCCAAGGGTTTCATCGCTTTCACCTGTAATGCGTTTTGAAATTTTTACTTGCCACCATTCGGGGCCCTCCTCCAGGTATTGCCACACAAAAATATTCCCTCTTTCGCCCAGCAGTTGATAATACAAAGGTTTGGGGTCATGGTCGTTGTGAATGGTTAAGCTTTCTCCTTCATTCAATTCATCAAAACGAACAAAGATGGTTGGATGTTTTGCCTTGGTTCAAGTAAGGTAACGTTTAGAATATTTTCTGTAATCGTATTCATGTTCTGGGTTTTAATTGTTAATCATAAAGCAAAGTTAGGGAATACCATTTAATAAAAGTATTTAAATACTTCTATAAACATAAATGTGACATGCCATTCAAAAGGAAGAAATGATCATACAGGTGATCTTATGAATAAGGTTTGTAAACTACCAAATATTTACATGCACCAGATGATGCTTGCACTACTTTTCGGGTTACCTGGCTGAGTTGAGAGAATTTGAGGAAGACTTACTTAGCATTTTCATCTGGAAAACAACCTTTTGTTTCCGCTGACTGAAAAGATGATGAATTTACAATTGAGTTAATTTTAAATAACCAATATCAATGCCGTTTAAGGTGAAAACTGTAGCACATTGAAAAATAGCTATGTCAGAAGCAGGCTTTAATACTTTCCTGTTAAAATCGAATGAAGTGTGCATAGACATGCTTACTGATAGCGGCACAGCTGCCATAAGTGACCGGCAGTGCGCCAGTATGATGTTGGGCGACGAAGCCTATGAAGGCAGTAAAAATTATTACCACCTGTAAGAAGTAGTGAAAGAAGTGTATGGCTACAAATACCTGGTGCCAACCCACCAGGGAACCGAAAATATCCTGTCGGGAATTCTGATCAAAAAAGGCAATATTATTTCGGGCAATAGGTATTTTATTGCAATAAGATTGCATCAGAAACTAAATGGCGGAAAATTTGAAGACATCATTATACATGAAGCCCACTACCCTTAAAACGAATTAGCCTTTAAAGCAAAGCTTGACCTGGCTGAGCTGGATCGTCTTGTAAAAAAACATGACGCCGCAAAAAATCCATATGTAAGCATTGCAACCAGCGTTAACATAGCTGGCGGCCAGCCCATCAGTATGAAAAAATTTAAGACCTACAGGCTTTTACAAAAAACATAAGATCCGCATCATTCATGCTATGACCCGTGATACTATGTATACGAACCCAAATACCACCGTTTTTTCCAGGCAAGATTTGAGAAACTTTAAAACAGGTTAAAGGAAAAAGAAAAAACCGGTTGATAAATCATCTACCGGTTTTTTATTCGGCTAAAAAAGGATATTGGAAAAGCAACAATTCAAGTTCCAGTTCAGCATTTCTTATTTCATGCGCAAATTGTTTTTCATCAATATTAGTCAAAGTGGAAAGCTGATAGTAATAGGAAATTCCTTTTACCAGATTTTTATAAAAGACGGTAAAATATTTTTTCTGCTTGTTCAACTCATCTGTACCATTCGCTTCTTCCAGTTTTTCTTTCAGGTAATTAATATACAACAACAGTTCGGTGATAAACATGTTTGGCCGTTCCGGGTTGCACAAAATATTCTCCCGTCCGTAAATATGACCAACCATTGTTTGAAGCGACACGACCCTGGAAAAATTCACAATATTCGGACCGGGACAAACTGTTACGGCATTTAAATTCCTGACCATCGTTTCTGAATAATTAATGGCTGCCGAGTTACTTAAGCCAATACATAAACATTCCTTATCCAACACAGCGCCTAATTGTTTTTCATAGACTTTTTCAGGCAAACCAAGTGATTGCAACTGTTCAATCTTTAGCTTTTGATACTGTCGGGATGCCGTACATATAGGCTGTTCGGTAAATTCGGTATTAAATGCCAAGTGCTTTTCGGTACAGGGGCTACCGGGCCTTCCCTTTGCTATGCGCTCCAGTTTTTCTTTTTCGGCGCTGGTACCTTTAAGATAATGAAAACGGGTTCCTAAAGGCGATGTATGGCTAAGGACAACATCTTCTTTTTTTGCTGCACATAAAAGTTCAAGTGTTTTCTCTTCAACCGTAGTGGCTTCAGGCACCAATAAAAAAGGCGTGCCCCAACCTGTGCTGTCCATCTCAAAATAATCATGTAGTAACTCATCTTCTTCATTCGTTCCAATTCCTCCCTGCACCGAAAAAATTATCTCAGGCGGATATTTAAATCTTCGGTTTACTCTTTCAAACATAGCCTTGTTGAAAATCCCGAAAAGACTTTCAATCAATTCCTGCCTTTTAGTTTTGAATTCCTCCAGTATCGGCCCAAGCAAATAACCATCAGTTGCAAATGCATGCCCGCCACAATTCAGACCTGATTCTATCCTGAACTCGCTTACCCATATCCCCTTTTTAGCCAGGTACTTTCCCTGTATGAGCGCCGAGCGGTAGTCGCTCACTTTAACAACTACTTTTTTTGCAAACTTTCCGTCGTCGTTAGCCCGGAATTCTTTAAAGTTATCGAGATAATTATAAAGACGCAGATTGGTACCTGCTGAAAAAATAACCGATGAATTTTCCAATCGACTGTTTGCATAACCTCTCAGGGCAGCAACAGCATCAGAGCCATCTTCAATTAATTGTCCGGCTTTATTATGATTCTCCCGGTCTAATTTGGTCATGATATTTACATCAATACTTCCGGGACGGATCTGGGTTCGCAAATAATCCTGCATTTTTTCTTTCTCTGGCAGGCATTGCGTTTCAATCATCCTACAATAAAATTGCTTTAGCCAGCTGTCATCCGGCAGCATCTCAAAATATTTTACAATTTCTGAACCGGTTTCAAAAGCGGCCTGTTTTAGTTTTTCTACCTGAGCCGTTATAATTTCATGAACCAGGTTCAGGTAGTCGGTAACGCGCTTTGCCCTAAAATCTTCCTCATGGGTGGTAATGGGAAAATACTCCCTGTTAACAGTTGGATAATAATGTTTACGCATCATTTCAATTAACCTGTTTTCTACAATTGAGATAACTGATGAAATGCCATAACGGGCAACTTTTATGGGACTGTCTATAGTAAAGGCCAGGCCCATTACCGGGATATGGAATTTATGAAGCGGGGAATTATTCATTAATTTTCGAGTTGATTGATTAACTTATCTGTTTTACTTAGTACAACTGATTCTTGTGCTGTTTCAAACCGGTTCCAGATTATTTTTTTTCCAAAACCAAATGTACTGTCTGTCATTTTTATGTGATTGAGCTGTAAGGCCCATAATTCACCTTGCATTAGCAAAGCCACAGGATGTTTTCTAAAATAGTTTTGCATTCCTTCGTGAACGCCGGGAGCCAGGTTGTCCAAAACTTCAGCCTCAAACTGTATGCCCTTCACTAATAATTTATTTAACCTGTCTGGCAAAACTGTGCCGGCAACAAATGGATTCTTTTGCATTAAAACCACATGCTGCGAATTGGCTGAAGATTTAAAATAAAGAATTCCATTGCTGTTATCGAATGCATAAAAACAACAAAAGCAATAAGGCTTACCGGCTTCATCTGTACAGCAAACAGTTGCACAACTTTGGTTTTGCAAAAATTCTATTATCGCCTTATCCATACCTTCTGCTGTTTTTTCAATTAAAATTTATAAATGTCTTATATGACACCTGCTCCCGTTCACCAATATTCTGTTTAATCTGCATCAATATTTTATTGGCTTGATGCATATCAAAATCTTCTTGCTTTAATTTTTTAACCCCCATTCCCGTTAACTCAAAATGCATATCGGGTTTTAATGAATGGTTGCCCAGGCATGCCTTTGAACAGGCCAATGGGCAACCATCAATAACAATGATCTTTCTGCCGGAAGATGCTGTTCGTACCAGTTTTTTAACATTACCGCCTACACCAACTATACAAGACATTTCAGCCAGGCCCTTTCTGTCTAACTGCACAGCCAGGTAATTAGCCATCTGCGCAGCGCTGGAACATCCTGAACAGGAATACACCAATGGTTTTTCATTTGCAAATGACTTCTTATAAAGAATATTTTTTTTCTCGGGTTTTTTAAATACCGTATAATTTAAAAACTGTAGCCGCCACAGTATATGTGTCTTTATGAACAGCCGCCAGCGTTGAAGCCGGTTTGGGAATGAAAAACTGTAATAATCATTTTTCATTACAAGCCGGGAATTTTCGGCATTTGTTACAGCATTTTCATTAAATCGGTGCCACATTTTTTTAAATTATTGGGCAAAGATAATAATAAAGGATAGATTTATCTTTAATTATTTTAAAATATTTCTTTTTCGCTTACCATGGGCGCTACAATCGGCATGAAAAGTTTTCTTATACTGGCCATAGCTCTTGATTTTTCTAAAAGCTAACAAATCGTTTTTTTTGCAGAAGCCTGGTTGTTTTTAAAGCAGAACCAACTGCTGAGAATCTGTTTTTTACATCAGAAACTTGCTAAAGAATCATATTCCGGAAAACATCAGGCTTACTCATTTAAAATTGTTTGAAACAAAGGATTCGTATACTGAATGGACAAATACTCTTACAGCAAAACTTTATTTGTTAATTTAAAAATCAGTAGTTTTCTGCTATAATAAACACTATGTTTTCAAAAGCGACAGAATATGCGTTAAGAGCCACCATTTACATTGCCCAAAAAAGTTCGGAAGAAAATAAACTGGGTATAGATGCTATTGCCAAAGCCATTGATTCTCCTAAATCCTTTACTGCAAAAATCTTGCAATCGTTAACCGGCAACAACAAAGTGATCAGTTCGGTACGTGGGCCCAATGGCGGATTTTACATTGATGAAAAAGCAAAGAAATTACCAGTCAGGGCTGTATTGATTGCCATGGGAGAAAGTGAAATTCTGGACAAGTGTGTGTTGGGCCTGAATAAATGTTCTGAGGTTAAACCCTGCCCCATGCATAACCAGTACAAAGTTATAAAACACCAGCTAATCAGTTTGTTTGAAACTAAAACTATTCAGCAACTTGCCGATGATATTGGTGGTGGTGATGCTTTCATAAACAATAGAAAGAACTGAGTATATATGTCGTCAAAACAATGCAAACTTTGGCATATAAAGTATCTTAAGGTTGTATAATTCTATCAATATTCTTTAGAACTTTTATTTTACTTTTTACAGCTATGATTGTTCCATCCGTTTTAGTTGTTTGTTATATGTACTATAACAGCGTTTAGAACGCTGCTCAACATTGGCTTTTGGCCCGTTGCCAGCAGGGAGCAAAAAGACAAAGTTGTATATCATCTTAATGCCAGGTGCAAAAATGAATTAGCTCTTTTTGAAGAATTAGACCAGCAAGTGCTGGAGTGGGTCAATCATTTTTATAATGAGATGATCGACCGCAAAGCCATCGACCGTAAAACGATGGAACAGAAGCACACGCACGTAAAAGCAGATACAATAAAGCACAAGGAAGCCAGGGAAACAACAGCTCAAAACAGCCACGATACCATTATACATATAAAAGATGTATGGAACCAAAAGTAGACCTTAAAAAAATCCACAGTGCCTTAAAAAGTCAAAAACCCAAACCTTTTAAGAAAATTAAGTTGGTAGAACACAAACTGCGACTCAAAAAAAAAGCAAACCCCTATGAATGCTCACTTTATGTCTGGTTAGCTGCAATGTGTATTAGCGTCTTTGAGGTTCCATTCTTGAAGCCATTCATTGCGGTTTAAACGATCCAGGGGATGCCGAAATAAATTCGGCATGACGGCTCTGGATTACGGCTCTGTTTGACTGTACTGGTTGACGATATTGGTTAATCTGTCATCCCGATCCCGATTTTGATCGGGAAGGGATCCTTTTTTTTTAGTCTCCCTCCGTGTACGCTGTGTTCCCGATAGCCATCGCGACCTCTGTGGTTCCCGTTTTCCAGCGGATGCCGAACGTATAAACCTGCACAGGTCATTCAAATCACCAAAAGGTGCTACGATATTACCATCATCGAATAATCTGTACATCTTATTTTTTTCTACTTCTACAGGCGAGCCGCCGTAAGGCACGGGAGGTAGGAACGACCGGACGTGTCTGCGAGCCCCCACGAGGGGCTGGCAGAAAAGCCATGAGGAACGAATGGCGATGCCAGCACCATAGGAAGCCGCCGGAATAAATTACCCGAAGGGTACGCAGGCGGCTGAACTATGCAAGTGAAACTTAGCGATGCTTTGCGAAATGGAGGTACGAGATGAGCAATTAGCAGTCGCAAGGTGAACGCAGCCGTTGTGTTGGTTTGTGTTTAGCTAAAGGGATGCCCGGCCTTGAAGCAAATGGTTTAGCTGCGAACGTGGTGTAATGAAGCTGAACAAAGGAAGTAATGAACTATATGGCGTGAAGGACACAATAGCCGCCGTGAGGAAAGAGGAGGAACTGCAAGCAGCATGACAAACTGCGTAGAGAAGCGGAGCACCCGAAGGGCATCCCCGCTTTTACAAATGTCTTAAAAGTTTTTCAATGAAAAATTTGTAATAGCGGGATGGTTTGGCATGATTGATTGCTGACGACGAATGACGAACACCTATTTACCGGTGCAATGTAAGGTCTGGGAGAAGGCAAAAGAATCACAGGTTTTGTCGGGGGAAAATAAATGAGATTATTTTCTTACTGTGAAACAAAAAGACCTTGGCGACCTTACTGCTTTGTTTGAAACGAGCCTTACAAGGGTGCCTACAACCAACTGACTCAGCAACTGCTCATTAATTTTCGCTTTTGGATTCCCTAGCAACTGATAAATGGAAAACCTGCTACCTTGGGCTTATTTAAAAACTGCTTATGGAGCCTGCTATACCCACACCTGACGGCCAACTCCACAAAATAATTGCCAGCCTTTACCCCGTTTTATAGTTAGAATGAAAACTATTTAAATTAGAAAATTTATTCTATTTTAGAAAAAATTTTCGATTCTTTATTAACGACATATCTATTTTTCCCGGTTTATACGATACCAGTAGGGATGATGTAAGATTTTAACCTTTTTATTTGTGTTCATCATAAAACCAAAATTATCCATATGCAAATAAACAAATCGATTACCTTATTTACCTTATTGTTTTTGCTACTTTCCAACGTTTCATCATTTGGCCAAAACAAAATAAACGGAAATGTAACAAACGAGAATGGCGGGATTTTGTCAGGGGCTACCATTCAGCTTAAAGGAACTACAAACATCACAATTGCAGATTCAAAAGGCCAATATACGCTTAACGTAAACAAGCCATTTCCCTGGACGATAACAGTAAGTTATGCAGGATATGTGGTTAAGGAGTTTGACATAAGCCAAGCTGGTACTAATAACTTCAGGCTGGTAGAAATTAGGACATTAGAGTCGATAACATTATTAGGCACACGTGGCAAATCACGGACTGAAGTAAATCGTCCTGTGCCAATAGACGTGATACAGGCAAAAGAATTACAAAATACCGGCCAGACAGAATTGGGACAGCAACTTCAGTTTGCATCCCCTTCGTTTAATTCAGCCAAATATGGCATTAATGGTTCGTTGGTATATGCCAATTATGCCACCTTGCGTGGAATGGGGCCTGATCAGCTGCTGGTGCTTGTAAACGGCAAACGCCGCCATCAGTTTTCCATACCGCATATCGGTTTTTCTATTTCAAGGGGAATGGTGGTGACAGACTTAAACGCTATCCCGTTTTTAGCAGTGGAGCAAACCGGAATTTTAAGGGATGGCGCCTCGGCTCAATATGGTTCGGATGCCATAGCAGGTATTGTGAATCTCGGGCTGAGAAGCAAGGTAAACGAGGGGATATTTAAAACCCAGGTTGGCGTAACAGATAAAGGTGATGGTGTCACCTGGATGTCCTCATTGAATTATGGGTTTAAACTAGGACGAGAAAATAGCTTTATGAACATCACTTTTCAATATCAAAAAAACGGAGAAACAAACCGCTCCGACCCATATACCGGAACTATTTACTCTGCCACAAAAAGAATAGACGATAGCACCCGTGCTGCACGGGGAAAGTACCCGGCTACAACTCCATTCAAAATTGGCGTATTCGGAAACAGTGAAATAAAGTCTCCCCAGTTTTTTATTAATGCTGGCTATCCATTAAAAAGGAATTGGTCGCTTTACAGTTTTGGTGGGTATTCTTATAAAAAAGCGATTGGCTATGGCTTTTTTAGAAATTCTATTCCTTCTAATGCAAATTCCAATGTTTCTCTTTACCCCGATGGCTATGTGCCGGTATTCCCTGCGGAGGATAAAGACTATTCTGCAGTATTTGGTTTAACAAGAAAATTGTTGAAAGGCTGGAATATGGATTTCAGTACGGGCTATGGTAGAAATGCTGTAGACAGGTTTGCTGAAAATACCAGTAATGCATCAATGGGCGCTGCCTCGCCAACAGAATTTTATGTTGGTTTCAGTTCCTTTAGCCAAAGTACTACCGAAGCGAATTTTTCTAAAAATTATGATGGCTTGTGGAAGATGAAGGCATTAAACCTTGCATTTGGAAGTCAGTTCCGTTTAGATAAATATCAATTGGAAAGAGGGGATACCAATTCTTATAAAGTGGGCCCGCTGGCAACTTCGCAAGGCAAAACACCTGCAGTACAGGGGATTGCCGGTACTTCGCCACAGGATGAGGCGAATGAAACCCGAACTAATATTGGGCTTTATGCTGATGTGGAAGCAGATATAACTGACCGATTTTTGGTTGGGCTGGCTTTACGCTATGAAAATTATAGTGATTTTGGCGGAAATTTTTCAGGTAAGATTGCATCCAGGTTTAACCTTTCAAAAAATATAGCAGTCAGGGGTTCAATAAATAAAGGATTCAGGGCTCCCAGCCTGCAACAGATTTTCAATAGTGCTACTGCAACGCTTGTACAAGCCGGGCAAATACGTTATACCAGGCAATACCGCAGCGACGACCCCTTACTTACCAGTATCGGTATCGAAAATCCTTCTCCTGAAATTTCGTGGAATTACAACCTTGGGCTTACTGCTAAGGCCGGTGAAAAATTTTTATTTGCCATTGATGCCTACCAGATTAACGTAACTGATAAGATAATTATCTCAGAAGCTTTAGTGGTAAATAATATCACGGCATTGCGTACCAGCCTGGCAGGCTCAGGCATACAACAAGTATCATTTTTTACCAACCATGTAAATACTAGCACAAAAGGAATTGATTTGGTTGCCAGTTATAAAACAGGCATTGGCAAAGGCAATTTAAACACCAGTTTGGGATTAACACTTAATAAGACTGAAATTACCAAAATTAAGAATACGCCTGATGCATTGCAAGCCGGAACAACCGCTAAGATTGCCATAATTGATACCATCAATATTGCACTGATAGAAACCGCACAACCACGACAAAAAATTATTTTTTCGTCCACTTACCATATTGGCTGGTTCGATTTTGTAGCAAGGGCAACTTATTTTGGCAAAGTATCCGCATGGGAAAAACCATCAGGCCAACCTCATGTAAAACAGGAATTTGGA
>JBBRCW010000128.1:0-17147 GCA_038204535.1 Chitinophagales bacterium | reverse complement strand
GGATCGGTAAACCTGCATGGCAGTTTGTTGCCGCAATATCGAGGCGCTGCCCCCATTAACTGGGCAGTTATTAACGGCGAAGAAGAAACCGGAGTAACGACTTTTAAATTAAAACACGAAATAGATACCGGCGACATCCTGCTGCAGCAAAAAATTTCTATTGGCCCCAATGAAACAGCCGGCCAGCTACACGACCGCATGATGACAATTGGCGCCATCCTGCTGGTAGAAACTATTAAGGGTTTGGCAAATGGTAGCCTACATGAACGGCCGCAATCCGCCATAACTCCTTTTGCCGAACTAAAACATGCCCCCAAATTATTTACCGACACCTGCACCATCAATTGGAACAAACCAGCCGAAGAAATCTTTAACCTGGTCAGGGGCCTCTCCCCTTTTCCGGGTGCGCTTACACTGTTGAATGGAAAACTGCTAAAGATATTTATGGGCAAAGCAGCATTAATTGCCCATCATTTTGTACCTGGCACGGTGGAGACCGACCAAAAAACCTACCTCAAATTTGCCACACCCGATGGCTTTCTACACGTCACCGAGCTACAGTTGGAAGGAAAGAAAAGAATGGCGGTGGAGGATTTTTTGAGGGGGTATAAGGGGTAAAATGATGATATGGTAAAGCGTTTTGCAAATTTGCGGGATAAAGTTTCCCGCAGATCTTCGGTGACTTTTTTCGCTTATGAACGCAGATTTTTTTATGCAGGTAAATTTTGTGGACATTTGCAGAGTACCTTCTTGCCGCCAAAGAATAGGAGAACCTGAAGAAAATGCGCCCTGGTATATCTCAATCACTTAATATCACTTGAGCTTTTTCATCTGCATTACTTAAATTTGGCACTCCCATCAATTGACTAACTATTAAATATGTTTGAACAAACCTTTAAAATTATAGACGACATCCTGCACAAAGATGCCGGTTGTGGTAGTGAACTGGATTATGCAATGTCGCTGGTGTCCTTAAAGTCCCCAAAAAAATAAAGACAATGGAAACCAACAAAAACAACCAAGGATTTATACCAGTGCATGGTGGTTACCGCAATTTGATAACCTATCAAAAGTCAGAAATAATTTATGATGGCACTGTACATTTTACGGAAAGGTTTTTTAAAAAATACGACAGAACAATTGACCAAATGGTACAAGCAGCCAGAAGTGGCAAACAAAATATTGCAGAAGCAAGTATGGCCTCTGCCACATCAAAAGAGACAGAAATAAAATTAACCAATGTAGCCCGTGCCAGCTTAGAAGAATTGTTGATTGATTTCGAAGATTTTTTAAGAACAAAAAAATTGCAGAAGTGGGAGAAGGACAGCAAGTTAACAGCACGCTTTCGCGAACTGAATAAAATACCTGATGCTACCTATGAAACTTTCCGCAAGGCAATTGAAAATGAAAACCCCGAAATATGCGCTAATGCTATGATAGGTTTAATAAAAGTGGTTACTTATTTACTAAGCAAACAAATAAAAGCTTTGGAGATTGCATTTATAAATGAAGGCGGTATTCGAGAAAGAATGTTCAAAGCAAGAATTAACCAAAAAAACAAAGGACATTAGCGACTTTCCAAGGACGATTATTATTATCTTAATTGTCGTTAGAGTCCTTAAAATAGTCACCAAAGTCCCAATAAATGATAAGACCACCAAAGTTGGTCTGGCCATATGACCTTTTCGGGACACATTTTAACATGGGCGACACTTCGTCATAGTGCCAAACCCGAAAGAGGGGTTAACCATAGACAAAGGCATCGCCAACATGGACACCGCAATGAACATCAATAGTATTGCCTGCCACCTAGGTGGGCAACCCCGCAATGAGCGGGTCAGTCTATGCCCAAAATGGCGGGTCAACATCACCGAAATCTACATACGCCTTTTTAAAGAACACAAAAAATGGACGAAAGTAACATCATCATATATCAAACCGAAGACGGAAATACTAAAATTGAAACTCGTTTGGAGGATGAAACCGTATGGCTTACACAGGCTCAGTTATGCGAATTGTTTCAAAAGTCGAAAGCAACTATTAGCGAACATATCAAAAACATATTTGAAGAAGGTGAATTGGACATAAATTCAGTTGTTCGGAATTTCCGAACCACTGCTGCTGATGGCAAGAACTACAATACTACCTTCTACAATCTTGATGTAATTATTTCGGTGGGCTACCGGGGGAATAGCCATCAGGGTACTAGGTTTCGTCAATGGGCTACGGCAAGGCTTCGTGAATACATTGTAAAAGGCTTTACAATGAATGATGAGTTGCTGAAACAGGCAGGTGGCGGAAAACTGACAGAACCCAATCACCAATTGAAGATTACTTCCCCGAAAGATGGGCGAGTCGTACCTCACTGATCGACCTTCTTTCCAACCACCGCCAAAAAGATTCTAAAAAAAAGCACACACGTATATCTCAAATTGTAAGGCTGAATGAACCACGACAGTTCAAAACTCCCCCTTCGGGGGATTTAGGGGGCTTTCATTCGAGTTCCATTGGAGCCACCTAAATTCATCAAGACAGGAAGCACCTACGGAGCTTTAATCCGGTACTCCTTTTTTTTCTATAAACAGGATGCTCCTATTGGAGCAAAAAAGACTTTACAAATATGTACACGCAGTAGGCCAATTGGAGGCGCAGGCAAAAAGGGCAACCAAATAAAAGCCACACAAAGAAGATGGAAGTAGTTATTACAGATGCTCTATAAAAACCCTAATATTTCTCCGCGCCTACCCCACCAAATGTGGACATCAGGATTTTAGAGGTGAATGAACTACTACAGTTCCAAACTCCCCCTTCGGGGGATTTAGAGGGCTTTCATTCGAGTTCCATTGGAGCCACCTAAATTCATCAAGACAGGAAGCACCTACGGAGCTTTAATCCGGTACTCCTTTTTTTTCTATAAACAGGATGCTCCTATTGGAGCAAAAAAGACTTTACAAATGTGTCCACACAATAGGCCAATTGGCGGTGCAGGCATAAAGGGCAGCCATAGAAAAGCCACATAAAGAAGATGGAAGTAGTTATTACAGATGCTCTTTAAAAATCCCAATATTTCTCCGCACCTACCCCACCAAATGTGGACATCAGGATTTTAGAGCTGAATGAACTACGACAGTTCCAAACTCCCCCTTCGGGGGATTTAGGGGGCCTGAGGATTTAGGGGGCTGGATCTTCCTATTGATAATAACTTATCTCCACCATAAATTTAGGATCTACCTTTTGCAGCGTGGACGCAGCCGCATTACTTAACCGAAGCACCAGATTGTTATTCTCTTTCATTTCGGGCAATGAACCCAATACCTTGGCATAGATCGTTTTTTTATCTGCCGTAATCTTAAGAATTGTTCCTGGCGTTACATTATTGATCAGCGCATAGTATTTTTTATTTTGCCAGCCGCTGGTGGATTTAAATGTTCCTGCTTCTCCGTTATTTTCTATGATGTTCCTGCCTTCGGAATCTGCGGCAAAAACATTTCCAAAAAAGCCTTCATCCGAATTGGATACATGTTGCACAACCGGTTTTTGACTGGCAGGCTTTTGAGCTACTGGTTCCGTTTTGGTTTCTTCTACAAATACAGGCTTGTCTGTAGCTGGCGTAGTGGCAGGCTGCATAGACACAGGATCCTGATCCGCCTTTATTTCGTTTGCGACGGGTTTGTTTGTAATAGTTTCCTTTTCTATTTCCCGGGTTGCCGGTTTTGGTGATGCAGACATCGGTTCACTTACAGGTGTCTGTGTTGCTGTCGGCATCGCTTTATCCACCGGTGCATCGGTATCGTTTGCCAATGCGGGAACGCCGGTCTTCAAAGACGCCACCTGCTCATTCTTAATTTTCAAATAACCAATTACCAGCGGCGTACCGGCAGTAATATTATCACCAGACAACCGGTTCCAGTCTTTTAAATAATCAAGCGGCACTTTGTTATAGTTATTGGCAATTCTAAAAAGTGTTTCGCTTTTTGCAACAACATGATATATTGGCACCAGGGTTTCGTCGGCTGCTTTCTTTACCTGCTGGTCAAAGTTTTGATCGGTTAGCGGCACCTTTAAGGTTTCTCCAATTTTTAGCCCGGTTTGCAAGCTGATTTCGTTGGCGCTTGCCAGCACGGCGGGCGCTATATTATATAACCGGGCAACGCTATATAAACTTTCTTTGGGTAATACAATATGAGCAACAGACATGCCCGGCCCGCTGCCCTGAACAATTATGGCTGACTGCTGGGCACCGCCCGAAAAAAATAAAAAAACGAATACAATCACTATCAATGTCCGCATACTTTTATACTTGTTTTAGGTGGCGATTTTCACTCTTAATTTGAAAGGCGCTAAGTTAAGGTTTTAATATTCTCCATTCTGTGGGATAGTAATTATTAACCCGGTTACCCAGCAATTTCATCCAGCCAAGCGCCAGGTTTTCAAAGGTGGCCAATGCCCAGCCGCGAAGCCCGCTGTCAACTGCTATATCCTGTCGTTTCAGATACCTGACGGCCTGTGTTTCGTCAAATTCAATTACGGGTATATTATTATGAAGAAGGCCAGACAAAGCAAATTCGTGATGCGGAACAAGATCTTTACCCTTTATAGTACCTATTGCTACCCCGCCCTTGCGTACATGCAGCGCACTTTGCACGGTAGCAAATTCATTTTTCCATTTTGCGGGTAAGGCAATGATCGTTTCCTTTTGTTTAAACAATTGAAAGTGATCGGGTGTGTTTAACCAGTAATTAACCAGTTGTGTTTCGGTTTTGGATAGCTGCGCCAATTTGCCATGATAATATTCTTTTTCCTCTACTTCTTTTAATTGCTGAAAGCAGGCCAGGAAAAAACCCTCTCCTTTTATTTTATCGGGATAAAACCGATAACCCGGCACCTGGCACTCCGGCGACAACGTTTTTACTATACCCCACGATGGATCAACCCGTATAGAAACTGATTGAAGGCCCATTTCATTAACCAGCCAATCGCAGATGGCTTCATCTTCCGCAACACTGTAACTGCATGTACTGTAAATAAGGTGGCCCCCGGTTTTGAGCGATGGCAGCACATCTGCCAATATCCGTTGCTGGCGCAGGCTGCAATGAGCTACATTTTCCTCGCTCCATTCGTCAATGGCTCGTTCGTCTTTTCTAAAAAGGCCGCTGCCGCTGCACGGTGCATCTACTACCAGCAGATCGAAATATCCAGGCAGTCTTTTAAAGTCAGCCGGATCGTTATGGGTAACCGCGGCATTGCTGCAGCCCCATTTGCTCATGTTTTCCGCCAGTATGGTTACACGGTTTTTGATTACCTCGTTCGATACAATAAAACTATCTGGTAACCGGGTCGCCAGCAAAGTGCTCTTTCCTCCGGGGGCAGCGCATAGGTCCAATACCCGTTCCGGGTGTGCCTTTTCCTGGTAAAGAAACTTGATAACATGGTCAACAAACATACTGCTGGCTTCCTGCACATAGTATGCACCGGCGTGCAAATAGGGATCTAAAGTAAACGATGGCCTTTGCGAAAGATAACGTCCGGTAGCGCACCAGGCTATTGGGTTTTGAGTTGGTAATGCATCAACGGGCGTTTCATTGCCTTTTTCATCTCCTGCATTCTCAACCTGCCGTTCAGCCATTTCTGCCTTAGGCTTGCCGGCCGGAAAGACATGCGCATCAATTTGCACTGCCGATATTTTAGCAGGATTATACCGGATAGAAGTAACCTGTTCGCCGGACTGATGGATATTAAGAAAGGGCTCTTCTTCAAAACCTGCAACTCCCCTGAGTGATTCAATCAATTTTTGCGGTAACGGCTTTGGCAAGTTTTATATTTTTCTTGAGAATAGTAGTAAAGGCCAGAGGTATTACATAAAGCCAGCGTCATTCATAATCGTTGTGCGTTATTACCAGACCCTATTTTTCTTTTTTACAAGTTCGTACATTTTTGATTAAAAATTTGACGTAGATACAACCGGGGCATTTAAAATTGTCGCTGTTTATTTGCTGCGATAGTAGTTTCAATCTCCTGGTTATTGCGAGTGATTAATTTTTGGTTCCCATAAAAGTTCTTTGAAGATGACACAGTATAAAGTCTCTAATTTCAAAGTGCTCTTTTTTAATAAAATCATCATGATTATAAAATCTTTCTTCACATTGCGTCGCACACCCGTCCGAATGTCGGCCCGAAAGATCATTCTGGCGGGACTGTCCGGCCGGGCTTATATATTCCCAAAAATTGAACTTTTACCAGCATATAAACCTGCCTGCAAAAGTTTCCCCTCCTTTTCAATTATGGGGACAGAATGTTTTTATAACTTGTTATAAAAACATTCAGGGGTGGTTAAACTACAGCACATGAAAAATGTTATCATCAACAACAAACCCGAATTAAAACTCCTCCGCAAACAACTCCGCAACCACAGCACCTCCGCAGAGGCCATCCTCTGGACACATCTTCAAAAGAGCCAACTGCAAAACCGTAAATTTCGTCGTCAACATAGCCTCGGAAAGTTTATAGCAGACTTCTATTGCCCATCCGAAAAAATTGTGATTGAACTGGATGGAGAAGATCATTTTGGGAACCAGGCATTGAGAAAGATCGTATTAAAGAAAACTATTTAAAAAGTATAGGAATAATAGTGCTACGCTTCGAAAACAAGTGGGTGTTTGAAGATATCGCCTGGGTGTTAGAAAAAATTAAAGCGGAGTTCAACCACCCCTGATTTTATGCTGCGCATAAAATCGGTCCCCTCCTTGAAAAGGAGGGGAAACTTTTCAAGTCTGTAGCAAAGCGCCGTTATACTCACCTATTATCACAGAGTCTTTCTTTATAAAAAGGCCTAAATCAAATTGTTTACAATGTTTCATTGGCATCAGGTTGACAAATTACCGGGATTGCCTGCCCCTGCCGTTCCGTTCAGGTGGGCGTTCCGGGCAGGCGGACTTCGCTTCCGATAACTATCGGAACGCAAGGTTCCTCCGCCTTCGGACGGGGCACAGCGCAATGACGAACGCTTATTACCTGCGACAATTTGAAATTCACCCATACCACTTCTTACAATGCCTTAATTTCAGTAACAATTTTCTGCAGCACGCCTTTAGCGTCGCCAAATAACATAGAGGTTTTGGGTTGAAAGAACAGCATATTTTCAATACCGGCATAACCAGGTTTCATGCTTCTTTTGTTAACGATCACCAATTTGGATTGCTCTACCTCTAAAATGGGCATTCCATAAATGGGCGATGCCGAATCGGTTTTAGCAGCAGGGTTCACCACGTCGTTGGCGCCTAATATCAGTACGACATCGCAACTTTTAAATTCTTCGTTGGCCTGTTCCATTTCCAGCAATCTTTCATAGTCCACATCGGCTTCTGCCAGCAACACATTCATGTGGCCGGGCATACGGCCCGCTACAGGGTGAATGGCATACTTCACATCTACCCCTTTTTCTTCCAGCAATTTTTCCAGCTCGTGGCATACGTGCTGCGCCTGGGCAACCGCCAATCCATATCCCGGTACGATCATTACTTTGCTGGCATAACTCATTACAACTGCCGCATCGTTTAAATTGATTTCTTTATAAGCTCCTCCCTGTTCGCTTTGAGCAGCGGCAGCGCCTCCGCCAAAGGCACCCAGCAATACATTCCACAAACTCCGGTTCATGGCCTTGCACATTAAAATAGTCAGCAAGGTTCCGGCTGCCCCTACTAAAATTCCACCGGTAAGCATTACCTGGTTGTCGTATAAAAATCCGCCGCAAGCTGCAGCTACGCCCGTAAATGAATTGAGCAACGAAATTACCACCGGCATATCGGCGCCGCCAATGGGCAACACAAAAAACACCCCATACAATATTGACAAGGCGAAAAGCACATAAAACACCGTGTAATTAAAAGAACCTGCATTTACCAAAAGATATCCTGCCAGCAATACCAGCAAAGTCAGCAACACAATATTGAAAGTTTGCTGCCCCTTAAATGAAAAATCTTTGATGCTGCCATTCAGCTTGCCAAAGGCGATCATACTGCCTGCAAACGAAACCGATCCAATGATCAATCCTAACAAGATGATTAGCATCTTACCCACGGATGGTTCGGCAAGTTCGGCGGCCTGCATTAATTCGGCCGGACTTAGTTGAGGAACAACTGAAGCTGCTTTTGCCATGTGGTTAAATTCAACCATAGAAATAAGTGCCGCACATGCGCCGCCCATTCCATTAAACAGGCTCACCATTTCGGGCATGGCCGTCATTTTAACCCGCCGGGCGATTACAGTTCCAATTATACTTCCTATGATCAGTCCGCCAAATATCCAGGCGAAGTTGCCTGTCGGATGGCCGGTTTCATCGCGGTATAAAAAAATGGTACCAAAGATAGCGGCCGTCATACCCGCTGCCGCCACCAGGTTTCCTCTTCTGGCGGTTAAAGGGTGCGATAGCATTTTTAAACCCAGAATAAAGGTTACAGAAGCAAAAAGGTAAATAATGGAGAGTAAACTCATAAGCGGTTTTATTGAAATTCAAATGCCGGTCTAAAGTGTGTAAAATGAAAATTCGTTCTGGTTGTTTAGCATGAAAAAGAATTGGAAGGTCATTTTTTCTTTTTCTTAAACATTTCAAGCATACGGTCGGTAACCACAAAACCCCCCACCACATTTAAGGTACCCAATACCACCGCCAAAAACCCTAACACCAGGGCAGGATAGTTATCAGTCTCTGCCTTTCCCATAACTATGATTGCCCCTATAATGACTACACCATGAATTGCATTGGCGCCACTCATTAAAGGTGTATGCAACACACTGGGCACTCGTCCTATCACTTCGATGCCTACAAAAATCATTAGAATTACTATAAAAATGATTTGCTCATGGGCCGAAATTGCTTCAATTATTTTATCCATGGTTGTTTAATTGGTTTCTTTAAATGTTCTGCCTTCCTTTTTCTGATTTGTTTCATTAAGCCACAGACTCACCCAACAGCGCCTTTACCCGGTCGTTTACTATATGGCCTTCAAAAGTAATACAGGTTCCTTTTACCAGGTCGTCGGTCCAGTTCAGTGTCAGGGTACCCTCAGTGTCGATCATCAGGTGTAAAAAATTCAGCACGTTCTTTCCATATAATTTACTGGCATCCGATGGCATACCCGAAGGCAGGTTACTATCGCCCAAAATGGTTATACCATTGTGCAGTATGGTCTCATTATTTTTTGTAAAAGGGGTGTTACCTCCGGTCGCGGCGGCAATGTCAATGATAACAGAGCCTGGCCGCATTGCCTCCAGCATATTTTCGGTGATTAATATGGGCGCCTTCTTGCCGGGTATCTGTGCCGTGGTGATCACAATATCGGCCTTGGCAATTGCTGCGGCTATTCGCTGCTGTTGTTTTTGTTTGTACTCTTCCGTCTGCTCTACTGCATAACCTCCTGCAGCAGATGCGTCGGCTGCTCCTTCTACTTCAACAAATTTTGCCCCCAGGCTCATTACTTCTTCCTTTACGGCGGGGCGGGTATCAAATACTTCTACCACCGAACCCAAACGCCGTGCTGTTGCAACTGCCTGCAATCCTGCCACACCGGCGCCTAAGATCAATACTTTTGCCGGCGAAATACTGCCAGCCGCAGTCATAAACATGGGAAAATAACGGGGAAATAAAGTGGCTGCCACCAATACCGCCCGGTAACCGGCTATATTGGCCTGGCTGCTCAATACATCCATACTTTGGGCACGGGTGGTGCGTGGTATCATATCCATGCTAAAAGTTACCAACTGCCTGGCCGACCAATCCTGTATAACGGATGGATGATATAGGGGCTGATAAATCCCCAACAATAGGGTGCCAGGCTTCAGGCAAGCGATATCGTCGGCGCTTAATGGCTGAATGCTTAACAATAGATCGCTTTGCTGCAGCACGGCTGACCGGTTTGCAATTTCGGCCCCTTTATGACTATAGAGTGCATCGCCCGCAAAGGCCGTATCGCCTGCACCGGTTTCCACCAATACCTTTACCTTTTTATTTAGTAATATTTCTGCCTGTTCGGGTAATAATGAAACCCGGTTTTCGCCAGGCGGCTCTTTTAGTATTCCTGCGATCATGGCATCAAGTTAGGTAGAAATTTTTATTTGAAAATAGAATTGACTTAAAGGAATTTTTTCTAAAACTATTTTTTCCTTCAGAATAAAAAACCGCCTGGCAGCCACCGGCACAAACCATGGGCAGTACAATCATACACTCTTAAAACCTGATAGAAAAATGCTGTTTCTTTTGCTGTTCGGGCCTAAAGAAAACCAGCCCGATAAAAAACAGGTCTATACTCAGCGTAACAGATGGGTGTTTGATGATCTGCTGCCATGCCTCTTCCATAGGTTTGCTCCAATGTATATCATCAAAAATAAAAATGCTTTTTTCGCTGGCTTTGGTAAGCAATTGTTTAAAATAATTAAGGGTGGGCTCTTTCCGGTGGTTGCCATCAACAAACGCAAAATCTATGCGCTTATACTGCGCCAGCACCTGCTGAAGCGTATCATCAAAATTTCCTTTCACCAGGTTTATATTATTTAGCGCTAATCCCGAAAAGTTCTCAAGCGCTATGTCTGCTATTTCTGTTGCGCCTTCCATTGTATTAACCGTTACGTTTGTGTTGGCTAGTGCAAGGTAAGCGGTGGTAACACCCAGCGATGTGCCTAGTTCTATTACGGAAGCGGGCTGGTAATAATTGACCATCCTGAACAATAGCTGCCCATACTTTGGCGGTTTTAACGATGAACGGGCGATACTGCTGACCTTTCTTTTATTACCCTTTACCTGCGATGAGCCCGCGCCAAAATCCTGTATGGTCAGTTCTCTTTCATCGATCAGCATTTTTTTTCGAATCTCTTCGGCGTATTGATTAGCGTAAAAATGGCGTTTATCGTTAAGTACGTTTTTTATAAAATCGAACACGAACGGCGAATGCACGCCATGCCCCCTGCCGTTACTGGAGGTGAAAAAATACCGGATATATTTTAGGGTGATTTTTACTAAAGAATACATTTTGCGACGCAATGGATTTTTATCCGGTGTTGGAATAATATCGACTGTTATTTCTCCCATACCTGAAAGGTGAAATCGTAGGCATGTTTATTATCGGCCTTCACTTCCCTGCTGGATATAAGCTTCCATTTTTTTTCGTCGAACGAAGGAAAAAAGGCATCTCCCTGCAATACAGCGTGCACCCTTGTAACATATAACCGGCTGGCTTTGGGCAAAGCTTCCTTGTAAATCTCTCCCCCGCCAATAACAAAAACTTCTTTGGTATCGGCATCGCGGGCAACAAACAATGCATCATCAATGCTATTAACCACTACCGCGCCGGGAGCTTTATAGTCCTTTTGCCTGGTGATCACAATATTCTGACGGCCAGGCAACGCTTTGTCTCCCATTGCCGCAAACGATCTTCGGCCCATAATAACCGGGAAACCCCAGGTAGTATTTTTAAAGAACTTCATATCAATGGGCAGGTGCCACATCATCTGGTTGTCTTTTCCAATAGCATTGTTTTCGGCTGCGGCAACAATAAGTGAAATGATCATAATAGTTTATGATTGGTTAAAAGAATGCATATTAGCGTTGCGAAGTAATCATTTTTAATTGACAACTAAAAAAGATGTGCCAAAACAAAAATATCCCTCGCCAAAGTATATGAAAAGGCCAAAGATTCAAGGTGGTAATAAAACTGCCATCCGATAAACAGATGGCAGTTGTGTGTGTATTCTACTTCGCGGTGCATAAGAATCCCGTTTTAGACGGGACAAGTAGTGCAATAATTTTTTTTGAGCCAGCGTGGAGGAATGCTATAAAACAGTCGTTTCTGTCTGCCCCGTAATACTTGCCTATCGAACCAGTATTGCTTTAGTTGTTATATTCATTGAATGTCCAGCCTGGAACAAATGATGATTGAAAAACTTTTGATGAAGATAACAACTAAAAGCAAAATTATTAACGTCAAGCCCGAACAACTGCTGATTGTGTACTTAGCTGAAGTTTGATTGTCCAGCCACACTTGCAGTAATATTTTTGTTGTGCCTTCGTGCTACTCTATCTATGAAGAATTGCAGTTGAAGTTAAGCAGAAACTTTCTTACGAGTTGCTTTCTGGATAAGAGATTTTCTTTTTTTCTGTTGCTCCTTACGCAACTTTATAAAAGCACTGAATTCTTTTCGTTCTTCTTCCGTCCATTGTTTGTCAAGAACAGTAAAGTCAACATTTTTTGGTTCTCTGATTAGTCCCATTTTGTTTATGATTTAAAATATTGCTTAATTAATCTGTTTGCCGCTGGAGTTTCAATCATCATTTTTGTACCCCGAAAATGCGTTGCAAAAAGTGTGTCCTGATAATGTTTTACTAAAACTGTCTTGGCGTCAAAGGCAAGATAGCCATCATAGCCTTTGTCAAAAGCAAGTTTACAGGCAAAAGCAACTAAATTGCCTGGCACACCTGTGTAAATTTTTGTCTTGCCTTTGTTGAACTTTGCACTTTCAATTAAGTTCATGTGAATATGGTCGCCTTGGTCAGTTAAACTAATTAGTCCTTGAATAATTTTCGGATTGTCCTTGATTACAAGTTTGTAAGTTTCTCGGTCAGTAAGTTTTAATTGCTCTTGCCACTTAAATTGCCAGTCCGCCTTGCTAATTTGTTTACTGTCCTTGCTGAAAAGTTGAAAAATATCAGTGTCAAAGATGTCACCTGAGACGATATTTTCAATTGAATTAGTTAGTTTGTCAATCTCAATGTCGACCAGTATTTTCTTTACTTTTGTCACACTTTAAAGGTACGAAAACGTTGTCTAAAAACTGTTGACAAAACATATAAATGTTTCAATTTAGCACTACCGCCCAAGCATGACGCACAACGTATGGACATGTCTAATCATAAAAAATAATGGAACACGGATAACACGGATGCAACTGATTTTGCCTGGTCCATTTTAATTTCATGCGAAAACATATTCAGCAAATGGCACCATTTTATCGGGTCCTATCCGATTATACTGCTTCGCCGTTGATAAAATCCGTTTTATCTTTACAATCCATGTCATCCGTGTTCTATTTTTACATATGTCCACACAACAGGTCATACTCGCGGGGTCGAACTCTTCTACATTTTGTACTCTTTGCAGCAAAGCACAATTTTACCCGGCGTGCGGTATCTAAAAAGTTCAGAAATAAGCCGCCTCATTAAATCCAACGGAATGTTCAGCCAAATTTTCAACCCTTTTTGCAAGGCCTTTCTTTGGAGGATCGAAGGACTGTTTATTGTTGCTGTTGTTGCTGTTGCGCTTCGAGGTAGTGGCGGTACGAATTGATCTTAGCCGCAGGTTTTGTTTTTTGTGTGTAATTAAATACCGGGCGGCCATTGTCGTCGTTCTTGCGCGACGAATTACCGTTTTCAATTTCAACCGAAACCTCCAATGTATGGCTGCCCGATCCTTTATAGGTTCCTTTGACCGGTGTGCAATCAGTAAAATGGCGGCCCACTGCCAGGCGCACATGCTGGTCGTTTACCACGCAGTTGTTGGTAGGGTCTAAACCAATCCATCCAAACCATGGTATGTACGCTTCAACCCAGGCGTGCGTAGCACCTGTTCCTCTCATTTCCTTATCCTTTGGGCAAATATATCCGCTAACATACCGGCCAGGTATATTTGAAAGCCGCAATAAAACCAAAAGCATATGGGCAAAGTCCTGGCAAACACCAGCCTTTAACTGCCAGATTTCTTCAATTTCTGTTTCGGTGCTGGTTACGCCTTGTTCATAATTAAAATTTTTATAAACATACTCAGTAAATGCCTGGGCATTTTGAAAAGGTGTTTTTTGAAGGTCGAGCAAACTCTCAAGCACTTGTTTTACCTCGTCTGAAGATGCGAAATTTTCGCGGCTTAAAAAATCGAGATATGGAAAGGTGTCTTTTAAATTGCGATAATGATCCCATTGTTCTTTGGCCGGAATCTCATCGGTGGGCATGATCACTTTTTTGGTAACCACTTCGGCGGTCGATTCAATGATCAATTCGTTGTGCGGGTTTATCACCGAAAAAACACCCGTCTGATTTCCAAAATAATCTACAAACACTTCTATAACCGGGTTTCCCGAGACCTTGATCTCATGTTTACGCACTTCCAGATGAGAGTCGATAATGGGATACAGCATTACCTGGTTTAAACAATCTATTACAGTAGAGTCGTACGAATACCGGGTAGTATGTTTAATGGTATATGAATTCATTTTCGGTTTATTAAGAGTTTCCAAAATATAATTTACTCAAGGAAGATGCAATGTCGAACAACTCATTTTTAGTTTTTTGTAAAAACGAATGGAGCATTTCCGGATCCTGTGGGTCCACATTTGAATACTTGAGATTATTGACGGTTCGGCCTATTATAAAATCCATTTGTTCGTAGCTTTCCTGCAGGCTTTCCGCATGCAGCCGTTCAAAATATTTATAAATTCTTTCAAGACAATATAAAATGGAATGCGGAAAATGGGAATGGTAAACGACAAGCTGCAAGATATTTTCAGCCGAAAAATTTCCTTTATAGGTTTTAATATACATCTCGAAACCAGACAGCGAATACAGCAGGTACCGCAGGGTAGAACCTTCCATCATGCTTTTGGTGCCTGTCGTAAATTCGCCTATCTCCATTTGAACAATATCAGTCGTTTGCAATGCCCGTTCTAAAAACTTACCAATATTCAGGTAGGTAAAACCTTCGTCGCGTGTCATTGTATTATCTACCATACCAGTAAACAATATATTGTGCCTTATAAGCGAATCAATGGCTGAGACGGGGTCGCCAAACTGTATTTGCCGTTCAATACCGGCATCTCTTATAAAATGGTAATAGTCGTTCAGGCATTGCCAAACCTCTTTGGTTATGTGATCCTGAATGCTGCGTGCATTTTCTCGGGCCTGCATAATATAATTATATGCCGAGGCTCCATTGGTTTTATCAACAGTCAGATATTTTAAAATTCCGGTAGTATCCTTTTCTAATTCTTCTATCTCTTCTGGCTTTAAACTGGTATAGGTAACTAGTAAAGGTCTCCAGCTAAAATCTTTTGCCTCATCCTGCGACGCAATATAATTGGTACGCAATACCTGTAAAATACCATTTGAACGTTCCATGTAACGTGCCAACCAATAAATAGTGTCTGCTACGCGGCTTAGCATTGTGATCCTCCTTTTTTAATGTTTTAAAAATAATATTTTTATTGCCTGCAGCTCAATTCCTTCCAAATACCCAGGCACCTTTTTATCATTATAATGCACCTCGCAAACTAGGTCAACACCCATGTGTCTTTGCTGCCGCCACCCTGCGACGAGTTTACAACCATAGATCCTTCGCGCAACGCCACTCTTGTTAAGCCCCCCGGCACTATATGCACACCCTCCGGGCCACATAAGGCATAAGGCCTTAGATCGACCCTACGGGGCTGCAAAACTCCATTGATGTAACAGGGTGTGGAAGATAAACTTATTATAGGCTGCGCTATAAAACTGCGTGGATCTTGCTCAATGGCTACTTTAAAAGCATCCATTTGCTCCTCTGTTGCACTGTTACCCATCAGCATACCATACCCTCCTGATTCATTGGTTTTTTTGATCACCATTTGATCCATGTTCTCAAAAACATATTTTCTTTTATCGGGGTCGGCTAATTGGTGAGTCGGCACATTTTTTAAAATGGGTTCTTCGTTAAGATAATACCGTATCATTTCGGGCACATAACTATAGATGGCTTTGTCGTCGGCAACGCCATTGCCCATGGCATTTACAATGGCTACATTGCCCTTTCGGTAGGCCCAATAAATACCCGGCACCCCTAAAATACTATCTGGCCTAAAAACCAGCGGATCAATAAATTCATCATCCACCCGGCGGTAAATTACATCTACCTGCTTAAGGCCTTTGGTGGTTTTCATGTAAACATGATGGTTCTCTACAATCAGGTCGCGGCCCTCCACCAGTTCAATACCCATTAAACGGGCCAGGGTGGTATGTTCAAAATAGGCAGAATTATAAATACCCGGCGTTAGCAAAACCACAGTGGGATTACTTATTTGCCGGTTGGAAACCGACTCCAGGTTTTTAAATAATAATTCGGGATATTCTTTTACAGTTCGCACATTGTTCTTTGGCAACATGTCGGGAAACAAGCGATAAGTAATACTGCGGTTCTCCAGCATATACGATACACCCGATGGCGTGCGAAGGTTATCTTCCAATACATAAAACTGCCCGTCGTTGTCGCGTATAAGATCTACCCCGGCTACATGCGTGTACACATCAAAAGGTACATCCACATTCACCATTTCTCTCAGAAACTGCGGGCACGAGTAAATGAGCTGCGCCGGAATAATACCGTCGTTAATGATGAAACGCAAGTGGTATATATCCTTTAAAAAAATATTGAGCGCCTTTAACCGCTGCTTAATTCCAGCTTCAATATGTTTCCATTCTTCACTGGTTATAATACGGGGAATAATATCAAAAGGAAATATCTTTTCTATTCCTTCTCCGCTGTTATACACCGTAAAAGTGATGCCCTGGCTCATAAACAGCTTTTTAGCCATTTCATCTTTGTGAGTCATCTCTTCGGGCGGCAACCCTTCAATGGCTGACACAAAATTGGCGTATTGGCTTCGTAAGCCATCCTCGCCAAACATTTCGTCCCAGATGCCTGGCTGGTGCGCATACGATTTTAGTAATAAATTTTCTCCCATAATAATTATAAAACTGCGGGGTTTATACTTAAATTAATGAATTTTTTTCTCAATTGTTTCAAAAATAAACTCAAAAAGATTAATAATTTTAAGGAAACAGGAATAAAACTTTATATAATTTTTTATTTAATGCATTCAGTTGGCTCAGTTTCCACCTTCCGCCTCTTTTTAAACCGGCATTTTTCTATTAAAATATTAAAAAGAAAAGTATGCATTTCAGAGAACTTATTTTTTCAATATTTTTCCCGGATAGTCTCTTTTCAAAATAAATAGCCAAAAACAATTTATACTATCGATATTTTTTTCCAATTTAAAACATCCATAAGAAAAACCAGCAGGAAAATTATCCCTGTTTTTGATTAATGTTTTAAATCTTTCAACCGGAAAAAAATACACTA
>JBBRCW010000127.1:0-17191 GCA_038204535.1 Chitinophagales bacterium | reverse complement strand
GCAGCCGAAATGCTGGTTACATAAACATGACTTCCCTCACAAAAATGGATTTCTCCTTCGTCGAAATGACAAAACCCGAATCCACCTCCACGCTCACCACTCACATCTAAAGGTTATCTGCTGGGTAAGCCGTTCAGGGCTTTCCTCTGCCACCTTTCCCTTCCGCAGTATTCTCCCCGCCGGTTACTTTCGCGTTACTCCAAAACCTATACAATGCATCGTTATCCTTCATCATTTGCCTTAGTCTTTCTGCAGGCGATTTTGAAAGCCAGATTTTAAGTTGCAGCGCTTCTACAGCGGGTGGCGTGTCTTTCATTGCAGCAAGTTAAACGTATTTAAATTAAGCTCATGCACCCAATGCCTTATGTATTCCCAATCTAATTGTTCCAATGCTACCAGTTGCCTGATATCTTCCATTTGAATTGCGGATTGGTAGTCTTGAATCCAAATAAGTTTTGAAATGAGCAGGTCTTCAACAGTTACTACAAACACGGATTTGCCAAAATAGTCAATTCTTTGCCTCCTCTTAAATTCCTGCTGGCGAAAGGCATTGTTTTTCAGTGTCACAAAATCGGCTTTAAACCCTGAGGCATGATCAATAATATTAAAAATGCCTCCTTTCTTTACTGTATCTTCAATATCCTCCCTATCACAATAATAACCCTCAGTAAATTTTCCGGCGAAACTTTTTACATCGTCCATTTAAGATGGATAACGAAATCAAAATCTCTGGTAGCTCCCGGAACTACATATAAGCCCAGAGCAATGCTGTCTGAAAGCATATAAGCTATTTGTAACTCATCTAAAACAGCAATTATCTTGTCAAAAAAGTCGTTCATAAAAAATAGACTTGAAAATTTGCAGCCCCCTAAATCCCCCGAAGGGGGACTTTCCTAAACCACACTAACTTCTCACTTCTCACTTCTCACTTCTCACTTCTCACTTCTCACTTCTCACTTCTCACTTCTCACCACTCACAACTCACTACACCGTCACAACCGAAACATCTATGTCCTTCTGCTCCTCAATCCACCCCACCATCTCATCATTCATCGTAAACCCCTTTTCCAGCGTGTACAATCCAACCTTCATGTTTTGCGCAGCGTTAGATATATTGAATTTGATAGAGGTTTTGCCGGGGTTTTGTTTTACATTTTTTTCAAAAAAGGTAATGAACTGTGGGGTGATGGCGCGGGTAGGCACTTCTAATACCAGTTGCTTGGTAAAGGCGGCCTTGGCAGTGTCGGGCATGTTGATGGAGGTAACCTTAAACTCTTATTGCTCGCTGTAGCGGGTTATAAACTCCCCCTGCACCAGTACGTGATTTCCTAACAACCCATTAATTCTCCCGAAGCGGCAATTTGAAAGCATCCAACAATATTATAATCCTCAGCTTCTCGAAATCAGCTGTTGTTGATTTTGCAAAAAACCTTCTGCTGAAAGATCTTCATCAAGGCTTTCCCAGTGTATCCATTTCCCATCATTCCATAACTCGTATTGATTTCGTTGTTCGTCTGTGCCATTAAACAAACGAGGAAATTGTTTTATCGGTGCAGATATATTTTTTCCATTTTGCAACTGAACAAAAATATGTTCTTTGTCAAACCAAACTCTTGTTACACACGCTTCCATACTCTCTGTTTTATTTGTTTCCAAAATATTCATTCCACCTTTGATTTATTACCTCTGTATTTTCTTCTATAATACTTTCTGCCAGGTAAATGTCCTTATTTTTTATACCATTGTTTTCAATAAGCTTAAGAGGATTTACTTCAATTTTCGCCGTGCCATCTGCATTCTTAATGTGAACATGGATAGGCAAATGTTCATTGCTGAAGAAGAAAAACCTGATACCAAAAAATCTAAATAGCTCTGGCATATATACAAAGTTACGATAAAGCTCATTAAATCTCTTAACCAGGGACTTTCCTAAATCGTAACAACACTCACCTCTCACCACTCACCACTCCCTACACCGTCACAACCGAAACATCTATGTCCTTATTCTCCTCAATCCACCCCACCATCTCATCATTCATTGTAACGCCCTTCTCCAAGGTGTATAAGCCTATTTTCATATTGGCGGCGGGGTCGGATATATTGAATTTGATGGATGTTTTGCCGGGGTTTTGTTTTACATTCTTTTCAAAAAAGGTAATGAACTGTGGGGTGATGGCGCGGGTGGGCACTTCCAATACCAGTTGCTTGGTAAAGGCTGCCTTGGCAGTGTCGAGCATGTTGATGGAGGTAACCTTAAACTCGTACTGCTCGCTGTTGTAGCGGGTTTTAAATTCGCCCTGCACCAGCACGTTTTTGCCTTTCTCCAGGTAGTTTTGAAAGCGCACATAATCATCGCTCCACAGCATGAGTTCGGTTTTGCCGGTAAAGTCTTCTATGGCAAGTACACCGAAGTTGCGGCCGGTTTTGGTAACGCGGTGCTGGGCATCTACCACCAGGCCAGCCAGCTTAAACGGTTTGTTCTTTTTGGGCGAAAGCTGCGGCGCTTCTTTTACTTCGTTAAAATCAGAGATGTTGGTAAAGCCGAAATGCTTCATCTCAAACTTAAAATGGTCAAGCGGGTGGCCGCTCATGTATATGCCGGTTACATCTTTTTCATGATCCAGTTTTTCGGTCAGGGTCCATGGCTCTATTTTAGGTAGCACGGGTGTGGGCACATCCATTTGTATCATATCGCCAAAAAGGCTGTTGGCGGTGGTTTGCAATTGCGCCTGGTAGCGCTGGCCAAACTGCACAACAATATCAAAACCCGTAGCAGTGCTGTCTTTAGCGGTTCCAAAATATTGTGCACGATGGTACCCGGGCCAGCAATCAAAGGCACCGCTATAGGCCAATGCTTCCAGCGACCGCTTGCTGACAGCCCGGAGGTTCACCCGTTTTACCAAATCGAATATGCTGCTGAACGGGCCATCCTTTGCCCGCTCTTCTAATATATTCTCAATAGCGTTCTCCCCTACCCCTTTCAGGCCCATCAGGCCAAAACGGATCTCGCCTTTCTTATTAACAGCAAAACCTTTCTGGCTTTCATTAATGTCGGGGCCCAGTACCGGCAGGTTCATGCGCTTACACTCTTCCATAAAAAAGGTGATCTTTTCAATCATGCCCGCATGGTTTAATACACCAGCCATGTATTCGCTGGGATAGTGCGCCTTTAAATAAGCCGTTTGGTAGGCCACAAACGCGTAACAGGTAGAGTGCGACTTATTAAACGCATACTGCGCAAAAGCTTCCCAGTCGCTCCATATTTTATCCAGCTTATCGGCAGGATGCCCCTTTTTGGTAGCCCCTTCAATAAACTGCGCTTTCATTTTGTTCAGAACGGCGATTTGCTTTTTACCCATCGCTTTCCGCAATACATCAGCATCGCCCTTGCTAAAGCCGGCCAACTTCTGGCTCAGCAGCATCACCTGCTCCTGGTACACCGTAATACCATAGCTCTCTTCCAGGTATTCGGCCATATCGGGCACGTCGTAGGTAATTTGCTGGCGGCCGTGTTTGCGTTCAATATAGTCGGGTATATAAGCCATAGGCCCCGGGCGATACAAAGCGTTCATGGCAATCAGGTCGGCAAAGGCATCGGGCTTCAGGTCGCGCAGGTGTTTTTGCATGCCCGGACTTTCAAACTGAAACGTACCATTGGTTTCACCATTTTGGTACAGTTGATAGGTCTTTTCATCGTCCAATGGTATCTCATCAATTTCAATTTCAACGCCATGGTTTTGCTTGATCAGTTCGAGCGCAGTTTTTAAAATGGAGAGCGTCTTCAATCCCAAAAAGTCCATCTTAATAACACCGGCCTCCTCAATAACGTTACCGGCAATTTGAGTTACCAGCAGGTCGGAGTCTTTAGAGGTCGCCACCGGAATAATGTTCTTTAAATCGTCGGGAGCAATAATGATACCCGCCGCATGAAGGCCCGTATTCCTTACCGATCCTTCCAGCCGGGCGGCTTCGCGTAATACCTGCGCCTGCAGGTCATCACCTTTGTATATTTCGCGCAGCTTTTTTACATTTTCGATATCCTCCCCTCCCATATCTTCTTTCTCTTCCAAACTTTTCTCACCTTCCTTTTTGGTCATGGGTGCAAAAAGAACGCGGTTCAAATTGGTTCCTGGTTTGTCGGGCACCAGCTTGGCCAGCATATTGGCTTCGCTTAGGGGAAGATCAAGCACCCGCGCCACATCTTTAATACTCATTTTGGCGGCCATGGTGCCAAAGGTTACAATCTGCGCCACCTGGTTCCTGCCGTATTTTGCCACCACATAATCGATCACCTTTTGGCGGCCGTCGTCGTCAAAGTCGGTATCAATATCCGGCATGCTCTTTCGGTCGGGGTTCAAAAATCGCTCGAACAGCAGGTTGTATTTTATGGGGTCGATATTGGTGATGCCCACACAATACGCCACTACCGATCCGGCAGCCGATCCGCGGCCGGGACCAACAAATACCCCCAGTTCGCGGCCGGCTCTTATAAAGTCGCTTACAATCAAAAAGTAACCTGCAAACCCCATCGTCTTAATGGTGAACAGCTCAAAATCCAAACGCTCCCTAATCTCTTCGGTTATTTCGCTGTAACGTTTGCGGGCGCCCTCGTAGGTAAGATAATGCAGGTACTCCCACTGGTTCAGGTTGCCGTCACTATGTTTTTGAAACTCCTTCGGTACGGGAAAGTTAGGCAGCAGAATGTCCTTCTTCAGATTCAGCAACTCAATTTTATCAACAATGGCGTTGGTATTATCGATCGCCGCCGGAATGTCTTTAAACAGTTCCGTCATTTCTCCGGTCTTCTTAAAATAAAACTGGTCGTTGGGAAATTTAAAGCGGCGGTTCCTCACCTGCGCGTCATCGTTTACAAAGTCATCAAAACCCGGCGTGCTTTGTTTCTCGCCGGTGTTAATGCAAAGCAGAATGTCGTGTGCATTATAATCCTCCTGGTCGGTATAGTGGCTGTCGTTACTGGCGATAACCTGCACATTGTGTTTAGCGGCAAATTTCAGCAGCACCTTGTTCACCTTGTTCTGCTCTTCCATACCATGCCGCTGAATTTCTATGTAGTAATCATCGCCAAACATATCAAGCCACCATTTAAATTCTGTTTCGGCGGCATCTTCGCCGTCATTCAAAATTAATTGGGGCACATAAGCACCCAGGCAGCAGGTGGTCGCGATCAGCCCTTCATGGTATCTCTCTATCAGTTCTTTATCTATACGGGGATATTTGCTGTACATCCCTTCCTGGTAGCCCAGGCTGGTTAATTTCAGCAGGTTTGCATAGCCTAGTTTATTTTTAGCCAGCAACACCTGGTGGTAGCGGTTGTCTTTCTGCTCTTTGGTAAACTGGCGTTTGTGACGGTTCTCCACCACATAAAATTCGCAGCCTACTACTGGTTTTACCTTTAGGGTGCCATCTTCGTTTTTGTGTTTATAAGCTTCGGCCACAAACTCAAAAGCGCCAAACATATTGCCGTGGTCGGTTATGGCCAGGGCAGGCATATCGTCATTTATAGCCTTTTGATACAGGCCTTTTATAGAGGCAGCCCCATCGAGCAGGCTAAACTGTGTATGTACGTGTAAGTGCGAAAATTTCATCTTTCAAATTAAAATGTAAAAAAGCAACAATTTGAACCACGAAGGCACAAAGGGCACCAGGAACAACAAAGAAACTTATTGAACTTGCGAGTTCTTAGTGTCGTTGTAGTTTAAAAAAACCTCTGTGCACCGCCGTGTCGTTGTGTCTCTGTGCCTGCCCCGCCGAAAGGCGCGGGGTTCAAAAAAACTTAGTGAACCTTCGTGTGCTTTGTGTCTTTGTGTTTCCAAACTCGCGGTTCTATTACCAGCGAACCATCAAAGATCGCCATACCACCACGATCTCCCAAGCGCACTTTTCCACAAATGTGCACAGGTTAACGTTGCGATAATGCATTCAACTATTCAATACCGAAGGGCAGTTGGTGTATGAAACCGGATTTGATAGCTTAGGGGGATCAGCTACCACTTCTTTTTCATATACCAATCGGCTGGCTAAAGGCGTGTATCAATTAATTATTTCCAATGGCGATAGCAAGGTTGTGAAAAAGCTGGTGACTGAGTAACAGGCTGCCGACTTACTTTTATTTGTCCACAACGCTAAAAGTCCGACAGGCTAAAGTGTTCATTCCTAAAATGGCTAATTCAGCAAAAATCCCCGGTACAGAAGCGCACCGGGGATATAATTAAACAAAACAAAACTCACTTTTCAACAAACATTTTAAGGCAATAAAACCCGGTTGATAAGGTGTACAACGCCGTTGGTAGCCACAATATCGGCACTGGTAATATTAGAAGAAGGATTACTACTGGCAGCTATTTTAACGGAGGCCGCCGAAGTAATATTGATTAACAGGGCGCCGCCCTGTAATGTAGTAGCGTTTGTGTTATTAATAAGGTCGCTGGCGAAAACATTGGTTGTAAGCACATGGTAACGCACTACCGTTGAAATTAGACTAGTTGATGCAGCATTAATATCGGCATCCGAATTAAAACCGGCTGCATTAAAGGCCGCGTTGGTGGGAGCAAATACGGTAAAATTACCGTCGCCACTTACTGCATTGGCAAGTCCTGCCTTTACAACAGCAGTCAACAATAGAGAAAGAGATGGGGTGGCAGCAGCAATTTGTGCAATGGTTTGGGTAGGGGGCATCATCACTTTTTCAATAACGTGAATTACACCATTGGATGCCTGTAAGTCAGCCACTTTTACTTTTATGCCGTTAACAAAAACGCCGCTGGCATTTCTGCTGGCAAACAAATTTTTATTTTCAAGGGTTGGCACCGCGCCATTTGCAGGCACATTAGCCGACGACACTACACTACCAAGTACATGGTACTTTAAAATTCCGGCCAATGCATCTTTGCTTAAACTACTAATTGCAGCAGCATCTATACCTGCCGCTGCAAAGGCTGCATTGTCGGGCGCAAAAACAGTAATGTTGTTGCTGGTATTAATAGTGGTAACCAGGTCAGCTTTTACCAATGCAGAAAGTAACAAGCTAAAGTTCGGATCGTTGCTAACGATGGAGGTAATGTTATTGTCGGGCATGGCTTCATTTTTTTGGCAACCGGTGGCTGCCAACCAAATCCCTGAAAAGGCAAATAAAAATAACTTTTTCATGTTTAAGATTTTAGTCTATAACATTCAACAAGTAAACTTGGTTTAAGTTCCTTTTAAGCCTTTCTTTATCTTTGCTATCGGGTTCTTTTTGAAATAGGAAAAACCGTTATAAATATTAAACCTGTTGGAATCAAATTATTCAACAAGAATAAATTTTGTGAAATGGATTAATCTTTTAGAAACGGCTAACTTTAAACAAGAGTTGATTTGTTAATATTTTACAAAAGCTGCTTAAATAATAAAGGATAGATCGGAACTATCAAATAGCCGTTAGAAACATAGCTATCAGCCGCAAGCCAATTCTCTCCCCTATCAATTGCAGATCATAGTACAATAGCCCATTTGGAAGAAACTGATCTAATAAAAATCAATCCTCCACAGCCAAATCAAAAGCCATGGCACCTGGCAATTAACCACCAACCAAAACCCAGTTTTATCAAAAAAGATCAAAGAAACATCGCTGATGTGTAAGAATTAAAACTTCATAAAAACCACCTGTACCACCCTCTCTCCACACGGAAATACACCCGGTTCCGATTTTTCGCATTGGCGTCAACTTAATCTGTTTTTTGGGATCGAGCGGCAGGTTATTATTCTGCTCCGGTTGCCCGTCCGGCTGAGGATAGTCGGACGGGCCTGCCCGGCTGAGACCGTTCAGATGGGTGTTAATTCTTCCGATTTTTCGGAACTCACCTATCGTGCTTATACAATGCGGCGAATAGCTCCATTGCACCATTCGTTCCTATGGAATGACAAGACATAATTTCCAATTTTTTCTTCCGATGGAACACGAAGAGCCATGACAATTTTCACCTTCCATCTTTGATTGCCTCCGCTCAACTAAAGTTTAGGCTCGATTTTTAAAGTGGGAAGGGAATCGCCGAACCGCCCTAGGGACGACTGGTTGGTAAAAAATATCAACTGAGAATTTTCTTTAGCGTTCCAGCGGAACGCTTCGTGCTTATACAAGAACGCTCATCGCTTTTCGCACCATTCGTTCTGGTAAAAATTAAAGAATTATTACAAAGATTGCTGGTAATCCTTTATGACTAAAGTTTAAATGCGACAAAAGGTTGGAAGAAATTGAGGTGAAAGAAGCGTTCATAAAAAGATGCGCCAGATGGGTGTTCGGAAAATCTGAATTGAATTAACAAAACGATGGTCAAGAGAAATTACAAAAGGCTTTGGCACATTTTGAAAAAACGGACAAAAGAAATAAGCCGCTACATTACGGCATTCAATATTCACTATAAATCGCCCTACTTTCTAAGGGGGATAATAAAAATGCTTTTGATCTATTCTTAAGCGCCGAGAAACTTATACACAATTTCTGTATATATTTTGCAACCCAATCATATTTTTCTGCGCTGGTTTTTACAAAAATGTGACGAATAAAAGGCACTTGTTGTTAAGCTCTTGTTCAAGACCAGCCAGCCGCCGGTGAAGAGATTTACAGGCAGACAAATATGCCAGCCAACGGGTCAGGTTGCAGGTTCAAAAAAAAATGTATCGTTTTGCCGACAGGTTAATGTCAGATTAAGTCAACACCTTTTTGCAACTTAATCTTTACATGTCTCATCATATAGGTAACAGATGCTATAGATGCACTAAAATGATTTCTTAAGCACTGTTTTCTATCCAACTATTCTTCGTAATACCATTCCGGCCTGTATGGAAATGTAAAATATTTCCAAACCATTACACCTTATAAATTATGAAAAGGTTCATTTACCTTTTGCTGTTTGTACTTGTTAGTACAGCATTCTTAAAAGCCTATGCCAAAAATTTGCCGGAAATCAATTCGTCAACTTCAAATAACTATTCGCTAAACAAAATAAAAATAGCGCCGGTCAATCTCAATCCTGGTGGGAGAACCCATTTTTTACGCCTAACAGGTTAAAAGAGCAGGCATCAACCCTGCCTTATTCTTCCGTCCCCTCCTTTTATTTTTTTGCGTAATGCTTCATAGCCCGGGCTATGGCCCCTGGTAATGTATTGCCCTATGCCTGCTTATATTTTTTCCAATTTCAAATGGCACAAACCCTTTGGAAATTGTTTTTCCATTGTTTTTAAAATTCATTCAAATGAAAAAGATCTGCTTACAATCAAAAGCACCAACCACTAAACCATCATCCCTAACTGTACCTAAAATAAAGAGTACTGCTTTATTGTTATCCATGCTACTAAGCTTTGTGTTTAGCGGCATTTTGTTTTCCCAGGATTTACCGTCGCCTGCAGCCAATCTTAAAACATTGGCATCGGGTAGTTATGTTATAGCCATGGACAACACTAACCAGGCAAACAACAATAACGAGTTTAACTTAAAAGCCTATGGCCTTATAGTTCACCTGCTAAACAACAACGTAAAAGTTAAGTGGGTAATTAAAGCCGGAAAGCTAAAAGATGGTATTGACTTTAGTGTGAATGCCTCAAGAATTAAACCTTCAACCGCAACTGCGGCAAATTTTGATTTTAAGTCAGGTCCATTTGTTATTCAGGCAGCTGATGTTAGTGGTGTGGCAGCACTTATAGATGCATATAACAATGCACTTGCTTTAGCCGACAGGGTTAAAGTTTACCAGGCTAACGCTGCTGTTACTGTTGATGAACGTTACGATTTAAGTGGCTTTAAACCTAAAGCAGCTTTATTAAACAACGGCGGCAACTGGACTATACATAGAGATTACATGATTAAAGCTGGTGTAACCGCCGGCATGAATGATTATAAAACTGTTGCCACTAACTGGAGCAAAAGCATAGCCACCGACCTTTTGGTTAAGTGCTATACGTTTGCCTCAGAACCTCATTACAGCGAAACAAATGTTACTGCTGCCAGGCTTATTACAGATGATGTAACTACTTTTTTAAAGGCAGGTTTTAATGTATTGGCAGAATGTGCTGCCGTTAGAACTTACGAGAATGCTGCTAAATTTCATTCGTCAAATGGAATCAATGCAAGCACTGAAAATTCTTTCAGTGGCTCTTTAGCAACATTGCTTTATCCAAATGCAGATCTTAGTTATTCCCAATTCCAGGGATCGCTTAATATTAATAAGGGTGGATCACTTAAAAACTGGTCGTACAGTGGCGCTGTAAAAAACAACGAACACGATCATGCAAAAGGACCGGCTTCAAGTCCTAATATTGGTGCCTCAGTTGCTAAGGTTAGTACAACTGCCAAAGGCGGGTTGTTATTTTATTTAGGCAACCACAATTACGATAAAACAGGCGACGCAACAGTATTGAATGGTGTAAGAATGTATTTGAATGCATTTCTTACACCTCCTGATAAATATAATTATTGTTTAACCAGCACGCCGCAAACGCCTGCAGGCAGCGATGGCGAACAATGTTTTACAAGTGCTACTATCCCAAACACGGTTAATGCAAAAACTTCCTGGACGTTTAACAACACCAACCAGACCTATACCTTCCGTACAACTTTTGCAAAAACCTTTGTAGATAATACGTATGGTGTCAATGCAATTGGTTGGTCTAAGGGTCACACTTTTAGCGACCTGGTAGGATCGGATAATTTACAAATGGCTTTGCTGGATGCTTCGGGAACCAAAAAACTGGAGTTTAAACTGGATTACATCAGTGCTTCATCTGCTGTTGCAAGTGGTTACAAGTCATTAGGTGTTTTGGGTGGTGATGGTAAGATGATTGTGGGAAATGCAAGTGATGTAGTAAGCGCGAAAACATCGCTTGATGCCAACTTCAACGATTATAGTTATAAACTAACAACCAACTCACCAGCTACCAATGCTACCTATACTGCCAATGCCTCATATCCAAACTGGATATACGATGTTTGGTACGAGGTAACTGTAAAAGCTTCCGCTTTTGGAACTGCAGGTTTTGGCAATCCTTCTATCACAGGTATCCATGCCAGCCCAAGCAAAACAAGTAACAATACGGAGGTTGTAAGTCCTTCAAACTGTCCCGGATTAATGAAGCTGGGTAACATGGTTTTTAACGATGCAAACAGTGATGGTATTAAGCAAGCTGCTGAAACCGGTATTAGTGGTTTGGTTGTAAAATTATATGCTGATAATAATGGTGACAACGTGCCGGATGGCAATGCACTTGAAAGCACTACAACTGATGTAAATGGCTACTATGGCTTTTCTGCTCTTGCAGAAGGCAGGTACATTGTGGGCGTAGTAAAAACCAGTGGTTATGCAATTGCAGGTACCAGTACAAACAGTGCAAATCCTGATAGCGATGTTGATAATGATAACAATGGTATCATAGATGCCGGTGGCGAAATAAGAACCAATGCTATAACCCTGTTGGAGGATACTGAGCCTGGCACAGATGGCGATGATGACAATGGTAATTTAACGCTTGATATTGGCTTGCATAAAATTAGTACGCCTCCATCGGGTACTGAAATTTGCTATGCAAGCACTACCATTCCAAACATTGTTAATGCACGTATTTTATCAAGCACTAATAATACAAATGGTACTATCACCTTCCGTATCATCTTCTCAAAAACTTTTGTCGACAATACTTATGGTACAAACACAATAGGTTGGACAAGGGGTCACACCTTTGGTAACCTTGTGGGTTCTGACCATGTGGAGCTTTCTTTACTTGATGCCAACAACACTGCTAAAATGCAGTTTAAGCTCGATTACATCTCAGCATCATCTGATGTAGCAAGTGGATACAAGTGCCTGGGAGTAACAGGCGGTGAGGGCAAAATGATATTGGGTAATGCATCGGATGTTGTAAGCGCAAAAAGTTCGCTCGATGCCAACTTTAACGACTATGGTTATGTATTAACAACAAACTCGCCGGCAACCGATGCTAATTACACGCCAAGTGCGGCGGCTCCAAACTGGATCTACGATGTTTGGTACGAAGTAACCATTAAATCAAGTGCTTTAGGAAGTGCAGGCTTGGGTAAGGTGTACATAACCAATGTGCACGCTAGCCCAAGTAAAACAGGTAACAACTCAGAGGCTGTGGTTGAAGTGCCTTGCCAGTCGGTATTACGCCTGGGTAACCTGGTGTTTAAAGACGTAAATGATAATGGTATAAAAGATGCTAATGAGCCAGGTATTAGTGGTGTAACAGTTAAGTTGTATGCTGATAACAATGCAGATAATAATGCAGATGGTGGTGTGCTGGCTACAACAACTACAGATGCAAATGGTAACTACTTATTCTCTAACCTTTCAACCGGTAATTATATTGTAGGCCTGGTGTTGCCTGTCGGCTATGTTGCAGCAGTAACAACCAGTACCAGCGACAATCCAAACAACGATATAGAGAATGATAACAATGGTGTTAATACTGTTGCAGGCGATATCAGGAGCAAATACATTTCACTTTCTCCGTCTAATGAACCATTTGATGATGGGGATGATAACAACGGAAACCTTACCCTTGATTTTGGCTTAAAGGCCATAGTTGCTTCAACACTTAACCTGGGTAACCTGGTGTTTAATGATGCAAACAGCAATGGCTTAAAAGATGTTAATGAATCAGGTGTAGCTGGTGTAACTGTTTACCTGTACAAAGATGTAAATGGTGATAACACACCGGATGGTGCTGCAATAGCTAGTACAACAACCAATGCTTCAGGCATCTACGGTTTCAGCAGTCTTGAAGAAGGTAAATACATAGTAGGTTTTGTATTGCCAAATGGCTACATAGGTTCTGCTACTACAGCCAACAGTTTCAATCCTGATAGTGATGTTGACAATGATAACAATGGGGTTTCCACAATAAATGGCAACGAGCTTCAGTCTAAAACCATTACGTTAACTGCTAATGGCGAGCCGGTAAATGATGGGGATGGCGCTAACGGTAACCTGACCTTAGACTTTGGTATCCGTGTGTGCGGAAGCCTTATCATAGGCGATTATGTTTGGGAAGATACCAATGGCAACGGTTTGCAGGATTCTGATGAGTATGGTATTAATGGCATAAAAGTCACCCTTACTTATGCAGATGGCACTATACAGGTAACTACAACTGATGCTGATGGATATTATTTCTTTAACAACCTTGTTGCCGGTACCTATACCGTTAAGTTCGATACGCCCGATGGTTTTAAACCAACCATTCCAAATGCAGGTAGAACCGATCGCGATAGCGATGTGCCCGCTAACGGCGGACCGGTAACAGTAATCATAAGTGCTGCACCAGGCAACACCACTATAGATGCAGGTTATGTAAAAGTTTTACTGAACCTGGGTAACCAGGTGTTTAACGATGCAAATGCAAACGGAATAAAAGATGCAGCCGAGGTAGGTATTGCAGGCCTGACCGTTCACTTGTATAAAGATGACAACAATGATAATATGCCCGATGGTTTGCCAATAGCTACCACTACCACCGATGCTGCTGGTAATTATACTTTCGCCAACTTACAGGCTGGTAATTACATTGTAAGTGTTCAGTTAGTAGCCAACGTTTACCAGGCCGGACCGGTAACTTTCAACAGTACCAACCCTAACAACAATATTGATGGTGATAACAATGGTATTGTAACTTATAACAACGAAGTATTCAGCGGCTTTATTACACTAAACCCGGGTACTGAACCAACTAACGATGGTGATGGTGCAGACGGTAACCTGACACTTGATTTTGGATTGATACCAACACCACCACAGGCCTCTAATAACTATTTAGGCAACAGGATATTTTACGATCAAAATGGCAACGGTATATTTGATGCAGGTGAAGTAGGTATAGCGGGTGCAACTGTAAACCTGTATGATGATATTAATGGAGATAATCAACCTGATGGTCCTGCTTCGCAAACAATTGTTACGGCAACAGATGGATCGTATGGCTTTGGTTTACTGGATGATATCAATTATATGGTTGGTGTTATTTTACCACAGGGCTATACCATTAGCAGTGCAATTGGTACCAGTGCAAACCCTAACAACGATGTTGACAGCGATAACAATGGTGTTACATTGGTTAACGGCGAAGTGAGAACTAATTTTATAACGCTTGCTGCCGGTACCGGGCCTACCAACGATGGTGATGATGCTAATGGTAACCTTACCCTGGATATTGGTTTAACAGGCAACAGCGTGATAGGTGATTTTGTCTGGAACGATTTAAACGGTAATGGCCTGCAGGATGTTGGTGAGCCTGGAATTAAAGGAGCAGTGGTTAAACTTACCATGCCAAATGGTACAGTACTTACCACAACAACAAATGCCACTGGTAATTATAGTTTCACCAACCTGGCTCCCGGTACTTACACAGTAACTTTTGTTACACCTGCTTATTACAATCCTACTTTCGAAAATGTGAGAGCAAATGATAACATAGACAGCGATCCGGTAAATGGCAAAGTAACAGTTACACTATCAGCTAACCAGGTTGACAATTCTGTTGATGCCGGCTACCTTGATGATATTGATGATGATGACGATGGAATTATTGACCTGGTTGAAGGACATGGTTATGATGGATTGAAAGATTGTGATAGTGATGGCATTCTTAACTACATGGATCTAACACCAGGTTGTCCTACTCCTGCAGGCACCGATATATATGGCAATCCTTATAAGCCGCTTGTCTGGATAGATTGTGCAAAGCCCGGTTTCCCCGGTGGCGACGGCATAAATGATTTCTTTGATTTTGATCACGATGGTATTATTGACCAACTGGATCTTGACAGCGACAATGATGGGATACTGGATGTAGTTGAAACAAGAGATCCAGGAATGAAAGATGACAACCATGATGGTAAAGTAGATGGTGGTGATGATGACAGGGATGGTTTGCTGAACTCTGCCGATCTTACTCCAACTGTTTATGGTGGCCCGGGTTTAACACCGCAGGATCTTGACAGGGATGGCTTACCAAATTATACCGACCTGGATAGCGATGGTGATGGCCTTACTGATCTTACCGAAGCAAGAGGTTACTTTGATAACGATGGTATAGCTGATGGAACGGATAGTGATGGAGATGGCGTGAATGACATTTATGACCAGATAACCGGTAGCGGTGCGGTAGGTGTTGAACTTGTAGATAACGATGGAGATGGAAAACCAAATCCTTATGATATTGACAGCGATAATGACGGCATAACCGACAACGTTGAAGGCCAGCCTACCTGTTCGTACAAGGCGCCAACAGGTATGGATAGTGACGGTGATGGCGTGGATGATGCCTATGACACCTACAACAGTACCTGTACGCTTAAGGCACCCGGCATTACCCCGTACGATAAGGATGGAGATGGCACCCCCGACATGTATGACCTTGATACAGATAACGACGGAGCACTTGATGTAAATGAAGGATCGGGCATTGGCGGAAACTTTGTTACCAACTTTGCTGATACAGATGGAGATGGCCTGATAGACCAGTTTGACATCTTCAATATTAAAACAGCGACTGGCAACTTTACCAATAACGTGGTGCATAGCAACATGGGACCAAATGGTAGCTTTGATGGGCCAACACCTGCGGGAAGCAATGCCAAATTACCGCAATCAGCCCCTGGCAATTGCAGCAGTGGTGCCGATCGCGACTGGAGGAACATAACCATACTTCCTGTTACGTTGGTTAGTTTTGATGGTAAACTGAATAACGGCAAATCTGAGTTGTTCTGGTCGGTAGCCAGCGAAAGCAACATGCAGCACTATACAATAGAACGCAGTTTGAACGGCCAGGTATTTACAACGGTTGGCCAGCAAAAGGCAAAAGGCAACAATGCGCTAAGCACATTGTATTTGTTTACCGACGACGTTAGCAGCTTAACCACACCAACAGTTTACTATAGATTAAATATGGTTGATAAAGCAGGTGCGGCAAAGTACAGCAACATACTATCTTTCAAAGTAACCAATAAGAATTCGTTAAGCATTGCTCTCTATCCAAATCCTGCCAGAAGCCAGGTTCATTTAAAGATAAATGCGGTAAAAGAAGGCGTGGCTGTAGTGCGCATCATTGATGGGTTTGGCAAAATGGTTAGCTTGTCTAACAAAGCGATAAGTGCGGGTTCAAATATTGTTTCTATTAGCGATCTTTCAAAAATGGCCGCTGGAAATTATCATGTTCAGGTTATTATCGACGGACAAATACTAAATGAAAAGCTGGTAATCGCCAGGTAAAATACTGACCCCCTGTGACTAAAGTAAAAGGCCCTCTTAATGAGGGTCTTTTGCTTTGAAGTTAGGTGAGAATGAAATAGAGAGTGATGTGAACGGCTAAATGGCATATCATAAAATACCTTTCCCTTTCCAGCCAACAATTGTCTGCAACTGTTGCTGAGATCTTTAAGCAAATGTTATCAAAATAACACTTTCGGGTTTATCTGTTCAACAATATCACCGGTTAGCAATACCAGGTAAAAGCCTAAAAATAAAACCACCATTGCCATGTAATCAGATCGTTTTTTTTAATCTTCAGCATTGGTTTTACAATAAGGATAAAATTTGTAAACAATGGGTATGATACCCAGGCTTCCTAATACAAATATTATCTGCCGCAATCTGTGCCGCCACCAGCGGTGGCGTAATGGTAAGCTTACCTCAACAATTCGTACTGGCAGCCCCGGTTTAAAGGGGCGGGTAGGGTGAAAGATGGAAAGATGGCGATGAGTGGAAAGCCGTAGGGGAATTATTTTTTCGCTCTTTGTTCTCCGGGTTTACAATTACCCCAACACTTTCATTTAATTTCTGTTATCATTTCATTTACGAAAATCTTTCTGCATTGTCAATATTTGATGACATTTTTTTATTGTTTACTTTTCACTTCCTCTTTCTTATCTAAACCAAAGTTTATCCTCTGGAATTCACCAACAGTTTTTTTCATTTTCAAAATTTTGTAATCACTCCATCAAAACCCTTTTTATGAGAAAGTTTTTAATTCTTCTTCTTTCAGTGCTGCTGCTGCAGCAACTTACCCTGGCGCAAACCGTTTGGACCGGCGCCTCCAACACTAATTGGCACACACTAACCAACTGGAGCACGGGCCAGGTGCCCACCGCTGATGATGATGTCATCATTGCTACTGCTACCAACCAGCC
>JBBRCW010000126.1:0-17210 GCA_038204535.1 Chitinophagales bacterium | reverse complement strand
GAAGCGTTGCTTTTCCATTTAATTCTTTATCGCTTAAGTTGCTGATTTTGGCGCTGAATTCCATTTGATCGCCCTGCCGCATAAAGCGTGGCGCGTTTGCCTGTATCATTAAAGTTTTCTGGCTGATGATGGTCTTTTGTGCCAGTCCGAAAACAGCCGCTTTGCTATGAGCGAACATTTGCCATTTCCATTGGGTAAGTGCATCGGGAAGTGTAAAGCTAAACGACAGGTTGCCCTGCTTGTCTGTTATTAATTGTGGATAAAAGAAAGCGGTTTCGTCAAAGTTGGTGCGAACCTTTACCGGCGTTTCGTCTTTGTTACCCGTGGCATTTTTTGTGGTGATGATGATGACGCCGTTCGCCCCCCTGGCGCCATAAAGAGCCGTGGCAGCCGCATCTTTCAGAACCTCTGTACTGGTAATGTCATCAGGGTTAATGTCTTCAATGGATGTTACTATTTTGCCATCCACCACATACAGAGGTGCATTGGCGCCATTGATAGAGTTTGCTCCACGCAGGGCGATTGTTGCCCCGGTTAATTCTTTTTTTGATGCGGCATAACCAAGGGTTACAACTTCGTTCAATTGAGCGTCAGCCGCCATGCCCGCAGCCCGACCTTCAAGCTGCCCGGCCCTCATCTGCATAGATACTGGCGAAGCGAACCGGTATATATCAATATCGGCATAAATTTTAAAGAAACTTTTATACGGAATGGACAGTGCATTTTCGCGGCTGCCAGCCTGGGTAAATCCACTATTTATATCCCAGCCATTTGCATAAAAATATCCCTTGTGTTCGGCGGGCGTTTGCCAGTTGTGCGGTTTAAACTGGTCGAGCGATGCGTCGTACATGCTGGTTAAAACTTCGGCGGCCACCACATCTTTATATTTACCTGAAACCTGAATGGTCCATTTTTCAGTACTGCCGGGTTCTATTTTATCACGATATGTTTTTACCTGTATGTTCAGTTGCTCCTTTTCTTCTTCCACCCGTATTTGTTGGGTATAGGTGTATAGCCTGTTGTCCTTTACAAAAACGATATTTACTCCCATGCCGCCCAGGTCATCGGCACCTGGGATAACGGTAATTTGTTTAACTGTTTTACTGAGCGTGTAAAAACTGAAATCGCTTTGAATAGTCGTGCTTTTTTCTTTGGGCTGATGCTGTGTCTCCTGTATCACATAAACATTTTCTGCATTACTGCCCAGCAGAAAAGCGGCTTCCTTTCCGGGTTCGGTTATGTTGTTGATAACAGATGAAAAGAGGTATTCACTTCCGTTGAACCGCCCCTTGCTTCTGCTATATAAATGCACATATTGCTCGCTCTTAATTTCTTTGCCATCCTTATCGGTGGTGGTGGCTTGTACCAAATACCAGCCAGATGTTAGTTTGCCTTTGGGTATATCGCCTTTGCCTGTTTCTTTGGTATCGATTACAGTAGTAAAAACTGCGGGTCCCTTTTGCCAGGTGGTTTTATCGCTTTCATTGCTATACTCATCGTTCGGGAAGAATTTCTTGTAATCATCCTTTGAGTAAATGAATTGATCTGGTTGTTGCCAATAGCGTTTTCTTATGAGTTTGGTGGGTGATTGCAGCGGATAAATGTCCACCTTAACAATGGCGGGCTCTTTATCGCCGGCAATGTTTTCGGTATGTACAAAAAATGTCTTCAGGCTGTCGGCTTCTGCCGTATTGCTAATGGTGAGCCGCAGGTTTAACGAATGATAGGCAGCCGGAATGGTAATGGTTTCGCTGCGGGTTTCACCGGCGCGGTCGGTTACATCAGCATTTATTTCGTAGTCAAATATGGGTAGCGTTTCTTTTGAAAGGCTTTCATCAGGAAGGGCCGCAAATTTAACTGTAAATTTTCCGGTGGCATCGGTGGTTGCCTCGCCAAAGGTAATGGTGGTTTCGCTGGTGGATGGCCGTATGCCTCTGTACCATAGCCAGGGGTACAAAAACCTGCCTTTACGTGTTACCCTGTACTTTACTGTTGCACCGTCAACCGTACTGCCAGCATAGGCATTGGCGGTACCGGTAACAGTTAATGCGTCGTACAATCGATAACTACCTTTGGGCTTTTGCAGTTCAACATAAAAGGTGGGGCGTTTGTATTCCTCTACCGAAAAGTCTCCGTTCCGTTCTTCCTCAAAAAATACTGAAGACAAAGAAAAATCGCCGGTAAGAACATTCACAGGCAATTTAAAACTTCCCGCAAACGAACCGTATTCATTCAGCGTTATCAATGCTGAATCTATGTATTTATTATTGGCATCCTGCAAATACACATACTCACTATCGCTGGCAGTAAGCCGGGTAAACACTTTTGTTTTTTGGGTCTTCATATCCCTTGTAAGCGCCAGCAGTTTAAAGTAAACTACCTGCCCCGGCCGGTATATGCTCCGGTCTTTAAAATAGAAAGCTTTGGTATGATCGGCTTCATAATCTTCCTCTTCGTCTTTTTCATAATCATCAGCATCATTGCTGTTATAACGGCTGTACGACAGTGGAGAGATGTATTGATCATTTTCAACAAACAATTCATCGCCGTTGTGTTTTATCTGTAGGGCGATATTTCTATTGTTGTCTTTCTTTAACGCCAGTTTAAAATAGCCGTTTGCGTTGGTCGTATAACTTTCTTTTGGCTGGTAGTCGTATCGGCGGGTTTTGGTGCTGTATTCTTTTTCAAATATTTTTACCGATGCGCTAACGAGTGGTTTGCCGGTGCTGCGGTTTAGTGCAAAATAGTGCGGGCCGTTGTTAACGAAACTAATGTTTGAAACATAGATAGTGGATGCCGCAAGCCGACCGCTGTCGGCAAAACTGGAAGACGAAGATGCCAACAGGTAATACTTGCCGGAAGTTAACGCGTCAATTTTTATTTCTGCACTATGCGGCTGATAATCGTTCAATATAGGCAGATCAGCCTGTTGCACCGATTGATATTTCAGCCGGGCAATTATTTGCATGAAGGCGTTATAGCCTCTGTTTTGAACGATTCGATCTATTGAATCTTCGAGTGCCTTATTTATTTTGATTACACGGAAATATACCTTTTGTATGTTTTTAAACGACACCAGCGTTCTAAAAGGCAATCCGGGAACATTTACCTGTTCTGCCGTAATGGACAATTGCCTGGATGTTATGGTGTGGTACAGATTAAACAGGTTTACATGCCCTTCGGTGCTGTCGGTCAGTGGCAAAAATTTAGTGCAGATATCCAGCGCCTTTAAATATTCATATTGATAAGAGGTGTCGGTTAGTGCATTGTACTGGCCGGCCTTTTGCGAATGCCAACTGGCGAGCAGGTACCAGGCTTGTGCAGCGTACCGGTTTTTAATAAACCGCCCAGCGGTTTCTTTTACGGCCTCATAATAGAGCGTGTCTTCATTGGCAATAGAACCATTGTTTTTCGAAAATTGTATTCTTTCCAGGTTTACATCAATCAAGGCGGCAGTATCTTTTTGTTGCAGATGAAAGCGTATCAATTGCTGAAATAATAGCAGGGCTTTCCATTTATTGGAGGCTGTGTCCCGGCTGATAAAGGAATGATTTTTAAACGTTTCAATATTGCCCAGAGCGGCAGGGTCGTTTAATACGAAGGTATAAAGCGGTTTTGTGAGCGACACCTCATCGCTTTTAAAATAACTTAACGCTCTATGTGCAAGCAAATCGTATAAGGTGGGCCGTTCTGCCTTGGTATTATATTCGGTAAGAATGGGGTTATACTTCTCAATACTTGCCTGCTGCAAAATTTCAGGCTCTTGTAATGATTGCTGGTAACCTTGCGTAATAGCCGCGTGAAAGTCGTCAGCATTCCAGGTGTTGATATCTTCCTTTTTAAAATTATCGGTCTTACTTCGATTATATAAGTTCCAGCGGTTGTTTTGCAGGTGGTTTTGATAGGTGGTTGCCACAAGGCTGCTCAGAATACTTTTGGTGGCAACGTCTTGTGTTTCTTTTATTTCATCTTTTAACGATTGAACTTTTTTATTGATGTCTGCCTCAGTAAACCGTTGTTCAAGATTGTAGCGGTACAATAATGCCTTTATCATTTGCACCTGCTGTTTTTTTTCTTTTGATTTTTTATAGATAGTGTTTACGATCACCAATGCAGAGCGGCTGAGATCCTGCTTCTTTATCAGGCTGTCAACCTGTTTCCATTGTTTGGCATACGGATCAATTGCGGTTTGTCCGTTTGTAATAAAGCAGTTTGCGAAAAACAATATGATCATGAATAGCCTGGCCATAATTCAATGTGATTTTTTGATTTGAGACAACTGTTACTTTTTATACGATGAATATTTGCCGCCGATTACATAAAGGAACGAATAGATAATTAGAATAATAAGAAGTAAGCGAATAAGATAAAAATTTTAAGAAGAGCCGCAGTTGTAAAACGGTTAGTTATTTTGGGGGATGAATATTTGAAAGGCGTCTGCATTTCCTAACCTCCGCCAATAACACAAATTTAGTCTGATTGATTTTTTGGTTCACCGTTATTATGCGTACAGGACGGTTTTTCACGCAAAGACGCAAAGAAAAACCCACGCAAAGAGCGCAAAGTAAAATCTTTAACGAAAAGTAAAACCCAAGCAAAAACCAGAAAGAAAAAACTTTGAATCATACAAATAACCAGACTTAATAAATCTTTGCGTGAAGCTCTTGGCGGCTTTGCGTGAAAACATGCCGACTTAAATATCCATTCAAATAAGCTACGCATTTTGCTTTAGTCTATTTCACTTCCTGCATATCCACCAGCTTTTTGTAAATACCGCACTGGGCCAGCAATTCCTCGTGAGTGCCCCGCTCTGCAATTTGCCCCTGATGTAAAACTATGATCTCGCTGGCGTGGCGAATAGTGCTAAGCCGGTGGGCAATAACAATACTGGTGCGGTTTTGCATCATGTTGTTGATGGCATCCTGCACCAGTCGTTCGCTTTCTGTATCGAGCGATGAAGTGGCTTCGTCTAAAATTAATATGGGGGGATTTTTTAGCACTGCCCGGGCAATCGTCAGCCGTTGTCTTTCGCCGCCGCTTAATTTGCTGCCGCGGTCGCCTATGTTGGTTTGATAGCCTTCTTCTTTTTGAACTATATAATTGTTTGCGTTGGCAATTTTTGCAGCACTTTCCACCTGCACAGGCGTGGCATGCTCCATACCCAATGCAATATTATTAGCTATGGTATCATTAAATAAAATGGGCTCCTGGGTTACTATGCCCATTTGTGCCCGCACCGAATGCAAAGAATAGTCCTTAATGTTAATTCCGTCAATCAGTAATTCGCCGCCCGTTACATCGTGAAAGCGGGGAATAAGGTCTGCCAATGTACTTTTGCCCGCACCCGACGAACCGACCAATGCAATCGTTTTGCCTTTTTCAACAACAAGGTTGATGTTATGAAGAATCACTTTATCCTCATAATGAAAACTTACATTCTTAAATTCTATCCGGTTTCTGAAAGATTCCAACTGCAGCCCGTTTTCGTTTTCATCCACTTTAACAGGCGCATTTAAAATTTCTTCAATTCGGGCAATGGCGGCGCTGCCACGCTGCATATTGTAAAACGAAGTGGATAGCGACTTTGCCGGGCTGATGATTTGCGTAAAAATGCCTATGTACATAATAAAACCCTCTGGTTCCAGACCTGCGGCATTGCCGCCCAGCACCAGCTTGCCGCCAAACCAAAGGATGCCGCACAGTACCAGCACACCTAAAAATTCGCTCATGGGCGATGCAAGGTCTCTGCGGTATTGCATCTTGTTTTTTACTACAAAAAGCTCGTCATTGGTTTGGTTAAAACGGTTACGCAACAAGCGTTCAGCATTAAATGCCTTTATCACGCGCAGGCCGCCCAATGTTTCATCTAAAACCGATAATGCTTCTCCCAGTTTTATGGCCGCCACATTCGATTGTTTTTTTAACGACCGGCTTATGCGGCCGATTATCAGACCGGTTAACGGTAAAAAAATAAAAAGAAAGAGCGACAATCCGGGGCTTATAAAAATAAGCGTGCTTAGTATGATGATAATGTTGAGCGGATCTTTAATAAATCCTTCCAGCGTACCTACAACCGAAACTTCCAGTTCGCCAATATCATTGGTCATTCGACTCATTACATCGCCTTTGCGTTGTTCTGTAAAGTATCCGATGGGCAATTGTAAAAGTTTGTTATATAATTCTGCCCTTAATCTTGTCATCACCGAATTTTTCATGGGCGACAAAACATAGTAAGAAAGATATAAAAACAGATTTTTAAATAATACGGAAACAATTACCACCAGGCAAATAAGCGCCAGGGCATAAATAGGGCCGTCAGTTCCCCGGCTGGATATCAGGTGACTTATCTGGTAATTGATAAACTGTATCAGGTCGTTCGAACCGCGAATGGCTGCCGGAGGGTTCAATACCAATGCCTCCTGCGAAAAGATTAACCGTAGAAAAAACGGAAGCGTGCCTAGAGAAAGTAGTGAAAAAACGATCGATAAAACAGTAAATAAAAAGTAGAGAACTATGTTTTTTTTATAGGAAGTAAGGTATTTAAAGAGGCGGGCGTATTTTTTCATCAGCGTTTTAAATCGGTCAAATTGGTGCAAAGAAACTAATTTTACAACGATTAATAGTAATAATATGACAGAGGGAAAGCGACAGAAACAAGTAGCGGGGGTCTTGCAGCAAGAGTTGAACGACATATTTATGCGTCTGGGAATGACGATGATGGGGGGAGGAATGGTATCGATATCAAAAGTGCAGGTGACCCCCGATTTATTGGAAGCCCGGATTTATCTGAGCCTTTTTAAAGTGAATGATGAAAAGGATGTAATGAAGAAAATTGAAAGCAAAGCCTGGGAAGTGAAGAAGGAGCTAAGTGACAGGGTGAAGCATCAGTTACGCCGGATACCGGTTTTGCAGTTTTACCAGGATGATACGTTGGACTATGTATTTAAGATGGAAGAGATATTTAAGCAAATTAAAACAGAAGACACACCGAAGGACGGTGAATAACCTTGCTGCTGAGGATTGCAGCCCTGTAGAAATCCCTAGAAACGCTACTCAATAATCTCCCATAGTTTTAGTAATCACCTTTTTCAGGCTTAACTAAATAGATTTTAGATTTAATACTATGAACTTTCTTTTTGCCTGGCGTTACTTTAAAGCAAAAAAAAGCACCAATGCAATCAATATAATTGCCTGGATAAGCGTGCTGGCTATAGCTGTAGGTTCTGCCGCACTTATTTTGGTATTAAGTGTTTTTAACGGTTTTGAAGACCTGGTCAAAAGCCTTTATGCCGATTTTTATGCTGATATAAGGGTTGCGCCAGCCAGCAATGCAAAATTTTTGACCTTAACGCCTCAGCAATTAAAATCAATACAAACTACCGCTGGAGTAAAACAAATAAGCCGGATTGCCGAAGAAAAGGCTGTTTTGGTAAACGATAGCTATCAAAGCATTATTTATTTGAAAGGGGTGGATGACGCCTATACCCAGGTGAGCGGATTGGCAAAACACATCATCCAACCGGGCCAATTTTTTACTGGTGATACTGACAAACCGTTCCTGGTGCTGGGCGCGGGGGTCGAAAATGCGGTGGGTGTGTCAGCAGGAACCAGCATCTCGCCTTTAACGGTTTATCTTCCAAACAGAAAAGCAACCAGCCTGTCTTCAATGGAGGCATTGAACAGCTATAATGCGAACGTAAGCGGCAGTTTTGTGCTGCAGCAAGACTTTGATAATAAATATGCTATTACTAACCTGGGTTTTGTAAAGTATATGTTAGACTTGGGCGAAAACGAATACAGTTCGGTGGAGGTGATTTTGGAGAATGAAGAGAAAACAGATGAGGTGAAGCAAAAATTGCAAATTTTATTAGGCGACAATTACATAGTGCAGACAAGGTATCAGCAGAACCAGAGCCTATATTCTGTAATGCAGATAGAAAAGTGGGTAATTTATGGCATCCTTTCCTTAATTCTGGTAGTGGCGGCTTTTAATATGATAGGTGCGCTGACTATGCTTGTTTTAGAGAAGCAAAAAGATATAGCAGTTTTAAAAGCCATGGGGGCAAGCGATGTGTATATTCAAAAAATATTTTTAAGCGAGGGTTTTGTTTTGGCTGGTATAGGCGGAACAACCGGAATATTTATAGCGGCGGGTATATGTTTTCTCCAGATAAAATATAAACTGGTAAAATTGGCAGGGGGTAGTTTTATTATTGATTATTACCCGGTAAAAATGGTCGCCACCGATTTTGTGCTGGTAATATCAACCATTTTTATAATAGCGCTGGTTGCCGCCTGGATACCCAGCAGAAAAGCTAGTCTTCAGCTATTTACGTTAAAAAGCTAAGCTTTCTCCTGACCTATTCCAACAATTTAATACCCGAAAAAGATATAAAAACAAAGTGCATATCCAATTGGCGGTTCTATTGAAATGGTAATTTAATATTGAACTGTTTGAAATTTTGATACATTTACCGCTGATTATCTAGATATAGATTTGATTAATCATGATTATCCGCTATTTGGTACAATCAATGCTGAACATCAGATCATAATAAAAAAAAGCTGAATAAAATTACACACCGTACAAGAGTGCGACGCAACGGCTGATGAAAACAGCTATAAAGCTGGGTTCCAAAATGTCAGAACCAGATTGCGGATAGTCATCTGATTAATTTAATGTGAACGACAGCTCCATATTTTAATTTTTGCTTAAAATTCGGTTATTTTGCCATCGAACTAAACGTTCCGGTTAAAGGGGACAACATTAAATTATACAGCATGGAACAGATTATCATTGGAGGAATCATAGCTTTTTTGGTTACGTTTTATGTAATACCTGTTATTATTAAAGTTGCCCACGAAAAAAAATTATACGACTTACCAGACGGCGCAAGAAAGTTTCATAAACAGCCAATTCCTGCCCTCGGCGGACTTGGAATGTTTGTTGGTTTATCGCTCAGTCTTATTTTAACCATTGATTTTTGGCATGGCGCCACTGAATTTCAGTATTACATGGCAGCGTTTTTAGTTTTATTTTTTATTGGTGTAAAAGATGATATTGTATCGCTTTCCCCTGCCAAAAAATTTGCTGCTCAATTGGTGGTGGCGGCAATTCTAATGGTAAAAGCCAATTTGCTTATTACAAATATGCATGGGTTTTTAACGCTTACACAAATAGACGTTACTTTCAGTTACTTTCTTACCACATTTTCCATTGTAGTTATCATAAATGCCTTTAACCTGATAGACGGGGTTGACGGCTTGGCGGGAAGTGTTGGAATGATTACAAGTTTGATATTTGGCACCTATTTTTTGATAAACGGAAATGTTGCCTATGCTGTTTTAGGATATGCCCTGGCTGGCAGCCTGCTTGCCTTTCTCATATATAATTTTCATCCTGCAAAAATATTTATGGGCGATACCGGTTCGCTTTTAATTGGATTGGTAAATGCGATACTTGTTTTAAAATTTATTGAAACAGCAAATGGTTACAATAATTTCCCAATCAAAGCATCGCCGGCTGTTGGCTTTGGTATTATGTTGCTTCCTTTAATGGATACATTGCGGGTGTTTGGAATAAGGATTTTGCATGGCAGGTCGCCCTTTAGCCCTGACCGTAATCATTTGCATCACATACTGCTCGATAGGGGTATGGGGCACAAGAGCGTGGCGATATCCTGTTTTGCTATAACCATATTATTTTCCGCAATGGCATTTGCACTTCAGGGGCTGGGCACCACATTACTAATTGCGGTTCTGGTAGTTACCTTTTATGCGGCTGTTTACGTTCTGCACTTTACGCGTAAACGTGTTACCATGAGGGTTGTTAAGACCGATAATGATGAAGAACTTAGGGAGATGAATAACAAGCGCACCCGTTTTATTTCGTTATTTAATCGCGGGGCTGTAACTGTCGATGAAAATTAAAGAATAAATATTATCGTTTTAAGGCTGTCTAAAAAAGACGGCCTTTTTTATAACAGCGCATACAGTAAATTATTTTTGGGCGGAATGCCTAAATTTACTTTTTTAAAAATGAATATTATGAACGAAGAACTGGAGTTAATATTAGAAGATGCAGACGCATCTATGAAAAAGGCCATTGGTTTTCTTGAAACGGAGTTGGGAAAAATCAGGGCGGGAAAGGCCAATCCCGCAATGGTAGATGGCATTTCGGTTGAATATTATGGATCGCCTGTTCCCATAAGCCAGGTTGCCAATATAAATATTATGGATGCGCGTACAATCAGTATTCAGCCATGGGAAAAAAATATGCTGCAAACAATTGAAAGGGCAATTATCGCAGCCAATATAGGTATCAATCCTCAAAATGATGGTGTCAACATCCGGTTATTCTTACCTCCGCTTACTGAAGAACGCCGCAGGGAATTGGTAAAAAAATCAAGCGCAGAATGCGAACACTCAAAAGTGGCTGTTCGAAATATAAGGAGAGATGCGATTGAACACGTTAAGAAATTGCAGAAAGATGGTTTAAGCGAAGACGAGGCAAAAGATGCGGAAAACGAAATTCAGGAAGTGACTTACAAATTCATCCTCCAGGTAGAAAAGCATTTGGAAGCAAAGGAGAAAGACATTATGTCTATTTAAATGCCCGTTGCTGCACTATTTAAGCGATATTATTTAATACGATTCTGCCGCCTGCGGGTCCACCCAAATATTCGGCATCACCTTCTAAAACAGCTTCATTTGTTACAATATCCGGCAAATCGGTAAAGGCATCAGCTTCATAAATATCGCCTGTCTTTATAAATCGTTTGTCCTGATGCGAATGAAAGGGCAGAACTTTGATAGATAACTGATATTTGTTATCTATCTGATCATCCTTTTTAGCATTAATGATTTCGAACCTGATCCTGGATTGGTTAGGTTGTGCTGGAACCATATTATTCATTTTAATGTAATTTTCTTCAAAAAATAAATCCAAAGGCAAAAATCTTTGGATTTATTTTTTTAGAGATACGCCACCTGATATACTTGCTAAATGGAACCATTTTGACTGGATGCCTGGCTCTAATCTGCGGGTGGCGGCATATCGATTGGCATTTGATCAGATTCTTGTCCGCTTTCAGATTCGGGCGGTTCAGCACCTGCTGAAGAATTGTTACGGTCGTTTTGATTGTCTGCCGGGGGAGGCGCAAAATCGTTGCCGGAGGAGGTGGCTGCATTATTATCGTTAGATTTGTCTGCCCCTGGTGGTGTCGGCTGAGTATCAAGACTCCCCAAAGTATTTTCAGCACCGCTGGCCGCAGGCGGGGATGGGGAAGTATCGGTGCCGGAGGCAGCACCAACGGCAGATTGAGAAACCTCGCTGCCTGCATCAGGAAATGAGATTTTTATACTGATTTCATTTGGATGATTCATAATTGGTGACTTTTTAATAATTTTTTACCCACAATTATTTTACAACAATTCTTTCAATTTCGTTGCTCACGACATATACGTCAACTTCCCGGTTATTTGCCAACGCGCTGTTTAAAGCGGCAAAAACGTTGGTTACACCATCTGTTGAAAGGCCGCTTATTTTTAGCCAGCCAGCAATACCGGTTATCATACCGTAGGCATTTTTTGAATGTGCCGAGGCATAGGTTCTGGTTACTTTACGATTGTTCTGCCACATAATAAATTAATTTATTGGTTTAAAATTTTAGTTCAATTTTTATTATCTAACCACCAGGCGAAAAATGGTTGTACCATCCATATAAACATCCACTATTTTATTTTTTACCATTGCATCGCATGCTGCTTCAAATATGTTAGTGATTCCATCAATTGAATCATTATTAATTTTTTGCCATCCATAGCCTGTTACCATCAAATAGGCATTTTGACTGTGACTGCTGGTGTAGGTTCTGGTCACCTTTAATCCATTGTACCAATTTAATAATGAAACTGTTCCTACCTTAATTTTGGCCGTAATGTTGCTGCCTACTTTTTTAATTTCGGTTACGGACACCTGGGAATCTGAATTTGCATAGGTTTTGCTGTTAGGGTTGGAACTACTAGTGAAATTATTGTTTGCACCCTTTGGAAAAGGATCATCGGCGTCTCCAGAATTGGCATTTGTATTTAAGTGCCTTAGTCCATCTGCTTGTTCTATGTCAACCAGATAATGGTTTTCATCTGAGTTATTACTTTGATTATCATCAATATGTTCTATAATTAAACCATCGCCTGGAAGATTGGCGTCGAAACCAATTTTCTGCCTGTTAGACATCAGAAAATATTCTTTACTGTTTACATTGCCTCCCACGGGAAGTTTGTAGGCAACTGCATTGTTTTTATATGGGGGAATGTTTACGTTTTGTTCGTCGTTGCTTATGACAACCGGATTTATCCACCCTGCCTGTACTTTGCACCAGGCAGTTGGGTGCGCGGGTGTATCACCACCGTTATTCCAGCTTCCACCGGCCATTAAATCCCATTTGCCGGTGCCCCTCGATGAGTAATCGGTATCGTATAAATCGGGCCACGACATTAACAGGTGCCCCAGTTCATGGCTCATTACTCCCACCCGGCCATCTTCGGGTGCCATAAAGTATTTATTGATCTTTTTTCCATCTACATTTTTTGTAGAAATGCCCCATTTGTGCGACCAGATGTCGCCCTTATTACCTGTTTGTTCTCCGCCCGAACCGGCTGCAATAATTACAACAGCTTCAATAAAACCATCGCCATCATTGTCGAACCCCGAAAAATTGACTGTTGGGTTTGCCAGGTCTATTACATCTTCTGCTAATTTTTGGGCATTTTTAGGGTAAGCGCCAAATCCGTAGTCATTGTTGGTATAAAAAGATTTAGGTTGGGGTGCCCTAAACCAGCCATGCACTTCACCCTGCACATCCAGCTTATTATACGATACCTCCTTATAATAGTCTCTCATACTTCCCGAAGCATACGAGCCCAGGGAAAACAACATGCTTTCATAATGACTTTTTGGTTTAGTAGCTGGTTTATCAGAAAAATCTACTAGTAAAACAATAGTTTTTTTTGGTCCAAGTATAGGAGCAAAATCGCCAACCGGCGATACAAATGTATCGGGTCTCGTTTTTTTGGGCCTGGTAATGATTGTAATATATTCATCTAAACCTAATGTATTTTCGGTTCCGTTAAAATCAGCCAGATCTTTTCCTGAATTTTTGGCTTCTTCAATCGCTTCTTTTGTATTAATGATCTTTTCTTCTAATTCCGGATCGGGGGGCATGATGCACCTGCAATTGCACGAATGTCTGATAAGCATGTTATTAGATTTTATATGAAATTAATTTTTTTCGAGCCTTGTTGTAATACGTTAAAATTAATTTCCATGGAGATTACTTCAAATACTCACCAATGAGTATTTTATGATTTGTTCAATTCAAACATTAAAAAGGCGGGGTAATTTCTCAGGTAACTAAAGTTTTTCTCGTCCATTTTTTTTATGATGTGTCGGCGGTGGGTGTCTACTGTGTGCTTTGAAATAAATAACAAGTCGCCAATTGCTTTACTGGTTTGGCCTTCAATTACATAACGTATAATCACCTTTTCCTGATGGGTTAAACTTTCTACTTTTTGTTTCATAACCTCATAATTAAAATCGTGTTTTGCGGTTACCGATTTTAGCATCTCCATAAATTCTGGTTTCCCATTTTGCTTCTGGAGTTTTTTGGTATTGTCTAAGCTTTCAATAATATCGCAAAGTATTTCGGCTTGGTTCATATGGCTCCATTTGGGAATCAATTAATAATTTTGTTTATTAATGACATCCAACATTCTAATATTTACTTTAAAGAAAGTAAACGGAGAATAGTTAATTGAAAAATTATGCATTGCAGAAGGCGAAATGCCCAATAGTACGTGTATGTTACTTTTCAAAAAACAATATTGGATGAATTTGTAACAATTTACCCTTTTTAATGCTTTATAAGACAATAAATCTTAGTTTGATAAAGTTAACTAAGAGTTAACCTATGGGGTATTTTTGTAAAGTATAAAATTATTGTTAACAAGTCAAACTAATTAAGACCTATTTTTAATCAGGAGCTTGTTTTCCTTGATAGGGGGTAAGTTTATAATATTCTTCTATTAATTATAACATTGAATAATCACAACATTTATTTGCCAAAAATTTTATATGAAAATTGACCTTTCAAATACACCTACCCGGGCACCCAAAGAGGTTGACAAAGAGGCAACTAGACAACAAACAGCTCAAATTCTGAATGAACTGGATGATTTGCAAAACCTTTTATACGCCGATGGCAAACGTTCAATTCTTATAATACTGCAGGGCATGGATGCAAGCGGTAAGGATGGCGCTATAAAAAACGTTTTTACATATGTAAATCCACAGGGGATTTCTGTAACCTCATTTAAAGCGCCAGATCAAAAAGAACTTGCCCACGATTTTTTGTGGCGCATTCATAACAATGTACCTGCCAAAGGAATGATCAAGGTTTTTAACAGGTCTCATTATGAAGATATTTTGGTTACCAGGGTACATAAATGGATTGACGATGACACTGCTAAGCAGCGAATGAAGGCAATAAACGATTTTGAAGAACTTATAAGCGTGCACAACCAAACAACCATACTAAAATTTTACCTGCATATTTCGAGAAAAGAACAGGCAGAAAGGCTGCAGGAGCGGACCGAAAACCCGCAAAAGAAATGGAAGTATAATGCAAATGACTTAAAAGAAGCCGAGTTATGGGACCAATACATGAAGGTGTACGAGGATTGTTTTGAGTATTGTGATAAAATTCCGTGGATCATCGTTCCATCAGATCAAAACTGGTATAAAGAATTCATTATTTCGGAAACGGTATTCAAAACTCTAAAATCACTTCCGTTAAAATATCCGGGCATAAACGATTGATTTTTAGACAACAAGTAGTAGTATTGCTATTCAAAAACTAAAAATTATGAGCTTTTCATCAGAATTTAAAGAGTTTGCCATTAAAGGCAATGTTATGGACCTTGCGATAGGTATCATCATCGGGGTCGCTTTTGGAAAAATAGTGGACTCCCTGGTGAATGACATCATTATGCCTATCGCCGGTTTGATTATCGGGCCACAAGGTTTCGTAAATTCCTACCTGCCTCTTTCCGAAGAAGTTAGGGCTGCAAGGCTGGCGGACCCAACATTATCGCTGGAAGCTGCAAGGGAAAAAGGCAATGTTTTGGCTTGGGGAAATTTCCTAACCGTATGTATAGATTTCTTAATTATCGCTATCATCGTATTTATGCTTGTAAAGGCGGTAAATAATTTAAGAAAAGACCAGCCTGCTGCAGCAGCCAATTAATTGTAAACAAGTTTTAATTTTAGGTTTATTATAGTTCAATAACTGCAACAGAAATTACATTTACCATCCCGTTTTGAAATTTCAGAACGGGATTTTTTGTTTATTAGTTATAATTTGCACGGTGTGAATACAGAAACTTACCAAATTAAACTTCCGCAGTTCGAAGGCCCCTTTGATCTGTTGTTGTTTTTTATAGAACGCGATGAGCTGGACATTTATAATATCCCGATCAATAAAATAACCACTGATTTTTTAGACTTTATTCATACCCAGGAATCGATCAATATTGAATTAAGTAGTGAGTTTATCTTATTTATAAGCACCCTGATGCGCATAAAGGCAAAAATGCTTCTGCCCCGAAAAGAGCTGGATGCGGATGGTAACGAGGTGGACCCCAGGCAGGAATTGGTAGATAAGATATTGGAATACAAGCGGTTTAAAGAAGCCGCGGCTCAAATGGCCGAAATGGAAGCCATGCGCATGCTGATGGTGAAACGGGGGAATTTAAGCCACGACTTAAGCCTGATTGGCGAGGAAGCGAGTGAAGGGACTGAAATTCAGAATATTACCCTTTTTAAGCTGATGAAAGCTTTTGAAAAGGTAATGCAGAAAGTGCATGACCGGCAAAACCAGCCGGTACATACCGTGGTACAATACAATTACACCATGGAACAAAGCCGGGAATATGTTTTAGATACTGCAAAAAAGGACAAAACGGTTTCGTTCGAAAAGATATTTGAAGTTTGTAACGATCGGATACAGGCCATTTTTATTTTCCTCTCCATGCTTGAGTTAATTCAACTCAATTTTATGTCCATTATGACGGGTGAAGGAATGAATAATTTTATTGTTGAGTGGAATGAAGACAGGAAAGAGGACCCAGATGAAACTGCGTTTTCTGAATAATTTGGTCGAACATCAAACTGCCTAATTGCGTTCGCCTCCGCTTATTTAACTATCCATAATAACAGTGGTTTCTTTGATTGTTGAATCTCCAAATCGAGTGTTTTTAAAAAATTGACCGATACCATGGGACAACCGAGGCTATTACAAATGGTTTGCGGAAAAACCTCCGTGTCTGGCACACATTCATACGCATGCAGTACAATTGCACGTACAAAAGCATTTCTGTTGGTACTATCAAGGCCGATCAATTTATATGCTGTGCCAAACCGGCCATTGTATTTATTTGCGATCCTATATTTGCCCATCGAACTGCACCAGCTATTCGGCGTATTTGAAAAAACTGTCGTTTCGGTTCTGGTTTTGCCGCTACCATGTGCTACCAGGCCGCTATATTTCACCCTTAATTTTTTGAGGTCGTAAACGAAAAATCTTTTCTTACCTGAAGGCAATCCCATATCAGCCAAAAGAAAAGTGGATGTATCAAATGAATGTGTTTTCGCATACCTTTTTATGCTTTTAGCATATAACCCGAGATCGGTTGGCCTTGTTAACGAGGGTCCGGCGTTGCCAGTTGTGCTAATCTTTGCATTAGTTTTTTTGTTCTTCGCGTCTTTTATTGAAAAGAGGTATAAGGTGGCGCCTCCTAAAATTGCTGTTACAAATGCGAAAGCCAATAAATACTTGTTCAGATTCATAAAAAGTAAGATGCAAACCCGCTGTTTTTCAATAAAAAAAGCTGCCCAAATTTTGGACAGCTTTCGAAAATATATTTTGTCTTTGTTATACTTAGCCGGCGATCAACGTGCTGACATGAATCTTATCCTTCATCAGCTCCCTAACAGTTTCAGCAATTCCCTGCGCGTCGTATCCGCATTCCCTATGTAATTCTTTTGGTGTGCCATGCTCTACCAAACGGTCGGGTATTCCCAGCATTCTTACATTGGCTGAATAACCATTTTCCGACATAAATTCAAGCACTGCACTTCCAAAACCACCCAC
>JBBRCW010000125.1:0-17261 GCA_038204535.1 Chitinophagales bacterium | reverse complement strand
GTCTAACTGTAGGGTTTGCTGTCCAATGCCTGCTCGCCCAATGAGTAAGCCTTTTATCCTGTTTCTGTTCGTCAACTCACATCTTCGTCCGCCGCTTCCTTCAGATTTGCAGTCGCCTGCAACACCCTTGCTTAAGACTATCAGTTCCCGTTAGCTGGCCTGTTGGGGACTTGCACCCTATGGAACTATCGCATGCATGGCGCACAAAAAAAAGCCACCCTTTAAAAGGATGGCTTTACCAAAAATATAATTTCGAAAATTAGATCTTAAAGTGAGAAAAAGCTTTGTTAGCTTCTGCCATGCGGTGCGTATCTTCTTTCTTTTTAAAAGCTCCACCTTCACCTTTGCTGGCTGCAACTATTTCAGCGGCCAATTTTTCCGCCATGCTGCGGCCATTTCTATCGCGGCTAAACCTTACCATCCATTTAATGCTCAGAGATACTTTTCTGTCGGCACGAACTTCTGAAGGAATTTGAAATGTGGCACCACCAATACGGCGGCTTCTTACTTCAACACCCGGAGTTATGTTTGAAAGTGCTCTTTTCCAAATTTCATAACCGTCTTCGTTGGTTTGCTTTGACACCCTGTCGATTGCATCGTAAAAAATAGTTAACGCAATACTTTTTTTACCCTGCCACATAATATTGTTTACAAAACGGGTAACCAGTTTGTCGTTAAAACGTGGGTCTGGTGCTAAAGGTATCTTTTTGGGTTGCGTCTTACGCATGGCTTGTATTATTTATTACAGCAAAGCTGTGTTTTTTATTTAATATCGAAATACTGATATCTGAGAACTATTTTTTGGCTTTTACCTTTTTGGTACCGTATTTACTACGGCTTTGCTTACGGTCTTTAACACCGGCTGTATCCAGACTACCGCGAACAATGTGATAACGCACACCTGGTAAATCTTTTACACGACCGCCGCGTATCAATACAATTGAGTGCTCCTGCAGGTTATGACCTTCACCGGGAATGTAAGCGATCACCTCAATTTTATTGGTTAAACGAACTTTAGCTACTTTACGTAACGCTGAATTTGGTTTTTTGGGTGTGGTAGTATATACCCTGGTGCAAACACCACGGCGCTGAGGACAAGAATCAAGAGCTCTTGATTTGCTTTTGGCCTTTATAATTTCTCTACCCTTTCTAACTAATTGTTGTATTGTAGGCATGTTTACCTTTTAAAATTTTTCGGACGGCAAAAGTAAGAGCAAAAATTGTATTTACAAAAATGTTTCCTGGTAAATTTATTTAAAACCTTTAAAAGCACGGTAAAACTGCCAAAAAACCTCCAATGGAGCTATTCGTGCCTGTATAAAAAACGGTTTTCACCCAATAAATTCTCCGTTAATAGCCAACTTATTTGCAGCATTTTGATGATCATATAAAAATAATCGAGGCAAAGGGACTTCATTTTATTGTGTGCTTTTTAAAAATTTTGCGCCTGTTGGGATCTCCTCGCCCATCCAGGCGTCGGCCGAGGTGCGCTAACAGCCAATGCCTTCTGGTTACAAAAATAGGCTGGCTTCATATATATCAAGTTCCGAAGGAACGAAGTGGGTAGAAATAACAGACAAAAAAATGTTCTCCAATTCCCCGGAAATGGAATATGAATGAATCAATCTACGGATTCGAAAAGTCGGAAAATAACCCGTTCCGGAGGAACGAAATGTGGGTAGAAATAACAGCCAAAAAAAAATGTTTTCCCGTTTTGGAGGAATGGAAGATGAATAAAACCAATCCATGATTTGAAAACAAAAAAGCAGATTTCTACAACGACACATCGAAAAAATATTAAACAAAATGTGATTGTTGGCCTGGATGAATCATTTTCGGGATTGTTGATGTTGCCGATCCATCAACCCACCTTACATTCCGCTGGAAAAACATTTCATGGAATTTGTTTATCTACCCGGCTGTCATTCCGCTGGAATGGAAACAGCATTGCATAATTTTCGGCGGGAGTAATTTCCTAACCAATCCGAAGGGTTTCTTAAAATGGCGGAAAATTTAACTAATTCTATTCCGAAGAGCCTGTCCTGTTATCGGGAGAAACCCGAACTTAGGGTTACATCAGCTCTCCGAACTGTTGTCTTTGAAAAGCCATAATAATGTCAAAAAACCACCTTTGGCTGTGTATTGTTTACGACAGATTTTTCAAAGTAACTTTCACATTACCTGCCTTCTAAATACCAACAAAAAAAGTCCCCGAAAGGACTTAAATTTATTAACCTCTATGGTTTTAAACTTTAAACAACCAGCCGTACGTATCTGCGGCTCTTCCTTCTCTAAAGGCATCTAACCTGCTTTTCAGTTCGGGCGAAATTGTCCATTTTTCCACATCAAACTCAATAACATAATCTTTATAACGGAATTCTTTTATGCTCGAAATTGTGGCGGCCGTTCCGGTGCCAAACATTTCTTTAAGTTTACCTGCTTTATGCGCCGCTACAATTTCATCTATGCTTATGTTTCGTTCTTCAACCTCAATATCCATTTCCTTTAAAATAGTTATAGCGCTGCTTCTTGTCACCCCTTCTAAAATGGTTCCGTTTGTGAGGTCTGGTGTTATCGCCTTATTTCCAATTATAAAGAAAACATTCATAGTGCCTATTTCCTGCACGTTTTTGTGCTTAAAGGCATCTGTCCATAATACCTGGTCATACCCGATGTTTTTTGCTTCGGCTGTTGGCAGCATACTGGCTCCGTAATTTCCGGCTGCTTTAACAAATCCAATTCCGCCCGGTGCGGCACGGGTATATTTCTCTTCTACATATATGCGCATTGGCTTATTGTAATATGGGCCTGTGGGACTGCAAATGATCAGGAATTTATATTTTTCGCTCGGCTTTACCCCGATAACGGCATCGGTCGAAATCATAAACGGCCTTATATAAAGCGAATGATCTTTTTTACTTGGTATCCATTTACGCTCAAGGTCAACCAGCAGGCGCATACCCTCCATAAATATTTCTTCGGGCACCGCGGGCATGCTCATTCTTTCGGCCGAAATATTAAAGCGCTGAAAATTATCGTAAGGCCTGAAAATATTTACGTTGCCATCCTCATCTTTATATGCCTTTATACCTTCAAAAATGGCCTGTCCGTAATGCAGTGCTGCGGTCGAAGGATCTAATGATAATGGCTGATAAGGCCTGATCGAAACACTTTTCCATTCTCCATCTTCATAATCCGCTTCTAACATGTGATCGGTAAAATATTTACCAAAAGGCAGGTTTTCCAGTGAATGCGAATGAAATTTGCTTTGTTTTACTTTTTCAATATTAATACCAGCAGCGGCGACCATAACACTATTTTTGTTTTTGCAAAGAAACGAATTTGCCTGTATCACCCATAAAAAAATTACCCGCCTTATGCCTGAAAACAACTTTACATTACCAGATTTTATAATAGCCGATCTTTATAAGAACTCGCTGGTAGAAATAGAAAATGACGAAAACCCTGTAAACCACGCGAACAAATCATCAAAAGATGCTATTGAATTTGCTGAGCCGGAAGCCGCTAAACCTGAAAATTTCTATTTTGGAAAAAACGAAAAATTTGTTTCTATCATTTTAAACGAGCCGGAAGCGGAATTCATAAATGAAGACGACCTACAGTTTTTAACAAATATTTTAAAAGCCTGCAAACTATCCGTTGATGATATAGCGATCATTAATTTTAGAAATCACCAAAAAACATTTAATGACCTAAAGGAATTAATGAGTACCCGCTATTTTCTTCTTTTTGGCGTTGAACCCACCGATATTAAACTGCCGTTTATTATTCCCCACTTTCAGGTGCAGCAATATGCGGGATGCACTATTGTAACGGCGCCTGCATTGCACGACATTAACAAAAACAGCGATGAAGGGAAATTGGTAAAGACCAAATTATGGCTGAGTCTGCAAAGGTGCTTCGACATAAAGTAATCAGTTTAAATAACTTAGCTGATGCTCGCAAAAAAAAAGCTGCTCAATCTGGTGCTATAAATAATAACCCGATAACATTTTATACTACTATGATATCTCTAATTTTCGCCACCAACAATCAGCATAAAGTTGACGAAATACAAAGTTTGACCGGCAGTGGCTTTTCGGTTAAGTCACTAAAACAGGCTGACATAGAAATAGACATTCCGGAGCCTTTCGATACCCTGGAAGCAAATGCCGAAACAAAGGCCAGAACCATTTTTGATTTAACACAAACCAATTGCTTTAGCGAAGACACAGGGCTGGAAGTGAATGCGTTGAACGGAGAACCAGGTGTAAAAAGCGCCCGCTATGCCGGCGATAGTAAAAGCTTTGATGACAATATTGATAAGCTTTTACTGAACCTCAACGATATTAATGACAGGTCAGCCAGGTTTAGAACCGTCATAAACCTAATCTATAACGGCAAGGAATATTTTTTTGAAGGTATTTGCGAGGGCACTATCTTAAAGGAAAAATCAGGGACAGGCGGTTTTGGATACGACCCGGTATTTATGCCAAAGGGGGCTGAAAAATCTTTCGCCCAAATGACCATGGATGAAAAAAATAAATACAGTCATCGCGCAAAAGCCACCGCTAAATTGATCAGCTTTCTTTCCACCGCTGGGAAATAATTGTTCATCGAGAGAATTTTCAAAAAAAATCTGCAACCTTCTAAAATAAATCTTCGTCTTTTAAAATAAATATCCTAATTAAAACATTATTTATAAAGTCTTCTGTTTTTAGACACTTCTATTGAAATCTTTAAACAAAAAAGGCAATTAAAATCAAAAGTTATGAAGACCATCAGTATTTCTTCCAACATTTCTATGTACCCATTTGGGAAAGGCCCAATGAGTTCAAAAAACAAAAAGATTGAAAATTGTACCAATTTTCTTCACACTACCGTATCACCACCCCCAATGATTGAACAAGAAATTGCCCCTCCCCTTCATGTATGGGAAAAAATCTCCAGAATTTTGGATGAGCAAGATCGTGCAAGATTGATAGGATCGCCCCTCTCAGAAATTTTGCCTGCAAAAAGCAATCAATTTCACAAATACTTTTTTGCCACTCTTACTGCAGCAGTTGTGGTAGCGGTTGTTTGGCTTCTTTTTAAAAATTGATAATTGCCTAAAGAGCAAGCAGGTTACTGTCAAACAATGCACTGGTTAGTTTTATCTTGCACCAATGGATAGAATTAAATTAGATCTGGCAAAGCAATTCGCTTTTACCACAATCCTTACTATACGTATTACCGATCTCAACTATGGCGGGCATGTAGGCAACGACACTTTTTTATCGCTGCTGCAAGAAGCAAGGCAATTGTTTTTAAAACATTTTGGATATTCTGAGCTCGAAATTGCCGGCACCGGCCTCATCATGGTAGATGCCGCTATAGAATACAAGAAGGAGCTGAACTATGCGGATACAATAGAAATTTCGGTGGCTGCTGTCAATTTTGATAAGCTGGGTTTCGATCTTCACTACCTGGTGCAATTAAAAGAAAATGGTCAGTTAACGGTTGCTGCTAAAGCAAAAACGGGCATGATGTGTTATGATTATGCGAACAAAAAGAAAACAAGTGTTCCGCCCGAAGCAATTGCCAGGCTTTCTAATGGTTAGCGGGCAGATCCATTCCAAATTTTCCAGCTTTCTTCTGCCTGTATCACCAGCATTTCGGCGCCATTTTGAATGACTGCACCCCTTTCTTTACCCTTTTGCAAGAACAAGGTCACAGCCGGATTATATACCAGGTCGTATAAATAATGCCTGCCGGTGAGAAATTGGTAGGGAATATCGGGGCAATCGTTTACTAATGGATAGGTGCCGACCGGTGTTGTATTGATGATGATTGAAAATTTGCCTAATATTTCTTTATTTAGATCGGTATAGGTAATTTGATCGGGCCGATCGTTTGGGTTACGGCTGACCATTAAGAAATCGATTCCCAGTTTTTGAAGGGTATAACACACAGCAAGCGAGGCACCGCCCGTACCCAATACCAAAGCTTTTTTATGATCGGCTTGCAGTAATGGTGCGAAAGTCTTTTCAAAACCTATGGTATCGGTATTATAGCCAATTCTATTTTCACCCGATATTAATACACAATTACAAGCCTGTATCATTCTTACTTCAGCGGATACTTCAGTAAGAAATGGCAGCACTTCTTTTTTATAGGGAATTGTAACATTCAGTCCTTCCAATTGCTGCTGTTGCAGCAGCAACGGCAATTCTTTTATTTTTTCTATGGGATATAATTCGTATGAACAATCCTTTATTCCTTCGATTTCGAATTTAGCAGAGAAGTATTTCTTAGAGAAGGAATGCGATAACGGATATCCAATAAGCCCAAATTTTCGCATTATGCTTTTTTATCAAGATATAATTCAAATGTATCGCCCCGTAATCCAATCCGCATTGCTTCTAAGGCTATAATCTCAGATGGCGCAATATTACCCAGGTTTACATTGCAGCCAATCAGTTCAAGAAAATATAGCTGCTGCGATTTTTGGGGCGCCTCCCAAATAATTTTTTCTTCTGGTATCTGTGTTAATATTTCCTGCACAAGCCCTTCTCGTACCTCTCCGGTTCCCCGGTAAATACCCACCGTTCCTGCTTCTCTTGCCTCTGCAATTACATAAGTAGAACCCGCTTCAAGTTCTGCCCGCATTAATTCAATCCATTTATAGGGGGGGATAATATGAGCGGCATCTTTACTGCCCACCTCGCTCAATACCGTGCCGTACTTTGTCATTTTTTCAATATACCCGCATTTCTCGGCATGGGGGATTGTGATCGATCCATCACTTACTTCCATATAATCGATCTTATAGTCTTTTAATAAAGCAATATAATCGTTGAACTGGTTACGTATCAGAAACGCTTCGAAGAGTGTGCCGCCAAAATACACCGGTAAACCTGCCGCCTGGTAAATTTCAATTTTTTCTCTAAGGTTAGGAGTAACATATGCAGTTCCAAATCCCAGTTTTACGATATCAATATGCGGAGCCGCTCCACTTATCATGTCTTCTGCCTCTCTTATGCTAAGCCCCTTATCCATAATCATGGTCAGCCCATGGGCGCGGGGCCTTTTATTTCTTTCGGGTATTTGACTTAACGAAAAATTCATTGTCTCTTGTTGGTTGATAAATGATAAAAGAAAGCAAAAATAGCGATAGAAGCCCAACAAAAAATTACACCTGCCGCGGCGATCGTATTTTTGTAAACGATCTATACAAGGGCTTTATATAATTTTAATTAAAATATTTATGCAAACCTTTTCTGTCCTGAAGACCCGGCTGTTTTTTATCGCTTTTTTCTTTGTTTCTTTAAATGCCATTTCACAGGCCGATACATTGGCCCCCTATTTAAAAACACTCTACATTCCCCCATTTAATATACAAATGGCCGACAGCAGTTGGTTTGGCAAAAACGATCTTCAGGCAAAACCGACTTTAATTTTGTATTTCAGTCCCGATTGCGGCCATTGCCAGCTGGAGACGGAAGAGCTGCTTACCCAAATAAAAGAGTTTAAAGATCTGCAGATCGTAATGGTTACCAGCAGGGGCACCGATGAAATGAAGATTTTCTCTGACAAATACCTGCTTCAAAAGTTTCCATCCATAAAGATCGGAAGCGATACCAAACGGTTCGTAACCCGGTATTACCAGGTAAAATTCACCCCTTTTTCCGCCTTATACAATAAAAAAGGCAAACTGGTTAAGGTGTACGAAGGCGGTATCGATTTTAATGAGCTGAAAGAATTGGTGCATAAAAGCTGATGCTTCAGCTAGTTTTTCTGTTTAAACATTCGCTGTATTTTTATACCCCATCATTTACCGCAACCATTACCTTTACACCCCAAATTAATTATTAAACCAAAAATAATTCGTTACATGAAAATTACCGTAGTTGGCGCCGGAGCCGTTGGAGCAACCTGTGCAGACAATATTGCCCGTAAAGAACTTGCGGAAGAACTGGTATTACTCGACATAAAAGAAGGCGTTGCAGAAGGTAAGTCGATTGACATGATGCAAACGGCTGCTTTGCTGGGTTTCGACACTAAAATTGTTGGCTCAACCAATGATTACGCTAAGACCGAAGGATCGGATGTAGTAGTCATTACCAGTGGCCTGCCCCGTAAACCAGGTATGACACGCGAAGAACTGATTGGCACCAATGCCGGCATTGTACGCAGTGTAACGGAGAATATTTTAAAACACTCACCCAATACCATTATTATAGTAGTAAGTAACCCCATGGATACCATGAACTACCTTACTTACAAAACTTCGGGCTTGCCTAAGAACCGAATTTTAGGTATGGGTGGTGCATTAGATTCTGCCCGGTTTAAATATTACCTGAGCCAGGAATTGGGCTGCTCGCCATCTGACCTGAACGCGGTTGTAATTGGCGGCCATGGCGACACCACTATGATACCTCTTATTCGCCACGCTACCTGGAACAGCATTCCCGTTACCGAATTTTTGAGCCAGGAGCAGCAAGACAAAATTGTAGCTGCTACCATGGTTGGTGGCGCAACCCTGACCAAACTAATCGGCACATCGGCCTGGTATGCACCCGGCGCTGGCACAGCCGCTATGGTTGAAAGTATTGTTCGCGATGAAAAGAGACTGATTACCGCTGGTGTGGCATTAGAAGGCGAATATCAGCAGAACGACATCTCGCTGGTAGTACCCGTGGTTATTGGCAGAAACGGCTGGGAAAAGATCGTTGACATTAAGCTGAACGATACTGAACAGGCTTCTTTTAACAAAAGCGCCGATGCCGTTAGAAACATGAACGATGTATTGAAGACTTTATAAAATACCTGTCATTACTGAGGCCTCATCTGTTTTAAATGGATGAGGCCTCTTTATTTTACCAATATTGATTCAACACTGTTACCACAAAACAGTCACTATATATAAGCAGAGTCTTAATAATTTAACCGGGTTTCACCCGAAGTAAATAAAACGGGGATTTTATCGTCATAATAATATTCAAAACTATAATGCGCCGATAGAATTCGCGTTATTTGATTTGTTTGATGAAAAATATGTTGTGCCGTATATTTTCCCAAACTATTAACGGGTAACTTGTGAATGCCGGTATCCCAAACCGGAATGTCTTCGCCGGATGATTGCCTTCTTGTTAGCTTCAGCTTTACGTTAAAAAAATAGCTAGACGGGTGGCTGGTGTAGTCGCGGCTGGGCGAAATATCAAATACAACTGTTTGAGACCGGGCATACTCTGGCAAAAAGACTGCCTCCTTTTTACTACAGCCAAAAAACCAAATACCTAAAAAAAATAAGTTTAGCCTGTTCATTATTGGGGAAAACAAAAATATTGGAAAGTCAAAAATTTTTCTCATAAAGACGTCGAATGTCAAATATCTTTTTTTTCAATGATGGGTTTCAATAAATATTCAAGGCCGTTCATTTTTATTTCGAGCATGGTAGCAAGCAAAACCCCCAATTTGCCCTGTGGAAATCCTTTTCGGCTAAACCATTCAAGATAAGAAACAGGCAGTTGATATATTAGCTTGTCTTTGTATTTTCCAAAGGGCATTTTCATTTGCACCAATTGAAGAAAAATGGCAGGATCGGGTTGAAAATGGTTTTGGCTGATGTTAGACATACTATTATTTCCTTCTAATTTATTTACTCTTTTGAACTGCTGCCATCGCTGTACTTGCCATCTTTTCAATATCCTGTTGCTGCATGCATTTAAAATGCCTGAGCGGGCATTTATCGAAGCCAATTTTACTGCATGGCCGGCACCAAAGCCCTTTTACTTCAAAAATGCCTGCTTGCGCAATGGTCGCTCCAAAATAAGGCCCCATCCCAAAGGCAGGCACCGTATTTCCCCAAACACTTAAAATAGGTTTTTGAAATGCAGCGGCAATATGCATCAGTCCCGTATCGTGGCTGATTACCAGCTTTGATCGTCTAACCAGGTCGGCGCTTTCGTTTATATTAAACTTTCCGCAGGCGTTATAAATTTTGATGGTATCAACCGAAGCAATGGCATCGCCATCCAGTTTGTCTTCCGGGCCACCTAATAAAATAATGGGGTGATCAATCAGGCTGCACAACTGTTTTATTTTTTCGACAGGAAGCTTTTTGGTGGCCAGCGCTGCGCCTATTACTATACCAATATATCCAAAGGCATGCGATAAAGGAATATCGTTGTCGGGCACCTCATCTTTCGCCGGAATAAAGTAATCCAGCCCCTTGCCATCGTTTACCACGCCCAGGCTTTTTGCCGCATCCAAATACCGGTCAACGATGTGTACCTGCGGCATCAGGTTTATTTTAAGGCCCGTCAGCAGCCATTTTTTAATATTCAGTTTATTAAAAGAGAATGCTTTAACACCTAAAGCCCGCTTTACCTGCAGCGTTCTAACATTATGATGAAGGTCAATTACATAATCAAAATGCTCGTTCTTTAACAATGGTATCAATTCAGGCAAGCTGTCGCCGAGCAAATGCAGTTTATCTATATAGGGATTGCTCTCCAATATGGATCGGAAACTGTGTTTGGTAAGAAAATGAACTTCGGCATTCGCCACCTGCTTTTTTATACAACGAATAACGGGTGTGGTCAATACAATATCACCTATAGAAGAAAAACGAATGATCAGAATTTTCACCTTCTTTTGAATGGTTGCTTCCAGACTTTCTTCAGCAATGGCTGGCTTGTTAGTTACCATCATACTTTTTCAACATAATGAAGGTCTTTGCCAAAGGTTTCTTTGGTATAATAAGCCGCTATCCAGGTAATGATCATAATGATAACGCCGGTAATTATTCCCCCGGTTATATAACTGGAGCTTTCGCGGATCGCCTTAAATAACAAAATGATCAAAGGCAACGCGCCCCTAACCATGTTGGGTACGGTAGTAGCCGCGGTTGCACGCAGATTTGTGCCAAACTGTTCTGCGGCAATGGTCACAAAAATGGCCCAAAAGCCCGTGGCAAACCCCAGCCCGCCGCATATCAAATACATATTTGCACTGCTTCCCCCGGTCTGTAAAAAAAACAGGGCAATAAATATCATGGTCAATAAATAAAAAAGATACAATGCCTTTTTGCGGCTTTTAAACCATTGGCTTACTAAACCGATCAATATATCGCCAATCGAAATTCCCACATAGGCATACATGATGGCCTTGCCGGGCTCAATAATATCCCGGATGCCCAACTCCAAACCAAACTTATCTGAAAAGGTAACCAGCACCCCAATCACATACCACGTTGGCAGGCCTATCAGAATACATTTTATATAAGTATAGAAACGGGACTTATTGGTGAAAAAAGCAAAAAAATTGCCCCTGCTCACATCCATTTGTTTGACAGAATTAAACATGCCGCTTTCAAATACACTCACTCTCAATAACAGCAGCAGCAACCCCATGCCACCACCTATATAATAACAAACGCGCCAGTCAAACTCTTTAGAAATAAAATAGGCCACAACGGCCCCGGTAAGCCCAATACCAGCCACCATAGAAGTTCCAATGCCTCTTTTTTCTTTGGATAACATTTCTGAAACCAACGTAATACCGGCCCCTAATTCGCCGGCCAAACCCACCCCGGCTATAAACCGCAAAAGAGCATATTGGTTTACTGTTTGCACCATTCCATTAGCAATGTTGGCAATGGAGTATAATAAGATCGACCCAAACAAAACGCTTAACCTGCCTTTTTTATCGCCAATTACGCCCCATAAAATTCCACCCAGCATGAGGCCCACCATTTGTATGCTTATGATAAACTCTCCTTGTGTCAGTATTTCTTCGGGGGTTAAACCAAGCGACGCAAGGCTGGACTTACGAATAATTCCAAAAAGCAGCAAATCGTATATATCAACAAAATAACCAAGCGCACCAACTATAACCGGAATGGAAAAAATGCCATAGGTCTTATTTTGCATAGGGTATTAATGGGGTTTGGAGACTTCGGATGACTTATGTTTTCCAAAAATAAGTTTTAAAATAACAGGAAGGGTAGTTACTAGTATTATGCAAAGTACAATGACCTCAAGGTGTTCTTTTAAATCGAACCCAAACTGCTTACGGCAAAAGGCATATAAAAAATGGCCGGCAAACAACATGGTAAATACCCACGCAATACATCCCACAACATTAAAAAACGCAAATTTCTTTTTATCCATTTGAACTATGCCCGCTACAATAGGCGCAAATGTTCTTACTATGGGCAGAAACCGGGCAAATACAATTGCCCCTCCCCCATGTTTTTCGTAAAACTCTTTTGCCTGGTACAAATATTTTTTCTTAAAGAAGAAGGTGTCTTTTCTATGAAAGAGAAAAGGTCCACTTTTTCGCCCGAACCAGTAACCAACTGTGTTGCCAATGATACCCGCAAACGATATGGTTACCATTAAGAAAAACAAGGCAAAATATTCGCTGTCGGTGGGCACCACTTCCCGCACCAGGTCCAGGCTGTAGATACCGGCCACAAATAAAAGGCTGTCGCCTGGTAAAAAAAAGCCTGCAAATAAACCGGTTTCGGCAAAAACGATAAAAAGAACCAGCCAATATCCCCCATTCTGAATATAAAATTCCGGGCTAAGCAGGTCTTTGAAGTGTATGGCGAGTAACTGTATCATTATAAGATTCTAATTCTGTTTAGGTCAAAAAAAAAAGAGATAACGATAAATTTTCTTTTATGTTTTTATAAGCCTTCAAAAAAAGGTCAAATAAATTTGTTTTTGCTGATTTTATCTTCTGTTGCACTTAAGCGAGGTAGTGATCCTCTAACAAAATCTTATGTTTCCAACGCTCCCTCCCACTTACTAACCGCGCTGGTTGCCAGCGCATTTCCCAGCACATTTGTTGCGGTTCTAAACATATCGCAAAAATGATCAATTGGCAAAATAAGGGCAATTCCTTCTGGCGGAATGTTAAACATAGAACAAGTTGCCGCTACCACAACCAATGAAGCACGGGGCACACCTGCTATACCTTTACTTGTAAGCATGAGCACCAATAACATCGTTATCTGTGTTCCAAGGTCAAGGTGAATTCCATATGCCTGAGAAATCGCGATACTGGCAAATGTCATATACATCATGCTGCCATCCAGGTTAAAACTATACCCCAGCGGCAAAATAAAGGCAACAATTTTGTCTTTGCAGCCAAAACGCTCTAATTCTTCGGTAAGTTTTGGAAAAACAGCCTCACTGCTGGTAGTGCTGAAAGCAATTAGTAACGGCTGGGCAATTCTTTTTAGCAAGGTTTTTAAGCGGCGTTTTAAAATTAAAAAACCTACCAGCAATAAAACGCTCCAAAGTATAAAAATGCCGATAATAAAATCGAGCAGGTAGGCGCCATAAAAGTAGAAGACGCTCAGGCCTTTAACGGCAATTACGGCTGATATTGCCCCAAAAACACCCAACGGCGCAAAGGCCATCACATAATTTACCATCTTTAATATAACATGCGAAACCGCCTCCAAACCTCTGACCACAATTTTTCCATAATCTCCCAAAGCCGCGGTAGCCACACCAAAAAAGATACTGAATATCACTATCTGCAAAATTTCGTTGGTGGCCATGGCTTCAAAAACACTCTTGGGAAAAACGTGTTCAATAAACCGGGTAAACGAAAATTCCTGGGTATGCCCGATCAGATCCTGTGCCGCACCGGCATCTGCGTTATCCAAATGAATTCCTCCGCCAGGCTTTAGAAAGTTAACCAGTACCAAACCGATCATTAAAGACACCAGCGATGCGGAAACAAACCAGAGCAAGGCCTTTCCACCCACACGGCCAACCGCCTGTAAATCGCCCAGTTTGGCTATACCTACCACCAGTGTAGAAAATACCAGCGGTGCAATGATCATCTGTATAAGCCTAAGGAAAATAGTTGTCAGTAATTTTATTTTGTCGGCAAACTGATGGATGGTGTTATCAGACGCTGCCTCATGCACCACATAGCCGGTTAGCACCCCTGCCACCATTCCAATTATTATATACAACGTTAACCTGCTCTTTTTATGGGGCGCCGCTTTTTGCATTCTATAAAATTATTTGTGCAATATAATGTTTGTAATTAAATGGTTGCAAACGAACATGACACTGGCCGGGTGCCAGACACATCAAGGTTTTAAAATGGGCTATGAGCCGGGCCCCTTGAAAGGTTATTAAGCAACCAATAAGTATTAGATTAAATTATCTATTTATTTGGCAGCGGCTTATTAAAAGAAAACTTTATCATTTTGAATAAATGCTTATTTTTCCACACCTAATTCAACATAAAATACCAATTCGTTTATGAGTTTATTTGCAAAGAAGCCAATGGATGCATTGATGCTTGAAGCATCGGACACGGAGAAAGGTTTAAAGAAGACACTTGGAGCAGGTTCGCTTGTTGCACTGGGTATAGGAGCCATTATTGGTGCGGGTCTTTTTTCAATAACCGGCCTTGCTGCGGCAAACAATGCCGGACCGGCTATTACTATTTCGTTTATTGTTGCCGCCTTTGGATGTGCCTTTGCAGGTTTGTGTTATGCCGAGTTTGCCAGTATGATACCCGTGGCGGGAAGCGCCTATACTTACTCGTATGCAACTATGGGCGAATTTATTGCCTGGATAATAGGCTGGGACCTTGTATTGGAGTATGCAGTGGGAGCCGCTACCGTGGCCATTAGCTGGAGCCGTTACCTGGTAAAATTTCTAGAAGATTTTAATATTCACTTACCTGTATCAATTGCCAACGGCCCCTGGGATGGAGGCGTGGTGAATGCACCCGCGGTTTTTATAGTTGTTATTGTAAGCTTATTATTGATAAGGGGATCAAGGGAAAGCGCTGTGGTAAATGCCGTCATCGTTACTTTAAAAGTGGCGGTAGTATTAACCTTTATTTTCTTAGGATGGAAGTACATTAATAAAGGCAACTATGTGCCATATATTCCTGATAATCTGGGCACTTTTGGAGAGTTTGGCTTTAGCGGTATTATTCGTGCCGCCGCCATCGTGTTTTTTGCCTATATCGGTTTTGATGCGGTATCTACTGCCGCGCAGGAAGCGAAAAATCCAAAACGCGACATGCCCATTGGAATTTTAGGCTCGCTGATTATTTGCACGGTGCTTTATATATTATTTGCGCATGTTATGACCGGTGTTACCAGCTATTTAAGTTTTGCTGGTAAAGATGGTATAGCTCCTGTAAAAGTGGCAATCGATCACATGGGAACTGTGCAGGCCGATGGATCAATTCTGCCTGACTACCCCTGGTTAAACCGCGCAATTGTGGTAGCGATACTGGCAGGTTACGCTTCGGTAATCCTGGTTATGCTCATGGGGCAATCACGGGTTTTCTTTTCGATGAGTAAAGATGGATTGCTGCCACCGGTGTTTCACAGTGTTCATCCAAAATTCAGAACACCGGCCAAATCAAACTTGCTTTTCATGCTGTTTGTCAGCCTTTTCGCGGCCTTTGTACCTGCAAGGGTGGTGGGCGAAATGACGAGCATAGGTACCCTGTTTGCTTTTATCCTGGTTTGTATAGGCATATGGGTATTAAGGGTAAAGCAACCCGAACTGGAAAGGGCGTTTAAAACTCCGTTGGTGCCTTTGGTGCCCATTTTAGGGGTGTGTACCTGTTTATTCATGATGGTATTTTTACCGCTCGACACCTGGATAAGGCTCATCGTATGGATGCTGATTGGTTTTGATGTGTACCTTTTTTATGGAATGAAACATAGTGGTTTATCGGACCACCAGGCAAGCACGCATTACAGAAGTAACCGGATTGTTTCAATTGTTGGATTAGGAATGGTGTTACTTCTTGCGGTAGTAGCTATCCTCCATCACACCGGGGCAGAAGAATCTGATTGGGGACTGTTCATATTCTCGCTGGTGTTTGCCGCGCTGCATTTAATTTTGTTTTTGAGCAAGCTGAAAAAGAATTAAACTTTATAAATTGATACATCATAAAAAAAGCCGGGCATGTTGCCTGGTTTTTATTTTGTATGCTTCGTACCAAAGAAAGAAGAAAAGTGCAGCGGGCATGTGTGAAACCGACCACTAATAAAAACGGTGATTTAATACCGGCTTGAGCCGGATGATGGGTACTATCATGTCCGGTTCTTAGGGGGCGAAAGAGCAGCACAGCTTCTCATCCCGACAGTATTTTTTATTCTTGCAATCAACTCTTTTGGACAGGACAACTACTTAGACAAAGGAAACCAGCAATTAAATGACAATGACTTCGGTTACGGTGTGGCTATTTTCAAATACCGCCAAATCGCCAAGCCGTAACGTTGGTGGTCATGGCGCGTAAATGCTAAATCTTTGTATCTTCGGATTATGACACCTGCAAATATTATACGTGAACTTGAAAGATTGCCTCTTACTGACAAGTTGTTTGTCATTGAACGAACCTTAAAGTCAATAAGAACCGAAAAAGAAAGAAGTTTGAAAGTTGCAGTTGACAATCTTTATGACGACTACAAGTTCGATAAAGAGTTAACTGTATTTACCCAACTCGACAAGGAACCTTTTTATGAAGCAAGGTGAGATTTGGCTTGTTTCGCTTGACCCAACTGTAGGTGCTGAAATAAAAAAGACCAGACCCGCGATTATTGTAAATGACAATACACTTGGCAGACTTCCTTTGAAAGTAATTGTTCCTCAAACTGATTGGAAAGACAGATATGAAGTTGCTCCCTGGATGGTAAAAATAGTTGCAGACAAACAAAATAAACTGACCAAAGACTCGTCAGCAGATTGCTTTCAAATTCGATCAGTTGCGGAAGAACGATGCATAAAGATACTTGGTCAGGTTGGCAATGAAACAATGGAGAAAATTCGTGACGGTTTGGCGAAAGTCCTAAACATTAAATAGCCACGAACCACTAATTAATGATCAATGGCGAATTATTTTCAAATGAGATGCTGGAAATGCTTCAGAGGTTGAAATAATTGATTATCATTAAATATTTGTATAAATGGCAAAACTTAAAAATATTCACCCCGGCGAAATTCTCTCAGAGGAATTTCTTAATGCTTTTAATATCATAGCTTATAAACTAGCTAAGGCTATTGAAATTCCTCAAACCAGAGTTTCCGAAATCATCAAGGGTAATCGGAGAATTACTGCTGACACAGCATTAAGATTAAGTATATACTTTGGTAATTCCGCTAAATTTTGGCTCGGGCTGCAAGATGATTATAATATTGAGCAAGAAATATCAACAAAAGGATCGTCACTTAAATCTATCAAGGCGCTGGATTCTAAAGTTGCCTAACGGCACA
>JBBRCW010000124.1:0-17357 GCA_038204535.1 Chitinophagales bacterium | reverse complement strand
TATGGATGACTTATTTTATGGAATTAATGCAATTGAGTTCGGAAAGAGGTTTAAATGTCAAGCTGATTGCCATGCTTACCTATATGCTATCAAATGGAAAAATGGATACGCTTGTACATTTTGCGGCTGCAAGGATGAAATATGCAACATACCTTTGCTTCTAAACCGCAAGCCTATTCAGAATGAATTGGATGGTGGGATACCTTAGCATATCGTTTTTGCAAGATGGCCTTTCATTATCTTCCTAATTAAAGTTGTCAAGACAGACCAATACCTACAATCGAATTTGGAATAAAGTAAAGAAGTGACATATAATTCTTGTGAAACATATTATTTAACTGTGGTTAGATCGTTAAGTAACCTCTTCCTATAGCGCTTTCCTTCTTTTTTATGAGGTGACTACAGTTTTCAATCGATGAACCAAAAAATTCGAAATAGGCATACCAGGGCCTAAATGTCAAATCTTCAAATAATAGAGATTTGGAACCGGATAATTTGATGTCAGTATAGATGATCAGTTCTGAGATAAAGCTGGTGGTGACTACCAATTTGGTTGCTATAGAATAAATACTAACCTTTTCTCTCTTGATGGTTTTATATTCAATAATCATAGGAAGTAACGCATCAATAGCAACGTCAACGGTTCGGTTGCTACCATAAATTGACATAACTTTTTCGCTTATGAACTTCTTATTTATTTTGCTTTGAACCTTAAACCCTTGTGCCAATGCAACCAACAAGTCGTAGGCAATGGGATATGTTAAACTGATAAGGCACAAACAAAGGCTTTTGCGATCGTCGATGCTCCAAGAATTATATGGTGTATTGTCAAGTGCCTTTTTCAGCTTTTCCAATAATTTGACTTGTCTGTTCAATATTTGGGTAACATAAGTGGTGGCCTTATTTGCCCTGTTTACACCCGTGGTAAATTCCTCCATACTTTTTAAAATGTAAAGCTTGTCAACAGTGCCTTTATCCATAAAAAAATGAATAGCCGTATCCAACACTTCGAAAGGGATTCGCTGATTTAAACCTATGTATTTTCCTTTATTGCTCATTAATACTTATAAATGGCACAATTACTTCCCATAAATGCGATCCGCCATGGGTAATAACCAGACCGTTTTCTTTTGTAAATGCTTCCTGATTTTTCAGGTATATTGACAATCCTTTTTTTCCTACATCCAATGTTAAGTTCTGTTGCCGGAAACTCTCCAGGAGCGTTTCGTTAGTAAAATACAAATGTCTTTTGCCACGACTTAATGCCCCTACCTTATCCTTCAATGTTAGATTTTTCAAACCTCTTGCTTCAACGTTTCCATGATCGGCAGTAAGATATATCTGAAAACCTTTTGCCCGTAACGCGCCTATCGTCTCTACTATTTTGGATTTCTCTAACCAGTGTTCGGTTGACAATTTCAAATGGCTGTTGCCAAGGTTTGAACCATGCATCACCTCATCAAGATCATTGCATACCAGACCCAGCATAGTTGTATTATCCGAAATGGCATCTATAAGCAAAGGCTCGATTAAACTAAATTTTCTATATGCAATCTGGTATCCCGGAACTCCGTGACTTGTCCAGTAAGTTTCAAAAAGTTTGGCTTCTTTTGAGTTGTTTTCCGACAAATCCGGCTTATCTCCTTTAAAAATTGCCTGCCTTGACCAGGCTGTAATGGTAGGAATGTAGGCTAATGACGCACTGGAAGAATAACCTATCCCGGCATCTTCCAAATTCTTACTAAGTATCATCCATTGCCAATAATTCATACCATCAATTACCAACAGCGCTTTTTTCTTTGCTGGCTTTGCCTTTATGTGTTCCAATATACGTGAAACAACGATGGGCTGGCGAACACCACTTAGCGAAAACAAACTGCCGTATGTATTATCTATAAAAAGCTGGAAGCGGGTGTTTAAAGCTTGTTCAATTCGTTGATACGAAACCTGCAATTCTGCATTGCCAGATTGCAGATACTTCAACTTGGCAGAAGCCAAAACCTGAATGAGTTTGAACCACTGATCTGCTATATCTTCTATATTTTCAAGCTGCTGCTTAAGATATTCTGTCAGCCCTGCCAGTTCATTATCATTGTGGCCCTGCTCATCCGCAAATAATCCAATTTTTAGTTGTTTAGGAAAGTCATCATATTTTTCAGGTGATACTCTCACTGGTTTTAAATACTCAAATGCAAACAGAAACCGAATGCTTTTATACAGCAAAGGCTCTCTAAAATCAATTTGCGCATTTTCATGTTCAACAAATGAATGCCATTGCTCCTGGATGAATTGAAGTAAATTAACATTGGTTAGTCCGCTTGAAACGAGGGCAGGGAAATAAGGCTTTGCAATATTGGATAGAAATTTGGTCAGAGGTTCATTGATTCCATTTTTTTCAAGAAGAACAGTTATCAACGCATTAAGCATTCTCTCTTTTGCCCTGCTTTTTGTTAAGGTGTTAAAATCTACGTTATATAAATTTTCCAGTAAAAATTTCAACGTTTTATCATAACCCAACTCGTCGTATGGTTTTATGTTTGAGAGCAGGCAAAGCGCATTAAAACTTAGTCCTTTGATGGCTTTGGCATCAAAATTTGGAAACATCATTGGTAAACCGACTGCCTGATAATGGACCAATTGTTCTATGTCGGGAAGTGGAGTATAAGACGAAGGTGCAATAATCAAATATTTATTTGCCGAATCCCGAACCTGCAATTCAAAAACCAACCGTACAGCCAAGCCGGTTTTGCAGCGTAGTATTGTATAGCCTTCGCTTTCAAAAGCCTGGTGTAACCCACTATATTCAAACAGGTTATCCTGATCAGCTACAACAATGTGCTGTTTGTGACTGGAGATCACCAGTTTTTTATAAATATCCACCCAGCTACTCATGTAAAATTTTTACCATTAACAGGCAGGTCAGGGCCGGAACAACCTGACTGGCTGATTGAAAAGTTTCTTTCCACATTTCTTTGTCCTTATAAAGCCGGGTTAATCTGGATTGTTTTATGTTTTCGATCCCAATACGATTCATCTGCTTTTCCTGAAATTCAAATGATTTTTCTTTATTGGCTTTAATCTTCTCTGTATTGAGTAGAATACTGTTTGCAAATTCTTCATATTTCTGCTGCATCAATTCTTCCGCCATTACCGACATATCTTCAAAAGTCTTTTTGGATTCAACCGCAGGCAACACGCCGCAACAATCAAAGTAGTCATTTTCCTGAATAAGTTTATCCCACACATTTTGCGCAAAGGCTGTAAAGTTTTCGCCTTCGGTTGAAATAAAGATGGGCTGTATAACCTGACTGGTTTCAAATTGATTTTTTACTTCCAAATGCCACAACGACCAAAAGCCGGCAGTGGATTTACCTTTTGTGACCTTTACCGTTGGAATATCCTGCGATTCGGTAAATGGTATTGCATCCTTTAAAATGGTCTGAATGATCTCATGTTGTAATGATACAGGTTCTGGTATTGGATTGTTTACACTTTCCCGAATGTTAAATGTGTAAATACTTTCTTTTTGGCCGGGAAACTTACATCGCATACCATCAATCAGATTGTGATAGGTTATTCCTTTGGTTTGCAGGTAATTTTTGGTAAGACTTTCCAGCCACCTTGGTAGCGGACTATGTTTGATGGCATCCACTTTATCGGCTTTAATGTCTTTAGTAGCCAAAGTGGGAAGTGCTCCCTCAGTGCTTTTATAGTCCCGAAGCTTGCTCTTAATTTCATCCAGCCAGTTGTTACTCTCCTGTTCAAATTTAGCCGGGTTTAACAAAGATGTAAGGTATAAACGGTTCAATTGATCTCTTTCCAGGGTACTATCCAACACATCGGATGTTTTATCTATACCCAGCTCATCCATGATTTGGGTGAGCTTTGTTTCTACTACTTCATACACTCGCTTTTCTACCGAATTGTTCAGCATCATGTTTAGGGCAAGTACCTCAAAGGTTTGGCCAATTCGATCTACACGACCGATTCTCTGTTCCAATACCATGGGGTTCCAAGGCATGTCGTAGTTGATGACAATATGCGCAAACTGCATGTTTAATGATTCGCCGGCAGCATCGGTACAGATTAAAATTTGGGCGCCTTCTTTAAATTGTTTTAAAGCATTTATCCGTAGATCAAAATCCATTGATCCGTTTATTTTATCGCAGATATAGCCACCCTTTTCTTCCAATACTTTCTTTAACATGAATTGGGTACTGGTGAACTCAGTAAAAATTAAAAACTTCAGGTCAGGGTTTTTTTCCAGGGCTTTTTGATCGCGAAGTTTGATTAACAACTGTTCAACCTTGGCATCGGTTTCAATATCAAGACAATCTTTTGCATCCCGTATCAGCCGCTGTAACAAACTTAGTTAGGTATCGTAATTTGCCTGGGCTTCTTCTACCAGGTTAAATAACTTTTCTTCAAAGTCAAGTTCCATTTGCCCTTCGTACCCAAAATCATCAAGGTTATTAAGCATGGTCTCCTTATTCACCTCCTGGCGCTCACCCGAAAGGCGGGCAGCTCTTTTTTGCATGGCGTCTAAAATGGCCTGGGTAGAACTGCTCATCATTCGCTGAAACAAAATCATTACAAAGCCATAAGAAGTATTTTTGGTTTGTTGTGCCAGGTTAAAACCGTTAACCACATACTCAGTAACTGCATCGTACAGCGCTTTTTGCCGCCGGTGATTTTTTTTATCGTACACTACTTCAACCTTGCGGGTATGCCGTTTACTAAATAGCGGCTTTCCATTATAATCTATCGCCTGCCTTTTTTCGGTACGTACCACGTAAGGTTCCAATTCGGGTATGGTGGGCATACCCTCTCCGGCAAAGGCGTCTGCATTCAGCAGTTGCAGTATTCTTCTAAAATGGTCACTCTTGCCCCGGTGCGGTGTTGCAGACAGCAACAACACATTGGGTATGGCATTGCACAATACATCTGCCATTTGAAATCGGCCAACCTGCGACTTGCTACCCCCTACTTTGTGGCACTCGTCAATCACTAACAAATCGAACTCAGCCTCCAATACACTCAGTATGCGGAACCGGTTGTATTCTTCCACCTTTTGCCTGCTCCAACCCTGGCGGGTTTCTATAGGTTTTAGCGCATCCATCGAAACAATTATCTGGTTGTGCTGTGTAAACAGGTTTATTTCATTGTCCACTTCCAGTCGTGCAAATGTTTTGCTTAAGGTATTGATATAATCGGTATCGTAAATATGGAACAGCTCATTAAAATGCTTTTTCATTTCCTGCTGCCATTGGCCCATAGCCGACTTGGGTACTACAATAAGGGTGCGTTTGGCAATACCTCTCAATTTTAGTTCTTTAAGCACCAAACCAGTTTCAATGGTTTTGCCCATACCTACTTCGTCGGCAATCAGGAAACGCAGAAACTGGCCTGCCATTACTTTTTCCAATGCCAATATCTGGTGCGGCAGGGGAATGATGTTGCTTTCTATAGGCGCCAGCAAAGACTGACGGAACACTTCATTTTTTATTTTTGCAGCAATGGCTTTAAAAGCAATTTCCGCATTAGTAGGTACTTTTTTTTCATCCAACAATTCGGAGAAGGGAACCGATTTTACCTCGCCGGTAGACAGTATTTTAACCTCGGCAATTTGTTTTCCAAATACCGCTTTTTTTGATAGTACCTCTATTTCTTTGCCTTGGTATAACATTATATTCTGTCTTTAGCTATATCGTAATACATCAGCAATTGCTCATCTTCCAACAAAATATTCTGAGGAATCATATCGCCCAGGGTGACAATCATTTTAAAATCCTTTTGCTCCCAGCAGTTTTTAAAACCGGCACGTAATGCTTCTACCCGAACTTCTTTGAGTTTTTTTGCTTTTGGTTGGTTGATGGCTGTTACATAAGTTCCAAATTCTTTCAACAGTACTTTAGTGCGCAATGCTTCCCGGTCTTTGGCTTCATTAGGGTTTGGTGTACGCCATTTGTCATCGGCTTCCTGAATGAAGCTTTCATTTAGTATATCCTGTAATTCCGGCAACGTATCTCCTTTGCGAAGTGATTGCGTAGCAATGCGAAACTCAGGCATTATTTCATTGTACTTTTCTGAATTTTTACGCAGCCTATCCTTTAACCATTCTATAGCATCTGATTCATTAGTCACAATTAATGACAACTGCAAAAATTGTGGAGCTTTGGCCTTTTTTTCATCATATTCGGCTGCTTGCTCTGATGTGAAGTACATTCCATCTCTTTCTATAAATTTTTGCAGCAATCCTTCCTGAAAATCTTTTGCATCAATAGGAACAGGGAATCCTTTCATTAGGTAGTAAGTAATTAACCTATCAAATAAAATTTTAGGACTGCGTTCAATTACTGAAGTCGTTTTGCTTTCGATTTTTATATGTATAGGTAAATGTGATAAGTGCTCTTTAACAAAATCCCATACAAAAACTTCAGCAGATTGTGTATTTAATTGCATTATAAATTCAGCCGAGGGCTTGTAACAGCTAATTATCAAGTCCTGTTTAACAGCTGTAGGAGAATTTACAGCGTTATAACTCCCTTTCTGTTTATCCAACCCGGCTATGTTTGCAATCACAAATCCAGCTCTTTGAAGTGCAGTTTTTATACTATTCCATACAGCTGCACTTGTATTGCTAAATTCAACTGTCATCCATTTTTCAGGTTTTAAGACTCGATAATATTGAGAAAAACAATCTGTGATTATATCTTGATATGATAGTAAAGTCTTGTTTTGAGTTTTGTTTTCAATTGCTTCGTTATAATTATTTGTATGAACTTTAAGCCAAGATTCAGATAAAAAATTCAACTCCGAATACATAAGATTTGATCCAAAAGGAGGATCAGTAAATATGTAGTCTATAGAATTACTTTTCATATTTATTATTGAAGAAGCTGATGAGAGAGAGATTATAATATCATCTTCTTTTGAAGCAGGTGTTATTTTAGACCGTCCCTTCAAAGCTTCTTTAAATTGTTTTAGAATATTTAATTCTTTAATTAGCGATGGGATATATAAAGTTCCAGATAATGGTCCACCTCCCGCACCCCAAACGCCATTTTGATAAGTTAAACGATAAAGTTTAGTTGTCTGAAATGCAACTTTTGTAATTAATATATTAAAGAGTGGGTTAATGCATTTAGCCTTAATCTTTGATAGAGAAATTAGATTTCTTCTTGTATAAAAATGATGAACATTCGTTATTCCAACCCATATGGCCTCAATAGTTTTATCGCCATCAGGTATTTTATTATTGGGATACCATTCCTGAATATCATAATTTTCTATCTTCTCAATTAATTCAAAATCGGACTTATCAGGTTTTTTTTCAAATCTCTTTCCAGAAAAGGTATAATTAATTAAAACAGGTTTTGATTTAGGCTGTCTAATTGTTGTTTTCAAGGATTTATCAAAATATGTTACATAGGCCTTTTCAATTAGTTTTTTTGTCGATAATCTTTTACATGATGGACAGAAGAACTCGTCCAAGACTTTACCACGGTCTTTATCGACAGCCTCATCCCAAAAAACAATTTCAGAAGAGCAATTAGGGCAGATAAAAACATCACTCCAAACAACATAGTTAATCAAGCCTTCTTTTCCATTAGAGTGCTTTGTTGCATACATCCATTTGCATTCTTCTTCAACAGAACTAATAATTGTTTCAGCAACCTTTTCAAATTCTAAAAAATTCAAAGAAGTATTATAATTATAGGAAATGAAGGTTGCTAAAGGGCTTAAATCACTACAGCTTTCCTTATCCCCCAGTTTGGATTTTGTAAACCTATTTCTTTAAACTCTTTTTCGATTTTATATTTTGTTTCAAGATCTGCTTTATCACACATTCTTGCAGCTACTCCTGTCATACCAGTGCCTGCGAACCCATCATAGATTATATCACCAGGCTGTGTAAAATGAAGTATAAATTTCATAATCGCCTTATGTGGAACTTTAGTAGGATAAGGATGATACATGTACATAGGATCATACTTCCCTTCACTTACATCATAGAAATATGGTTCATCTACATGAAAATCTTTTTTTCTACTTTTAATTTTAACCTTCTCTTTTCCCCATTCGGTAACAAAATCATTCAACCAGGGGTTTGGGCAGGCAGTATAATATGGCGGGTCGCTTAGGTTAATGATATCGTCATCTTCCCCAATTGGAAAGCCTTCTATTTTCTTTAACTCCGGTAGTTTAGTTCGCAGTTCATTTCGATAATATTCTCTGCGTTCTTCTTCGGAGGTAAACTCCTTACCAAGGCATGTTACTTTTTCCTGCTTATTCATTTCGCTTTGTGTTTTAAAAATTCCAGAATTAACCTTCCTTTTAGTGTAGTCAAATATTTTTGGTTGGGGCTGGTAGGTTTACCCGGTATGGTCATGGTAAGCCAATGCATTGCTACTAACTGCCCTGCGTACTCATCATAGTTTTTCCGGATGTTCTTTAGCCCTATATCAGCCAATAAGGTTTCCCGGTTCACGGATTTCCCTGCTTTTTGCAGAAGTTTTATCTCTTAATCAGCTATAGCACCAGCTATAGCACTGGCTATGGTACCAGCTATGCGGCCAACTGTATCAATTGCCTGTAAATCAATGCCTTTTGTATCTGTAGCTATGGTACTGGCTATGGTACCAGGGTCTGGCTCAGCTATGGTACCAGCCTGGCTAAGTATTTCATCCAGTACCAGGTTGATACCTTCATGAGAAGCAGCCATGGCAGCTATGTTGATGGTAATGGCGGGCAAATGCTGGAAAGCAGGATGAATGAATAGCTCTACTTCAAAATAAGTTCTGTCATCATCTGATTTAAAGGCTGGAGCCGGAGATCCGTTATCTTTTAAGGCTTTCAAAACAGTAGGGATACCTGTAGCCCGGCCTTCTGTTAATTCCAATTCTTTCAAAAATTCACCCAATCTCCGGTTGCGGTATCTTCTGGACCGTACTTGCCCGGTATCGAACGATTGCAGTTGGATGGAACGATCGGGGCCTCCATGGTTGATAAACACAATTGAATTGGGATATATTCTGATCTCAATCGGTTCCCGTTGCTGATAATCCCGGTGATAAAATGCATTAACCAGTATTTCTTCTATGGCTTGCAAAGGATAATTCCAGGTACGATTGCTTTCAGCTTTATGAGGTAATTTTATTACTCTTTCTTTTAAGAAATTAGTAGTAAGAAATTCGAGTGTTCGTTTTATTTGTGCCGGAACAGGTCCCTTTATGGCCTCGTATTCTGTAAATGCTTCAGCTTCACCATTCGGAAAATAAACTATTTCAACCTGGGTAGCCGGAAAATATTTTTCAGGATTATCGGAGAATAGCATCAGTGCAACATTGCGTGGAAAAACATGTTCGTTTGGCCCGGACACCAATTCCATTTGCCCAAGTATTTCAAGGTCGGTTTGTTTACCAACTTCAGTAGCCAGTTTGCTGTTTATATTTACCAAGTAATCCTTCAATAACAGCATGGATATATTTTGCAACCGGGCCCGGGAGTTTGATCTGTCGTCGAAGGGAATATTATTCGACAAAGAAATAAGTTCTTCTTTTTCGGCACCTTTTGCTTCTATTGAACTGGCATATTTACGGATAAAGTATTTCCAGGTTTTATGTTTTGCAGTTATTGAATCAGGCACTTCGTAAGGACGTTCACTTCCGGCTGTAACCCATAAAACAATGATGTCTTTTCCATCCACCTGCACAATGAATAGTTTTGGAGCATAGTTGGGCTTTACCAGATTATTTAATCCAATCATTTCTTTTTAGATAGTTGCGATTTGAGAAGTTAAAAGACCTTTTACCGGTCTTTTTGCAGTTTTGGTAGTTTCATGCTCAGCCACCCCAATCAAAATATAGCCGCCACCCATATTATCAAAATCGTTGGCAAACGCACAGATGCTACGATAAATAGCATCAGGATTCCATCCCTCCTTAAATTCAATACGGTCAGATTCCACCGTGCGGGCAGAGAGTAAATCTTCGATGTTAATATGCAATGTCATTAACGGTAAATTACTTGATAACTATTCGCACCTTGTTTCTTTCTTTACCGGCACACAAATTATTTATGAAATTGGTGAGTGTATCAATGGCTTCCTGAGGTGTTAATGGCTTGCTCAGTTGCTTACGTATATCTTCCATTGATATTTCTACCTTGTCAATACCCTGTGCAAATTGCGTAATCAGGTTTCTAAGTGTTGAGGCATTCTCAATTGTTAAATCCACGCCACCGGTTCTAAAGTCATCCACCAACTGTTTTTCGCCGGCATTCAAAATATCCATATTTTCCTGGACCGACGGGTCTTTAAACCACTTACGCATGGCGCCCGTCCAATTTTCCAGTATAGTTTCCAGATCATCATCTAATTGATGAATGGTAAAACTTGCTTTACCATAATATTCGCGTGGATTAAAATCGTGATAAGGCTCTTCTAATACCAACTGTTTAGTTAAAGCAGCATCTGCTTCGCGCAGCGAGGTGATACTATTAAGCCAATTGTGGTATTCGGTTGGCGAAATAAACTCAGAGTCTTGTATGGCATCGCAAATCTTCTTTTGCGGGCTACTCATTATTCTATCCTTTTTCAAATTGTCGGTATGGGTTAAGCGGCATTTTGTATATTGGTTTAAATAATAATCTGCATATCGGTCAATCAGTGCTTTAAGCAGGGCTTCATACTTTTTATTATCAGCTTCTTTATTGGATGCCAGCACTTGGGATAGTTGGTCTATGGCTGATTTAATTTCATCAAACAATGGCTTTTCTTGCTCAACCACATACGATTGAGCGGTGTATAGATAACCGATCATTTTCTCAAATTTTACGGCTTTTTCCTGCAACTTATTTACCCGGGCGCAATAGGGAAAAGCGTTGAAAGCAGCTATCAATTCAACTTCAGTAAATTTGAAGGCCTTTAACTTGCCGTACGAATTGTAAGACTGAATATTATCGAGCAGCTTTCCCAATGCTTCCAGTTCAGTTTTCATATTGGCAATATCCTCCTCACTCAGCAACGACACATTTCGGCACTTCAATCCCTGAACAACAGTAGCCTTTGTTTTCACTACCTTTTCAGCTATGGTTTTTGCTTCAGTAATGATCCTGCTGATGGTTTCCGGTTTTTCAAGTTCAGATGTATAGTCGGGTAAACCCAGACAGGTGAACAATGCTTTCAGGTGTTTTATCGGAATACCCTGTGGCTGTTTTATATGCTGAAAAGTGAAATTAGTCTTCCTCTGTAAGCGTAAGTACGGTGTCAATATTGGTGGCTGACAGGTTTTTGCTGCCCGACCAATTGATTTCAATATCACCTTTGTAGGCCAATGCAGTTAACACAATAAACTGTAATTGGTAATCGATATTAAAATCTACCGAATACCAAAGGTTTGCCTAGGCATAATGCGAATAAATGATATCAGAGCGGTTTAGCACAGCCCCCTCACCCGCTTCCTTCATCTTTTTTTTAATGCTTTCTGCATACTTACTGGTATCGGTGACTATGTTTTGACCACTCCACAAGCCAAGACCACTGAGAATGGCTTCGCCATCCCTGTTTGGTTGAGTGGTAAGTGTAATCTTTTTTAATGCGGATTTTATTCGGCCCTCGAAATTTTCCTTGCTTAGCGGCTGCAACAAATCGGCAAAAGCCGGATACTCAGGATTTCTATCGTTAAATGCTTTATTGAGCACTTTGGCAGCTACGTTCCGAAAAATCATTTCCTTAGTGGAGCCTTCTCCTGGCAGAGGGTACGACTTTAGTGTTTTGCTATCGCCCTTGTAAATGACTTTGGTTTTATCTGCATATTCTTTGTCGAACAAAGCAATGGCTTTACGCTGGTACTCTTCAATCTGGCTGCTAAACAAAGCTTTATGGTTTGTTGGGGCTGAAGCATATTTGGCCTTTGCTGCCCCGTACAGGCAAATGGTATCTTTAAACGCTTCGGATAAGCCTGCTACATCAAAATAAACTTCGTCATCACCATCGTTCCGGTTGATGGTGTTGAAAAGCGGACAAAAGAAAATATAATACTGTTGTATGGGTTCTGTAGTGCTTCGTTGATTGGGATTTCCAAAAAAAATATACCCTAAGCGAAAGCTCTTTTTATCGATCCATTCCAGCGAATGCTGCCAAATTTTGAAGCCGGACCGATAAGAGTCTTGTTGGATTTCTAAAATAAATTGCAGGAAATCGAAATAGTATTGGTCTGCCTGTTCAGTGTCTCTTTTAATGACTTCATCGGCATAATCACGAATAAGTTGAGGAATATTGATACCGCCTTCGGTACGGATATAAAAATCTGCGCTTACAGTATCCTGGTCTATATATTGGCCTGCAGTGGCAGTTATCAATTGTTTCGACGTGCTTTCGATAGCTGCCAGCAACAATTCCGGTTCATCTACATGGGGTAAGGTCACACATAAATCTTCCTTTAAACTGTGAGCGCTTGCCCCGTTTCTTTTATCTAAATCGTCGCATAGTATTCGTATGGCCAATGCCTGTGCAATGCTCTGAGCAATTTCTTTTCGGTTAGCCCTTGCACCACTAAAGTGATTAGCAATTCTTCCAGAGATGATATCCACCTTGTCGCGAACCATTCTAATATCCGGGATTGCAAGCATTGCCGGATTTTTTGCCAGATCGGGCCAGTAGGTGTCGTAGGTTATCAGTCCGGGATTGGAGTCAGGAACCTCCTTTTCAAATATATCCTGGAACTTTACAGAAAGCACCTTTAGTATTTCGCGCTGGCTTTTGCCATGTTTTATTTTTTCGAAATAGCTAACGTAGTTCGGGTGTACCGGAAAGAGATCAATAAATTCATTCAAATTGGTATTGATTCCTTCAAACAGGTGAGCAAACTTCAAAAGGTGTTCCCTGATCTTTGCTTTTTGGTGAATATCTTTTTTAAGCAGGCGTTCTTTCACCACATAAGAAACATCTTCTTTGGTTATAATCAAATCAGCATACCGGTCTTCAATCTTGTTTAACATGTCGGCCTGAAATTGAAATTCAGGAGATCGGTACAACAATTCCTGTACGCCAAATATGAGCTTAAATCGTGAATTGTCGCAAGCTTCGCCCAACTGCCGCAGCAGCATCAAATCATTGTTCAATGCGGTTGGGTTTCTCCCTTTAAGGTATTCAAGCATTTCATCAATAACAACCAGGAAGTGATGACTAGGAAATTTCTCCTCAAAAGTCGCCATCATCTGCTGGATGAGGGATTTCCAACTTTCATTTGAATTTTCATCAAATTTAAAATCAATCTTTTCCTTTTTCAGGTAACGCTCAATCTGCGAAAAGACAATATCTTTCAGGGGACGGTCAGTACCAATTTCAAAACGGAGCACTTTATATTTACCAGCTATTGCTTTGAAATCTTTCCTGAGTTCTTCATTTTGAATATTTTTCACCAAATCGGCACTTTCAGCAATGGCTGACACCAACGACATTAAATGAGATTTACCCGTACCGTAGCTACCTACCACCTGAATACCTTTTGTTTCATAGGTAGGTTCGGTAGCAAGATTTTTTAAAATAATCTCACGCAGGTCTTCCTGCATTTTCCTGGAAAAAACAAATGTTTTCACCAGGCTTTCAGCTATTGAATGTTCACCGGCACTTACCAACTTCACCACGGTAGTTATTGGTTCAAATTGTATCAGCTCTTTATATTGCATAATCCAGTCTTTTTATTTGCGTTTCTGAAAAGTCAAGAAAATATTTGTCTTTTTTGTTTTCCCAATGAAATATATCCTGATTTTCGGTTTGACCTTCCCAAACGATAATCACAGCAGTAGATTTTGAGAATTCCCTTAGAATTTGAGTGGGATTTAATTCGAGAAAAGGTTCAAAAAGGATACCTAAATTGTAAATGGCTAATACATCGTTTCCATTGCCATTCATTTTAGTTTTGTGCTTATCCAAAAGCTTTTTGACATAATCGTATACGTCTATGTTCAGGTACGAGTAATCTTCCAATGAATCGATGTAGACTGCCAATTCCTTCCCTATGTTTAAAACCGAAATCTCCTCCGTTTTCAAAAAATCAATGCATCCTGAAAGATCCTTTGGATAGCAAATTAAACTGTACAACTTAAATCGATCATTTGAGGTAGCTATTTCCTTAATTGAGTGTGTTCCCATTATTTATTCCCCTTCGCCATTTTTACTTATTGTTTCATTTCTCGTTGTTCGCTAACATCTAAAACTGCACTTTAAACCTACTGCACGATACCCTTATTTCCATTTCTTTTACATCCGCGGTTTAGTTCCCAATTTGGCCAGTTATTATCCTTTTCCACCTGCCTTGTATCTCTTTTAATTCTACAGTTTTCATTCATCTTAAACAATTGTTCACAAAGGTCAAATCTATAGCCATCTTGATTAGGATACAAATAATCGTCCGTGATAAACTCAAATCCGCAATCAGCGCAACAGGTTGTTGCTATCATTATTCTTAAACCCCCACCTCCACCACCCTCCCCTGCACCACATAATGAAGCAACATACCCACCACCCGCTGGCTGGTAGCGCTTTCGAGCATTTGCTTGTAAAGTAGTAACTGCCCGGCATACTTGCCCGCAAAGTGGTCGTGGTCGGGATTGAGGGCCATAGTATCAAAATCGCCGGGAAAGGTTTTGTGGTCGATTAGTACCAGGCCTTCTTTGGTTTGAAGGACCATGTCGGCCGTACCACTGGTGATGGTGCCATTGCCTCCCATTACATTGCGAAGAGGTAATTCGCGGGCTTCGCCAATCGGTGCGTATTTGTTGTAAATATAGTCCCGGAACGAGGTAAAACGGTCGTCTAGCTCTGTTGCCTGCACATGTCCGTTCAGTTGCATGCGGTCTAACAGAAATTGTAAACCTTCCTGCCTTGTTTTTTTGGGATCGTCGTATTTCCAGCCGGCAAAGGCATGGTGCAGCACGGTACCCAACATTGCTACCTCGTTTGCTTTCAGGCCGTTTAATGGTAAGCGGGGTTGCTGGTAATCGTTCAACACCGTCACCGTAATGCCTTTGGTGTTTACTTTTTGACGCGAAGGAGAGATATAGCGGGGCGCGGGTTGATGTTCTAAATCTCTCTCGCCGGTATTATAATAATAAACTTCCTGACCTGCCAGCAATTTCTGTTCTTCTGGTTCGGCAAAAGTGGGTACATGTTCTACTATTATATTATGTCCTTTTAGATCAACTACATCACCATGTACCCTTTTCTTTAAAGTTTCCCAATCTGTGGCGGTAAATAAGCCCGTGGCGGTCCCCAGTCGGTCACGCTCTACACCGCAGCCACTATCTTTCTTATAAAAAGGAAGCACCAGAAAATCCCTTGCCCGTGTAAGGGCTACATACATCAGCCGGTCTTCTTCGCGGTAAAAACGGTTGGTTGCCTGTAAATGGTCATCCAATGCGTTGCGATTATCCATAAGGTCTGGCACAGCTGAAATTATTTTTTTGCTATCGCCAAATGGCCATGGCAGAAAGTAAATGGTTTGCCCGCCCAGCAGGTGCTCGTGTTGTTCGGCCGGATGCCTTACATGAATAGTATTGAAAATCACTTTATAATCATCATCGCCCATAGAAAGATTTACCGGGATGACCATATTCCATTCCAATCCCTTGCTTTTGTGTGCAGTTATGAGGGTGACGGCATGCTCGCTTTCGCTGGGTGGCAAGGTTTCCAACTGGCAAAGATGGTCTAAATAACCCGCGAAGGTAGCCGCCATGCCCGTTACCTCGCATTGCTGTTGGTAAGCCGCAGCTTGCGCTACCAGGTTACCGATGTTCGCCATGCGTTGGTCGCTATTACCCCAACGGGCACAATAGCCGGCCAGTTGCGATATGGTAACCAAATGATTGATGGCCTGCACCAATGGCATTTGTGCCAGTAATTTTTGTTGGCCGGTCACTACCTGTACTATAGACGAAATAGTTTGCCACTTGTCGCCGGTTTGCGCTGTTTGATTTTCAAAAGCTTCTTTCTCTGCATCAGCAAAAGGAATACGCTTTTCAATCAGCGCCTGCACTGTTTCAATGGCCTGTTCAAGCAAGGCGATATTGGCAATGGCAAGGCTATCATGAGGATTGATTAATAACCGCAATAAACTAGCGATCCAAAGCACTTCTGCCTGGTGCTGCAGTCCATCTGCTTCACACGAAACGGGAAGACCTATTTCTTTGAAAGCTTCTGCGGCTTTCCTGATATGGTCATTCTGGCGGAATAAGAGTGCGATGTCTCCGCCCCTGATTGGACGGAAGGTATTTGCCGATTTATCATACACCTTCATTTCGCTATCGAGGAACTGTTTTACCTGCCTGGCTAAAGACCGGTAATAGTTATCCTGATTGCTATCGGCATAAAACTGCACCCGCATGGCCGGGATGTCAAAGATTCCTTCTCTCGCTATAGTGTCCTCACAAGGTTGTAAACTAATGTGCCCGGGCTCGAGAAAATTCTGAAAGATGCCCTTGAATATTTCATTGGCGGCGTACACCAGCGCAGGTCGCGAACGGTAGCTATTGGGTAATGGGTTGATTTCGGCACCTTTTTCTTTTGCATTATCCAAAGCTTTTTGAAATAGTTCCGTATCGCTGTCCCGGAAACCATATATGGCTTGTTTTGGGTCACCAACCCATACAGCATGTTCAACCAGTTTTTTCAGTTCATCAAAAATTGCCAGTTGCACGGGGCTGCTGTCCTGGAATTCGTCAACCATTACCTGCTTAAAGGTTGCGGTTACCTCATTTCTGACTACGTCGTTTGTTTGCAACATTTTCAGGAAAAGCAATTCCTGGTCGGCAAAATCGATCAGCCCCCTTTCAGATTTGTACGTCTGGTATTCCTTAATTAGCACGAAGGCGGTTTCGTACGACAGATTAATAAACCGGATATAATGGTCACGAAATTCAACGGAACGATGGTATTCCCTGCAACGGGCAATATGCTCTGTAAACCAGGGATTATTCTTGCTGGTTTTTACAGCAATTTCGTTTCCGGCTTTAGCGAAAACGGTATATGAAGCTTGCCTCGTTGAAAGTGATTTCCGTAAATTGTCCAGCGCATCTATTGCATTTTTATCCTTTGCAGCAAAGGGCTCCTGAAGTAAAAGATTTTTTTCATTTTCTATACAATCCCAAAGAGCGGAAAGTGACAAATCAGACCGGGTCAGTAAGAAGGTTTTAGCGGCATAAACGGCCGCTTGCCTCGACTTTTCAACATCCGATTCACTAAAATTGTATGCTCTAAACCGGTTTGCCAGGTCTTTTACGCGTTGTGGCCAGCCTGGCTTCAGGCTGTCAGATTGATTGGAACCTTCTTTTTTTTCAAAATAGCTAAAAACGTT
>JBBRCW010000123.1:0-17526 GCA_038204535.1 Chitinophagales bacterium | reverse complement strand
GGTTAGATAATTTTTCAATCTTTCTTTTCAATATCTTTTGCCCCAAGACGATTTCAAATATTTTTCCCGATGAGTTGCATCCTGTTGATTTAAACACCCCTCAAAATACAACATCGGTTTTGTAAAACTTGCCGTCGGCAGCTTCCATTTTCAGTTGTCCCAAATTATGGGACAACTCACTTCCTTCCTGTTTTAACTTCGTTTTTAAAGCATTCCAGTATTTTCTCGGTCTTGGGCTGCCGCTTAAGATTTCAATTACGTCAATAATTGAGAAATACCATTTCTCGTCTTTTTCATCCCAAAGAGTTCTTACTTTTTTATGTTCAATAAGTTTGATATTGTTTTCCATATTTCCACAATTTTAAATTAATAGCACAAAGCAATTTGAGAAAAGCTAAATTAAAAACTAAACGTAAAAGTGAGTGACACAACGATGTTTAATAGTGGCACTGAAGCTAAGTACATAAAAATTATTTCTCTTTTAACGCAATCACACAGGTCGTTAGGTTGTGCATTTCTAAATTGCCACCTGTTGCTCTTCTCAGTTTTCCATTGATCGATTTTGCATTCATAATTATTTATTTTTCTTTCAATGCCACCCAGCAACAAGTATTATTATGAAATTCATTTTTACCATTTGTTGATCTTCCGAATTCGCCGTAGCAGAAATATCCGGCCATCGGGACGTTGAAACTATTCTTTACTCCTTCAATCTCTATACTTACCATGGGGCCTAATTCTTCGAAACGACCTATGCAGGAAAACATAACCATTGCATCGGCATCAGGAAAATCGCTTTGTTTTAGTTGCCGGGCGTCTTTCGTTACCTGATCCACTATATTAAAATCGGGTGGCAGCGCAAACCGGAATGTATCTCCCTGCTGAATATCTCCAAGAACAGAGATGCATTTTTCATCCCAGTTGAAATAACCGGATGCCCTCATCACCGGCGCACCTTCCTGACGGGCAACGCAAAAAATTACATTGCCGGGTTTAAATTTTTCGGAATCTTCTTTTGTTAATTGCAGCCCGAGGAGTTTAAATACGACATCCAGCGCAGGCTTTCCGTCGATGGTATAAATTATGTTATCCTCGCACCGTGTGATTGTTCTTTCTGTGCCAGCAGGTTTCCAGCCATAACCAGCCATGCCTTTCATTGCAATATTATCAGCATTCAACACCAACAAGAGAACACCTGCATCGAAGCTTTGCTTATTGGTAAAGACCATGGTATGGTCGTATAATCTGTCATCGCCTGCATTACCACCCCAAATGGTAATATGTTTGCCTACTGCGCTCTCAAGACCGTCGATAAGCGCTCTCCCATCAATAAACCTTTTTCGTATTACCATGCTGTTGCAAATAAGGAACGATGGGTTTTCGAATCGCTCTAATGCATCGAGGCCCATGGTTCTTGCTACCTCTTCCATTTTTCTGCCTTCGTAACTTTTTATCAAAATGCTGAAGTCAGTTTGTTTCATATCCATCAACAATATGACAATGCCCTCTTCGCTAATTTCTTCGTCAATAAATTCACCGCTGGAGGTCGCTCCAAAAATGCTGATGTCCTGATGATCTAATATTTCGCAGACAGCTTTTATATCCTGTTTGATGGAGATAAATACGATAGCCAATGTGGGCTTGTATCCATCAACCATGCTTTTTTGTAAGGCAACGCTGATTTCTTCTGTTGAATTTCCTTTGATTGATTTTGCTTTCATTTTTTAAGTTTATTCGACATCATTGTTTAAAAAGGTAGTGTAATTATAAACTCCGCACCCTCACCTTCTTTAGCTTCGACCTTCAATTCACCGCCATGTGCTTTTATAATATCATTCATTGTCTGAACCATGATTTATAAGATTAAATGATTACCATGATTTATGATTCGCTTAAATAATCGTGAACTGTGTTCCTTCTCCTTCTTTGGTTTCCACTTTCATCTCACCGCCATGTACTTTTATAATATCATAAATTGTCCGAACCATGATTTATAAGATTAAATGATTTCCATGATTTACGACTCGCTTAAAATAATTGTGAACTGTGTTCCTTCCCCTTCTTTCGTCTCCACTTTTATTTCACCACCATGTGCTTTAATAATATCATAGCTTAATGACAATCCTAGCCCTGTTCCCTGTCCTGTCGGTTTTGTTGTGAAGAATGGCTGAAAGATTTTATCGACTATGTTTTGAGGAATACCCTGTCCGTTGTCTTTTACTGAGATAAGTACTTTGCCACCCTCTTTCTTTGTACTTATCCAAACAGTAGGTTCATATTTGTAAGAAGGGTCCTTAAACCCCCCGGAGTTAATCCCGATATTTTCGGGAGGGGGCAGGGGGGCTGCACTTCGGCTTCGCTCAGTGCAAGCATAAAACGCATTGGTTAGTAAATTCATAATCACTCTTCCAATATCCTGCGGAACCACGCTTATCTTTCCAATACTGTTATCAAAATCTGTTTTTATAGAAGCATTAAACGACTTGTCCTTTGCCCGCAACCCATGGTAGGTAAGGCGCAGGTATTCGTCGCATAGGGCATTAATATCGGTCAGCTCTCTTTCGCCTTTGCTGGTGCGGCTATGCTGTAGCATGCCCTTTACAATGGCATCGGCCCGTTTGCCATGAAGATTTATTTTTTCCTCGTTGTCGGCCAGGTCTTTTATGATGGTGCTAATATCGTCTGTATTGCCTTTAATAATTTCGTCTGCCAATTCTTCCAGCAGTTCTTTATTTACTTCTGAAAAATTGTTGACAAAATTTAACGGGTTTTGAATTTCATGTGCAATGCCTGCGGTAAGCTCGCCAAGGCTGGCCATTTTTTCTGATTGTATAAGTTGGGCCTGGGTTGCTTTCAGGTCGGTAAGCGCCGATTCAGTATGCTGTTTTGCCTTTTCAAGTTTTGTAAAATCTTCGTAGCGGGCATAGGCTATTGAAAAGGCTTCTGCCAGCGATGTAACCAGCGCAGTTTCTTCGGCACTTAGCAATTGGGTATTACCTACATACATCATTCCCTGGCTAAAGGGAATGAAATGCATTTCAAGTCCCTTTATGCCGACAGAAGTATCCTCGTATGCATAGCGGTCTGGCACCTGCCCTTCCTCAATCAAGGTATCCGTCCAGTTATGAAATTCTTCGCCTGTCCAATGTGCTTTATAAACCTGGTTGCTTCTCCATGCGCTAACCATTGCAATAGTAATGTTGCTAATCGTAAAAGAAAATTGAATGGTGGCTAATGAAAGGCCGTCTGCTGCCGACAGGTATGCTTTTATTTTTTCTTCATGCTCATCAATAATAAATACGCCGCATCTTATAAAATCTACGCCAAGGGTTTTTAATTCTTTCCATATTAAAGGGGTAATACGTTGCAGATCGTTGGTGTAACGCATGCTGGCAATTTCGCCCCTAACTCTTTCGATTGATGCCTGCCTGGTCGCTTCCATTGCCTGTGCTTCTGCTTTTTGCAGATCGAGGAAGCGTTGATAAACTCTTCCGAACTCAGTCGAAAATCTTAATACGATTTCTTTTTCTTCTTCTGTTGGTTTTCTTGAATGGGCAAATCCCAGGTATCCAAATTTGCAATAACCTTCTGTTATAAACAAACCATCTGGAAAATCTTCCACTGCCGGCTTTGCATCATCGGGCATTGAATTATAAATATCAGTAAAAAGATTCCATATAAGTGGAAGTATTTCCTTTGGATACTCAAAAAGATTGACAGCATCCGGCGCACTTGTTTTCCATCTTTCAGCAGCTTGTTTCCATATATCAATTGTATCCAGGGCAAACTCGTGTTTTCCGATAATCCTTTTACCTTCTTTTCCTGTAATGCGCAGCGTAAGCAGGTTTTTGTCCAGGTCAATAAGGCTAAGTGATGTATTGACTGGTTGAATCCCAAGTATATCAAATTGATCAAAAAGCACAGACAGTACATCATTCAACTCTTCAGAAGTGTGCATCGCCATTGCTCTTGAACGAACTCTTTCTAATGAAAGTTGTATTTGAGCTTCACGTGCCTGGGCTTCGGCTTTTTGAAGGTCGAGAAACCGGATATAGGTCTGTTCGAATACAGTGGCAAATCTTACTAATATTTCATTTTCACTTTCAGTAAATGGAATGCCAGAATAATTATTTATGTAGATAGCTGAGTTTTTTACCCAGGCCGATGAAATGGCCCAGCTTTGTTGTTGTAAAAGCCAGCTCTTTAAATCTTCAGGTAATTTTTTGTAATCAGAATGTGTAAATGCATACTGCCAAAAACTGTTCAGGTCGTCGTACAAATAGGTTTTAGCTAAAAAGTGTAATCCCTTTTCTTTGGCATCCCAAAAATCGGTAATCAAGGGATGATTGGTGTACGGAAGATGAAAACATAAAGAAGCATCCAGCAGTCCGGGAGATGAGATCCAATGAAGCAGATCTTTGCTACCCTCGTTAAAAGTTGCTATGCCGACGCCACCGTTTAAAACAATTCCAAGTTCCTGCAGCTTATTTAATACAACTGTAACCACGTCTTTTAGCTCCTGGCTGGTATGCATTGCCAGCGACCTGGAACGAACTTTTTCCAATGCGGCTTCTATCTGTGCTTCTCTTGCCTGTGCTTCTGCTTTTTGAAGGTCCTGGAAGCGGATATAAGCTTGCTCAAAAACTTTAGTGAAACGTGTCAGGATTTCATTTTCTTCTGTCGAAAATGCTTTTTTGTAGTAACTGGTAATTTGAAGACCTATGTGTTCTCCTATCCCTATTGAAATAGTAAACTCTTCTCTTTCTGTTATAAATTGTTTCCGTTCTTCTGGTATTTTCCTAAAATCACTTTGCTCAAATAGGTAATGACATAGGTCGGCTTTTTCACTTCCATGATAGTTTTTGGCAAACAAATTCAAATTATCTTCCCGTGCTTTTGAGATATGCTTTGATGCAGAAAAATCAACATAAGGAAAGCAAAACCGGGAATATAACATGTTTTTAGTGCCTATGGTCCAGTATTCAATATCTCTGTTGTGATCTGAGAATATCAAAATATGGCACGAATCAAACTCTACTTTAAGATAAGTGAGTTGTTCATGAACAGTAGCTAAAACTTCATTCAGTTCATCACTTTTATGCATGGCTAAAGAATGACTACGCACTTTTTCCAATGCGGCCTCAATCTGGGCTTCTCTTGCCTGTGCTTCTGCCTTTTGCAGGTCGAGAAACCGGATATAGCTTTGCTCGAATACCTTTGCAAAGCGTTTTAGTATATCACTTTGTTTGTCAGTAATTATCTCTCCCTTATGCGAAGGAATGAGTATGGCGGAGTTTTTTGAGAATGCTGCAGAATGGGCATAAGTACTAAATCCCAATATTTGGTTTTTAAAATCGTCGGGAAAATTTTTGTAATCGCTATGCTCAAAGGCATATTTGAAGAATGCGTTTTTTTCTTCAAAAGAATATGCTTTGGCCAAGAATCCTTTTCCACTTTCCTTTGCTTCCCAAAAATCAGAAAAGACAGAGAGGTCAAAATATGGAATGTAATAACTTGTTGAAAACAACATATCGGGTGAAGCCAGCCAGTGAATGACGTCTTTTGATCCTTGTATATATGTGGTAATAATGGCGCCTCCAACATCCATGGCTATACCAAATTCCTGTAATTTCTCCAGCACCAACGTCACCACCTCCTGCAACTCATCGGCCTTGTGCATGGCTAACGAACGGGAACGTACTTTTTCCAGAGCAGCTTCAATTTGTGCTTCCCGGGCCTGCACTTCTGCTTTTTGCAGGTCGAGAAAGCGGGTATAAGTTTGTTCGAATACCCCCGCAAATCTTTCCAGCAACTGAATAATTTCCGGCTGAGGTGGTTCAGCCATAGAAAAAGTGAACACTCCTTTTGAAAAGAAGGCGGCATGAATAACCCAGCGTTTTTCTTTATAGTCGAGATTTGATAATTTTTTTCGGAACGCATTAAACCTCTTCAAATCATTGCCGGATAGATCAACTATCAAACTCTTTTTTTTATTTTTCCAGGCGGCATAAATTTTTCTAATGGCCACCGGTTCATCAAGGTCAACTTTTACAGGCTCTTTCCATTGAGCGCCATACATTGTTGTATACAAGTCCATGACATTTTCCTCTTCATTAAAAAGGCCAATTGAGATCTGATCACTTGTTTCTCCCAGGGCTTTAAACTGCTCAAAAAGTAAAAAAGTAGTTTCTAACAATTCTTCACTTTTTTGCATGGCCATTGTTCTTGCACGAACCCTTTCCAATGCCAGTTGAATCTGAGATTCTCTTGATTGTGTTTCTGCTTTTTCAAGATCCTTAAACCGGATATAGCATTGTTCAAAGACTCTTGCAAACCGGATAAGAATATTATTTTCAGCCTCTGAAAATGGTTTTTTTGAATAACGGGTGGCCATGATCCCCGAGTTTTTTGCATAGGCAAATGAAATAGAGCAACCATCAGCCGCCAAAATCAGTTTTTTTCGTTCCCCGGGAGTGCTTTTAAAATCGGAATGACTGAATATATATTCATAGAACTCATTCTTTTGCTGCCGGGAATATGCTGCTGTATGCAATACTTTTCCCTCTATCAAACCTTCATAAATGTCTTTGAATATTTTAACCTCAGCGTAAGGTATATGCAATTCCTTTGAATAGACTTGTCCGGGTATGGCAGTCCATAAACAAGCATCTTTTAAATTTTCCGGGTACACATCCAGGTTTATTGCATCCATTTGAATATCCAGTTCCTTTAACCTTTCAAATACGGCTGTTACTACATCCTGTAGTTCCTCACTCTTATGCATGGCTAATGAACGGGAACGCACTTTTTCCAATGCATTTTCAATCTGTGCTTCCCTTACCTGTGCCTCAGCTTTTTGAAGATCGAGAAAGCGGGTATATGCCTGTCCGAATGCATTGGTAAATCTTCTTAAGATAGCATTTTGCTTATCCGAAAATGGTTTGATATCGTACCTGCAGATCGAAACCCATGTATCTTTTAAAATAATGGAAGACCAGGTATATCCCGGCGAATTATACAAAAATTCTCTTATGCTATCCGGAAGATCAGCATAATCATCTTTGTAAGTGGTATGGGCGAATACATAATCCAGGAAACTATCTTTATCTGCTTTACCAAATACAGCCACAGACAAATCAATTCCCTTTTTAAAGTTCCCGATGGCGGCTTTCACTTCATGAAAATAGGGATGATCAATCCAGGGACAAAATACCCGTCTTGTTTGTTTGCCTGGCTGTGCTTTACTGGTATAGAGCCAGAGGTCCCAATCTTTGTCACTAAGACCATTGCTAAAATTGGCGACTCCAAGGTCGACACCCAGGTGAACCAATTGATCTGCTAACAAAGTAATCACATCAATGAGTTCGTCCTGTTGCCGCATGGCCATGGTTCTTGCACGAACCCGTTCCAGTGCAGTTTCAATTTCCAGTTCCCGGTTTTTATATTCCAGTTCTATTGTGCGGCGTTTTACGGCTTCGCGAAGCTGATCGTTTTCTGCTGTTATCTTGTCAATGGCAACGTTTTGCCCTTCTTCAGTTTTGGCATCGGGAAAGGAGGAATGCTGATGAATGATCTTCCAGCCATCTTGTTGGTGTTTCATAATGGTAGAAGCCCTGAACCGGGCGTAGAAGAACCAATTTTCTCCGGACCTGGCAAATAAATCGCATCTTTCATGCACCAAAACCAGTTCATCCAATTGCTGCAAAGTGGTAATACGGTTGCGCATTTCCATTTTGCCAGCTACCTGGTCAATAGTATCATGCAAAAATTGAACAGCCAATTTCTTGTTGTCAAAAACTTCGTCCTCTGCGCTCCCAACCTGCGAATAATTATCTGAAAGCAAATCAGACATGGTCGAAACATCCCCTGAAAGGTAGCTGTTCCAATAAGTGTCGTGCGCTTTGCAGATTTCGGCTTTTTGTTGCTGGGTGAGCTTCATTTTTTATTTTGAGTATACAGATGAATTTCTAATGTCTTTCGCCTCTGCACTTACTCAACATTTCATGCGCAGATAGTTGTATTAAATATACTCTATCTTAAACCAAAAAGAAATTTTGGAGTGATCTGAGAATGGTTTGAAATGTTACATAGAAAAATATATAAAATCTGCTAAAGCGAAGCCGTGTCGCTTCTTACTTTTGAATTCACCATTTTTACATTTTTTATGACTATCTATCAGCAAAATATCACACTTCCGCCGGTGAAAAGAGGCTTTCATATCATTACAGCCGAAATTTTAAGGGCAATGCCCGATATCAGAAAAATAAAGACTGGCATGTGCCAGGTTTTTATTCAGCACACATCTGCCTCGCTAACTATTAACGAGAATGCCGACCCAACCGTACGAATGGATTTTGAAATGTACTTTTCGAAAACTGTAAGAGAAAACGATCCCCAATACCGCCACGATACCGAAGGATCCGACGATATGCCCGCTCACCTGAAAGCCTCGTTGCTGGGAAGTTCGGTGTTGATACCGGTCACCAAAGGCCGGCTTGCCCTGGGCATGTGGCAAGGCATTTATTTGTGCGAACACCGCGATTATGGCGGAGGCCGAAACCTGGTGGTGACCGTTTGGGGAGAGGATGGCAATGAATAAGATGAATTATGAAAACAAGTTTTTGACCTTCGGACATCTCATGTCATTCCTTCCCGATTTTGATCGGGAAGGAATCCCTACGTAATTACAAAGGATCCCTCGTGCCTCGGGATGACATCATAACCAATGCCGCTTTGCCAAATTGCCGACCAGGGAACCTTGGAAAATAGAACTGATTCCGTAATGCAAGAAGGGATCCCTTCCCGATAAAAATCGCAATGGCGTCAATTTAAGAATTTAATAATTTAGCTAAAACTTTTACCTGGCATTGGTTTGAACGAAAAGATTGCTATTCTTAATAAAAACCGATATACGGCAGCTTGTGCGGAAATAGCCGCCATAAAAATATTCGGTACAATCGAGTTTCGATAAACCTGAATTAAAATGACACCTGTACGAACGGATATTTATACGGGCGGGCAACCGGAGCAGAATAAAAACCTGCTATTCGATCCCAAAAAACAAATCAATTTGACGTCTATGCGATAAAAATCAGGATCGGGATGACAACCTCTAACAATTGACCACCCCACCGCGATCCGTTTAATTCTTAGTAACCACTTCGTCTAAATTTAATATTGCATTGGCCACCACCGTTAATGCTGCAATAGTTGCATCGGGCGGTGCGTTATCCCCGCCATTCAGCTTACTGGCCTCTTGCTGATTGCTTTTGTAGAATTGAAAGGCTTTGTCGTATAATTTTTCAAGCGCTAACCGGCTTTTGTCATCAATTGCATGATGCGTAGCCAGCATGTAACCAGAAGCTATTTGTTGTGGAACTGCCTTTGAAGAATGGCTTTGCATTCGTTTTGACAAGTGGCGGGCAAGATCAATAAAGACTGAATCATTTAAGGCAGCCAGTGCTTGTAAAGGCGTGTTGGTTCTAATGCGGCGAACGGTGCAAACTTCCCTCGACACGCCATCGAACGCTATCATGGAAGGGTAGGCGGCAGACCGTTTGCTATAGGTATATAATGCACGGCGATACTGGTCTTTGCCCTGGCTTTGTATCCATTTTCTGCCATTGTACGGCGATAACCAAATGCCATTTGGCTGGTAAGGAAAAACGCTGGGCCCATACATTTCGGAACTCATCATTCCGCTGATACAAAGCGCCTGGTCCCTTAATTGTTCTGCCGATAAACGGACCCTTGCGCCCCTTGCATACCATTTGTTGTAAGGGTCTTTTTTTAATTGTTCGGGCGATATCCTGGAGTCTTGCCTGTAGGTTGCGCTTAGCACAATTTGCCTGATGAGTTTCTTGTTACTCCAGCCATCTTCATGCATATAGCGGTAGCTCAAATAGTCTAATAGTTCGGGGTGGGTAGGGGAGATGCCCTGCGAACCAAGGTCTTCTAAAGTTTCGGCAAGTCCGGTACCAAACAATTGTTCCCACACCCGGTTTACCATGGTGCGGGCCGTTAAAGGGTTTTGGGCGGATGTTAACCACTTTGCCAACCCCAGCCGGTTGCGCGGTGCTTTGGCGGGAAACGGATTTAATGATTCCGGAACATCCGGTTGCACTTCATCACCCTTTACCAGCCAGTTGCCTCTATCAAAAACATGCGTGGAGCGTTTCATATCAGCCGGGTTGTCCATCATAACGGGTGTGGTGGGTACGTTGGCATTCATCAAACCCCAATATTGCTGGTAAGCTGTCTCGAAGCCGGGCTTATCCCTACCCGGAAAACCTTCTGTAAAATAAAACCAATCGAATACGGCGCCATTGTCGGTTGGTTTTTTTAATTGCGGATTGGTATAAGTAAAATAGAGGTCGTGTACGCCACTACTTTTTAACAAGGGTGCCTTTGCGATCGTCCAGCCGTTTTTGGTTTGCAATAATTTTACCGTTGAAACTACAGGGCCATTGGGGGCGTTTAGGTGAATTTGCCAGGTGCCTCCATCTGCCGGGGCTTTGTATCGATAGATAAGCTCGCTGCTGTTGGTGAGGTCAACATTTGCCAAACGGCAGACTGCATTGTTTCTGAAAGCAAGCCATTTGGTATCGCTTAATTCGCTGTTGGTAAATTGGTCGCAAACCAGTGAATTATAGGCGGGCTGCCATGTTTTTAAAAAGGTGGTTATTTCGGCCTGTTCTGCAGGTGCGTTTTGTTTTACCCACGAAACCACATTATTCATTACCAGCTTCATACTGTCGTTATACTCCCGCAGCAATGGATAATCGGCAAAAGTATCTTCGTCGCGGGTGTTGTTAAAAAAAGCCATGAATTTATAATAGTCCTCATGTTTAAACGGATCGTACGGATGGCTGTGGCATTGCACGCAGGCAAACGTAGTGCCCATGGTAGCCTGCCAGGTGGTATTTATTCTATCCATCACAGCCGACGTTCTGAATTCTTCGTTGTCTGTACCGCCCTCGTCGTTGGTCATGGTATTGCGGTGAAAAGCAGTGGCGATAAAATCTTCATCAGTCGCGTTGGGTAAAAGATCGCCTGCTATCTGCTCTGTTAAAAAACGATCATAAGGCATATCGCTGTTAAACGCTTTGATCAGCCAGTCGCGGTACTTCCAGATGTTGCGGCTGTCATCTCTTTCATAACCTTTGGTGTCGGCATAACGTGCAAGGTCAAGCCACATTGATGTCCATTTTTCGCCATAAGAAGGTAAGGCAAGCAACGAATCGACCAGGTTTTCATAAGCCTTGTCGCTGGCGTCATTTAAATATTTATTGGCCAATCTATCGGGTGCCGGCATGCCAATAATATCCAGGCTTGCCCGCCGTAATAAAGTGTTTTTATCTGCCTGCGCTGATGGGGATAGTTTTTGTTCGTTTAATTTTTGTTCGATGAAGTAATCCACCTCATTTGCAGCCCAGCTACTTTTGGTTTTATAGAGTCCGAAAAATGTTGCAGGCTGAGGAACCGAAACTGGTTTAACAGGGGCGTATGCCCAGTGCTGTCCCCAATGGGCTCCTTCTTTTACCCAGCGGGTCAGCATATCTATATCGTCATTTGACAAGCGGTCGTGTTTGTAGGGCATGCGTTCTTCGGGATCTTTTAACGACAGCCGGCGTATCATCTCGCTGTTACCCGCATCGCCGGGTACAATGCCATACTTTCCCGACTCCGTTTTTGCAAGCGCTTCATCTCTGAACAATAAACTAAATCCGCCTTTTTGCCTTACACCACCGTGGCACGTAATGCAGTTTTTGTTTATGATGGGCTTGACCTGGGTGGTAAAATCAACGGGCGGTTGATGATTGATCAATATAAATGCACTGCCGAAAATAAGTATAGCGGCTAATATCCAAAACTTTTTACCTTTTAGGAAAACCATCATTCAACAAGCGTTTTATCGGGCTAAATTTATTGATTTTTTTTGAGTAGAATTTATTTAGCCTGACAAAGAAGGTTGAGAGGAACCTCACGCCTATAAATAGTGTCCAGTTTATTCACATAAGCACCGGTTTGTTTAAGCAATGTTCAGGGGGCCAATGGTTTGCCTTCCTTATTCGCCGGACACTGTAATAGAGGGTGATTTAAACGTTTTGGTCTTACCATATCACCATTCTAACCCCACGCCGTTCGGCTGGGCAGGCTCTGAAAAATAAAGGAGTTTTCCCAGAGATCACACCCGGACAACTTCCTTCTTTTCTGTGAATCCTCCCTCGGCTATACTTAGTGGCTAAATTTTAGGTATCTAATCGTTATGCCTTATAAAAGAGGGTGGTTTCAGCGTTCTACCCATATCACCACTCTAACTACAGATAAATACAACAGCCTTTCTCTATAGACACAGAGAGACAACTTCCGTCTTTTCCGTGTCACCACCTTCGGATGTTCTTAGTGGTTATAAAGCTAAAAAAGGCTTAATTGTGCAATTAAACCGAAGTAAAAATTGATGAAAAGTGTTATGACTATTGAAGCTTTTCCTCGTCTTTAGAAATTTCCTTTGTAAATACACCCACAATTAATTTATTAAATTCTTCTTCTGTTATTTGGTGTGTGGGGTCAGCGATATGCTTTCGTACCAAATCTTTAGGAGTTAATCTTTCAAAATTTTTAATTGGTAATTGCATGGCATTAGGTTCCATTTTGCTTGCTTTATTTATCATAAAGAAATAGAAAATATTCCTTTCTAAAAAGAGAGGGCATAAAACATCATGCTTTTATAGACAAAATTTAATATACAAGGTGGATAAAGTGTTTGCGATAAAATCTGGAAAATCCCCCTAAAAAAATAAACGACGATTTGAATTATTCGAATTTTTTGCCAGAAAGGGCGGTTTTTATTAATCGTATTGTAACAATAGTTGTAAATGAAAGGGAATTGCGCACGCAACAGCAGGCAATTCTCAAAAATGTCTGATTTAAAAAACAAAAATTTATAGCAGTGTTTGCTGAGGATACAGATTATTAAGGGGATAAAAAGGGTGGTAAAGGGGATAACTTTCTCTTTGAAAAGACATTATCATATTGTTATCAAATTGTTACCACGACAATTATTCACGATTTCTATTCTAAACCCCTAAATTTTAAAAGACGGCTAATAATTTAGTGCCTTCAAATAAAGCGAAAGCATACAGATATATTGTGGTAAAATAACTCCAGGGCTTTTAATACGGTGATAAAAAGAGGTTCGAGCCCGATCCTCTTTTTTTATATGATGATATGGATGAACGGTACAGCTTTGTAAACGATGGTGTTGTCATAGTTTGACCAACCATTTTAAACCCTCCATATGAAACATACTTTTTTACTTGCATTGTTCTCATTTTCTTTCAGTACCATTTGTATTTCACAGCAAGCTAAGTCCAGCCCCTGCAAGACCGATGCTGTTTACCGGCAATTTGATTTTTGGATAGGAGAGTGGATCGTTTTCGATCAGAAAGGCAATAAGGCAGGCGACAGTAAAATTGACCTGATATTAGATAGCTGTATTATTCAGGAGAACCGGACCAGCAACGGAAATGCTTACAGCGGAAAAAGTTTTAATACCTATAACGCCTCAACAGGTCAATGGCAGCAAACGTGGGTAGATAACACAGGAGGATCCACGGCATTTATGCGGGGAAAAGCAGAAAGCAATAAAATTTCTTTCGGGGCCGACAGTCTTAGGGACACAGAAGGAAAAATATTTGACCGCAGGCTAACCTTTTATAATTTAAGCCCAGTAAAAGTGAGGCAGCATGGCGAATGATCAGACGATGGAGGCAAAACCTGGACAACCGAATACGATTTGGAATATAGACGAAAAGATAAGTAACCGCCTTTGCTGATTCATTGGTGGTTTGCCGGGTAAGTAATAAAACGAATCAGTGGACTGAAATAATGGTTATTTCGATTTACTACCCGGGATAGCGTCAAGAGCGTAGTATGGATAGTCAACATCATTTCCATCAACAGTAACAATTCTAAACCCCGACGGGTCTTTGCCCAACGGCATGCCAACCGGTCCTGTAGTAATCATTTGAAGTTCGCCATCTGTACCAAAAGCATTTCGATGATAGTGGCCCGAAAAAAGATACTGAACCCCATTGGCTTTAAACAGGGCGAGGTATTTTTTACGGGTTGCCAGCGGAATATTAAAGTACTGGTCGGGTTCAACGGCTTGTTCCAGAAACCACGGATGATGCATAAATACCATGATATGGCGATATTGTTTCGCTTTCGCTTTTTGTAAGATACTGACCAACCATTGCTCCTGTTCTATAGCTTTTGCCGGCACCTTTTGCGGACTGTGCATGTACATTGAGTTTAACACGATCCCCAGCATATTATCGTGCTGAAAGGTATAATAGTCCGGGCCAAAGTTCTTGTTATAATCGGCGATGTTCTGTGGAGAAGGTATATTCTCCACATCGTGGTTACCAGGTACGCTGTAAAGAGGAATGCTTTTATCCAGCATTCCCGAAATGCGTTTGTATTCGGTCATCTGCGCCCCATCAAAAGGTTTGTTGATAAGGTCGCCGGTTACAATTACAAAAGCCGGTTTTAACCGGTTTGCTTGCTGTATTGCTTTTGTATAATTAATGGTTTCCTGTTCAAACGATGTATCCTTTCTAAACATGCCAAACTGCGGGTCAGACATCTGGATGAAAAAGAATGGCTTGCTGCCGGATTTGACTGAGGCGCAACTGGCCAATAATATGCTCTTCACCAGGAAAAGGAAGAAAATACAATTGAAACAAATTGATTTCATAGAGGTATTTAATTACAGAATTTAATATATCACTTTCTGGTCAATTATCATTTTATTAATCGTTCACGGGTAAAACAGGTTATTGCTATTGCATAGATATTGAATACAAAACTATTTCAGTAATATATCCAGTTCTTCTATCATAGCCGGTCGGCGGGGCTTTATTGAAAACCTGTCCCTGAGGCGTTTTGCAATGTTTAAAACATCATTCTTTCCATTGGGAATATCTTTTATGATCTTTTGCATCTTTCTTACAAGGTCGGCATATTCGGACCGGCTATTTGCGTTTATACCATAATCTTCTAACGCGGGAATATAAATGGCAAGTAACTCGTTGGGGTAGTCTTTTATGAGATACTGATGGTATTGAAGTGTGGTGCCCAGGTTGTTTTCCTGTTGCACCAGTTTCAGCAGTCTATCCCAATATTTTTCCTGTATATATATTGGAGCGAGGCTGCTCAATATAGAAGTATAGGCAGATGGTTGCCAAATGCTATTTTTACTCCGTTTCCGCTCTTCTGTTATTTTATGTATTGTTTCAGAAATATGATTTTCAATGGTTTGCTTCCATTCATCTGTTGTAAAGGTCTTTTTCCATTGATTATAATACTCATTATTTACACTCCATGGCGATAAAGCAAAGTATTTTGCGTACTTCCTCACAACGTTTATATCTTTTTCTAATGTCGCAATTCGCAGCAACTCTTTCATCCACTCGTTAACGGTGCCCGAATGTGATTTGGATTCGGCAATTTTTATGCCTTCGGCAATTAGTTTCTTTGCCTCAACGTAATCTTTATTTGCAATAGCTTTGTTTAGAACATCCATTCTTACTTCTACTATATCCATGTTTTGTTGAACCAAACTTTCCGCATCAGAAATTTTTCCGGTTTCCTGTAAAAATTCAATCAGTTGCATTTTAAAAAACTCCCTTCTGTAATCATCATACTTTCCGGTAAGCTTCGAAATTTGATCATTTGTAAATAATTGAAAAATTGCTGCTTTGTTAAGCTGAACAGCCAGATCTTTAAAGATTGAAAACAGGTTATATCCATAATCACCATAATCGAAATAATCCTTATCTACCAATTCCATTCGCAAAAATTCAAATACCTCTTCTTTTAATACAATCGCCACATCATCGGCCGACGCAATTTTCTCTATCAAGTCAACCGTATTATCAATGCTTTCGCCAAGATTGCCGCTGGAATCATCACAATTTGCAATTGTTTCTTTCATGCACTTTAAAACAGATCTTGACAGGGCGAAAGCGTCCCTATAATTTTTTTTGGCAATGTATGTTTCTCCTATAGCCAAAATCTTGTCTATTTCCTTAGACAGGCCAAACGAAGATTTGTACTCGATAAAACCGCGTGTGGAGTGTTTTTTTATTAATCTATCAATCAGGTCCGTATATTTTTTTTCAACATCAATCCTTTCATCCTTATCAGCAAAAAATAGTTCAAACTCTGTTTTAAAGGTTTTGTTCTTTTTAGCGTATTCACGCACAAAATTTTGATAATCGTTATGGGTTATTGAAGTAAGCAATGATTCAAACACATTTTTTCGTGCAGCCTTTAACTGCCTGGTTCGAACATTTACAATTTCGTTTTGCAACTTATACAATACGGCCACCACATGTTTACAAAATCCCTGGTAAGGGCAATCGCATCTATAACTTTTTATTTCATCATTGTCTTTCAAGGTTACTTCAACTATATAGTTGTCTGAACCTTCTACTTCTGCTGACCAAACCCCATTTTCTTCTTCTTCCAAATCTGAAACATGTCCATTGCGAAAATATTTCACCCCTCTTTCAAGAATGTCGGAAGCTGCTTGTTTTTCAAAATTTTTTAAGCTAAGCATTTGTTGTTTTTTACAATTACTACACAATTGTTACTTCGATGCCCATACTGCGTAAGGTGCTGGCGGTGTGTTCGGCTATGCCAATGTCGGTTATAATTTGCTGAATATCTTCCAGACCGCAAATCTTGCCAAAACCACGCTTTCCAAATTTTGTGGAATCAGCTAAAATTTGCACATACCATCCAGTTTAGCCCTCCACCAATTGAGTTTATCAATTTTTTCAACAACCTCACGGTTTTCGAAAGCCAATCTTTCGACTGCCCGGTACATTGTTCAGGTTGCTTATTACAGCCCGATTAATCAGGCTGCAATACCGGTAAGCTACTACCCGTGGAAGGGCAGTTTTTCTTACGGCTACCTGTATAAAACAATTTAATCAAGTCCTTTGCAGGTCGCAATATAACGTCGTGCCCCACTAATGGCAATAATTTTGTTATAGGCAGGCGGTCGAATTTAAGCAATTTCGATAACGTTTTGTAACTCACCAACCAGCCATCCAATTTTAAAGTTCTTCAATTTTACTTACGCTAAACAGACTATAGGCACGTTAGCCGGTTTTCACCGCGGGGTTATGTTTCAACCCCTATGGCAGCCATTACAGCTACCCGTTCGCTTTTTGCCCGTTCTTATTCCCCGCCCTTCCACCAGCTTCCTTTACAGGGCCGCCAGCCCAGTTTTAGTAGAGCGGAATACGGGGTTCCCCTGTTGGTGTTCTGTTGGTGTTCTTCACCAACAGCTTCTTCGTCCATCTATTTGCAGGTGAAGAACAGTCGAGTAGGCAAGGGCATTTCAGCCCAAGCCTCTCACAGAACCGTGCTTGAAAGTCTCCCTTCACACAGCCTGCCCCGCCTTATGCGGGGGCTCTTCTCATTCGGTGGAAAAAGAATTAACCACGTGAT
>JBBRCW010000122.1:0-17682 GCA_038204535.1 Chitinophagales bacterium | reverse complement strand
CAACTATTCACTATTCACTATTCATTATTCACTATTCATTATTCACTGTCCACTTCCTGTTTCTCACATTCACCACTCACCATTCACAATTCACCACTCACCACTCACATCACTTCACTATTCACTATTCATTATTCACTGTCCACTTCCTGTTACTCACTACTCACTACTCACCACTCACTTCTCACCACTCACTATTCCCTACTCCCTATTCATTATTCATTATTCATTATTCACTTCTTCTGCATTTCCAAATAGCTGATCAACGAGGCAAATTCTTCGTACGACAAGGCATTGGCAAGGCCGGGCGGCATCATAGAATTTTCCATTTCTTTGCGGCTAAGTATGTCGGCTGTTCTTACAGTAGAAACCTGGCCTGCAATATCCCTCATGGTAATTCTATCGGCCGTTTCTGACGAAACAAAACCCATATAACTTTTGTTTCCTTTGGCGGTGATCAAAACCGTTGCAAATCCCTGCGATATAGAGGCATTCGGCTTTAGAATAGATTCAGCAATTTGCTCGCGGTTCATTATAGAACCTATTTGCCCCATAAACGGTCCTTTCAGCGGCTCGCCTTTATTAATGCTATGACACGCAACGCAACCCTGGCTAACAAAAAGCGCTTTTCCCTTTGTGGGATCGCCTGCAATTTTGGCCATTGCAAGCATCACATCTTCAATAGACGCCTCCCCAACCTGGCCCTTTTTATTTTTTATTTTCTCCAGGTCAATTTTTGCCTCGTCTTTTACGGCTGCTACTTCCTCACCGCCAAATTCGGTGATGCTCATTTGGTATTTGGCATTCAGATCGGCAAACAGTTGCTTGTCGGCTAAACCCCTGTTATGTTGTTCATCCATCAAAAATTTCTTAATAACGGGTGATTCTTCCCAGTCCATCGCACGGTAATAGGGTCCATGGCCATCGGGCCGGGTGCTCCACCAATACTCACCTAGCTGCGTTGCCTCTTTTTTATATAAACGCGCTAAGGTGGAAAGAATGTCGTTTTTCAGTCCGCGGTCATTTGTTTTAGAATAAGCGGCAATTAATCCATCAACGGCTCTGGCATTGTGCATGTATCGTAAAGCCCACAAGGCAATGGTTGAGCTGCCAGTACCTATGGCCTTTACACATTCATCAACCGCATTCAGACTTATTAATGATCGCACCGCTATATGCGCGGGAATGATGGCTGAATTGGGAGTGGCATGCGGCCCTTCCATGTCTTTAGGAGGAGCTATAAAAGACGCAGGCACTTTTACCTGTAGTAAAGGTGATATGGCTTCTTTGCGTCCGAGGCGGCCGAGGCCAACCGCTGCGGCCACCTTTACCCGGGCAGAAGGATCGTTAAGGGCAGCTATGAACGGCTCAGCCGGCACATTCTGCAGGTTTGGTTTGCGGTCGGCCAGGGCACGTAAGGCAAACTCTTTTACATTGTTGTCTGCAACCAAATTCAATAAATTGGCGGTTCCATTTTCGCCGGCGGCCTGCGCATAGGTATATATACCTGCAACACGTGCATACAGCGGCAAAGCCTTATCTGCGGCAATCTTCCAACTGGTTTTGATGGAAACTTTTGCAGGGCGGGTAAGCAGTTCCTGTTGAGCGGTTAAACGGGCAACCGCGTTGTCTGATGTAAGCATGGCCGCCAATTTTTTTGCAGATGCTTTTTTAACATCAGGAAACGCTTTGTATTTCCAGTCTTTTGGCACAGCCCGCACCACAAAGCCTTTATTGGGATTGCCAGAATAGCCTGCACCATCCCAGGCAGAAAGATATAAACGTCCCGAACCATCAACATCAAGGTCGGTGATCTGCGCAAGCTTGATAAACTCTTCTTCTTTTTGGGTAAAACTTGGCCCATCAGGCGTTACACGGTGAATGTACAACCCGCTCTTGCCCCAATCGGCCATCATAGGCACATGATTGTATTTTGCGGGCCAGCTTGCATCATCCATAAATAGCGACCCCGTGCCCGAACCTCCGCCCACATCCACCAACGCAGGAAGAATTTCTTCGGTAAAATGTTTAAACAGCAGTGGGTAGCCATACTCACCTGACTGTACCTGGTGAATAAAGCGAATGTTCCATCCGCCGCCATCGTTTGTATTGCCCCTCGTAAAAATATTCATGTAGGGATCGATGGCCACATCGTAAATATTTCGCAGGCCATGGGTATAGACCTCCATCTCTTTTCCATTAGGCCGCACCCGCACAATGCCACCGCCAAGCATGGTTAGTTTGGTGCCGTCACGATCCACTGCATCGTGAAAACCAAAATCGCCCACGGCAATATATATCCAGCCATCAATACCCAAACGAATGCCATTGGTAGCATGGTCTGTACCGCGGCTTTGCAAAAACTTTGGGGAACTGATGTTTTGGATAAGTGGTTCGGGCGGACCGTCCGCTACTCCATCATTGTTCTTGTCTGTAAAAACCACCAGGTCCATACCGCTGGCTTTGCCGGTTTCGGCTGAGAAAGTGGTATGCAATACATAAACTTTGTCACCTAGAGAAATGATTCCACGGGGATTATCAACTTGTGCAAATTCGGTGTGACTGTCCACCTTACCGTCGTTGTCGCTATCAATTAATTTTACGATACTTCCTTTACCAGGCAGTTTGCCCAGGGAGCCCATCTTATCTACACCCACAAACACTTCGCCGGTGGCCGCCACCGCCAGGCAGGCCGGGCTGGGGGTAATTTCGGGCCCGGTAAAAGGTGTGATAGAAAGCTCGTCGGGCCAGCGGGTGGCATTGCGCAGCGTATCGGCCGCTTGTACGTCCAAGGTTTCACTTAGAACTTTCTGTTCGTTTTGTTGAAAGTTATACCCGGCAAGCAAAAGAAAGCTACCAAACAAGCCAATCGTAATTTTAAACATTTGGGGAATATTATCAAATTGTTATGAATGAGATTGTAAAATAAGAATACTAAACAATCAGACAGCAATTTATTTGCAGGATACTCGCTTTGCCTGAAAATTCAATACAGTAAGAATGGATCATTGCATCATTCTTTTAATTTTTTTTGACTACCTAAATATCAGTGAGTCTGCCATTGTTGGTCGCTAGCCATTGTTGGTCGCTGACCAACAATATTATCATAAACTGATACGATTGGGTTTAAACATTTGGCCCATTTTATGAAACCAGAGAAAATGATTTCGGTTTTTTGCAGCATTGTCTTCATTCATTGTTGGTCGGCGACCAACAATGGCAATTAAGTAGGGATCATTGCATCATTCTTTTAATTTTTTTGACCCCAAATTATCACCCACAAAACTTTTACAAAAGGAATTTGTGAAATAATATACATGTGAAAAATCTTGACCATTGTTGGTCGCTGACCAACAATATTTTCTTAACCTTCGCCAATGCAAGGCGAGACCCCCTCACCCACAAAACTTTTACAAAAGGAATTTGTAAAAAAAACTTCATGTGAAAAATTATAACAGGAAATTAGTAAAATCGGCAGCGTATCTTTAATACTCTTTGTCTTTTAACAATGCTTTTAAAGCATTTACATCTGATCTTTTTTTTCTTATTAATCTTTAAAATAATAGAAAATGAGAAGGCTATCTATGTTTTTATTTTGCTGGATTATAGGTATTGGCCTGTTACATGCGCAAAATAGAACAGTTACCGGAATAGTAACGGATGCATCCGGCACGCCGGTTTCCAATGCATCCGTACTTGTTAAAAATACCCAGATAGGTACCACTACAAATGAGCAGGGGCAATTTTCGCTTTCCGTGCCTTTAAATGGCCAAACGCTGGTGATTACCTATGTAGGGTTTACGCTGATGGAAGTTGGTATCGGATCCGATAATACCGTAAATGTTGCCTTATCCCCGCAGGAAGCATCCTTAACTGAAGTGGTTGTGGTGGGTTATACTGTTACTACCAAAGAGGCTTTTACGGGATCGGCAAAAGTAGTATCGGCCGAAAGGATCACTAATAAAAATGTCTCCAACGTGTCGCAGGCATTAGCCGGCGAGGTAGCAGGTGTTAGAATAATCAATACTTCGGGCCAGCCGGGCACATCTGCCACCATTCGAATTCGGGGCATTGGTTCTGTAAATGGCAACCGTTCGCCCTTATATGTTGTGGATGGAGTGCCTTATTCAGGGACCATCAACTCTATTAATCCGGCCGATATCGCCAATATAACCGTATTAAAAGACGCGGCGGCTACCTCCATTTATGGTTCAAGAGGTGCCAATGGAGTGATTGTAATTACCACCAGATCAGGTAAAAGCAAAAAGTCATTTATCGAAATCGATGGAAAATACGGTACAAACAGTTCTCTGCTGCCGCGCTATAGCGTAATAAAATCTCCTGAGGAATTTATTGGGCTAAGCTGGGAAGCTATGTATAACCAGGCTGTTGCAAATGGTGCTGCCAATGCTGTAGATGATGCAAATACCAAGCTGTTCTCTCCAGATGGTATAAGTGTAAACAACAACATTTGGAACGTTGCAAATGGTGGCCAATTGATTGATCCCGTAACCAGGATGGTAAAGACTGGCGTAACAAGAAAATTTGATCCTGAAAATTGGGAAGATTTTGCTTTTCAACCCTCAAGCAGAACGGAAGCTAATTTAAGAATGGGTGGCGGTGAAGGAAGGACAAATTATTATACCTCTTTTGGGTATTTGAAAGATGAAGGGTATGTGATAAATTCTAATTTTGAAAGGATATCCGCACGTATCAATCTAAATCACGAAGTTAAATCGTGGCTGACTACGGCTTTCAATGTCAATTATGCAAACTCAACCACTAATAACAATGGCCAGGAAGCCAACTCGAATAGTGTTTTTTGGTTTGCTGATAATATTCCTTCCATTTACCCCCTGTTTTTAAGAAATGCGGCCGGCAATAAAATCGAAGACCCAATTTTTGGTGGATTTAAATATGACTACGGTGCCAATGGAAGGGGGTTCGGACCGTTGACCAATGCCATTGCAGATGCTACCTACAACACCAACAGAACAAAGCGCAACGATGTTACAGGTAATGCCTCTGTCAACGTTAAATTCACAAACAATCTTTCTTTGGAAAACAGGATTGGAGTTCAATATTTTAACGAGGCGGGTGTTAATCGTAATAATAAGTTTTACGGATCTGCCGCATCTCAAAATGGTTCTATTGGCCAAACCAAGATGGAATTGCTGAATATAAATTTTTTAAATATGCTTCGGTATGCTAAAAAATTCAACGCGCATAACCTAGAGGTGTTAGCGGCGCACGAATCAACCAATTACCGGCAATCGCAATCAAATGCCTCAGGATACAACCTGGTGGATAATAATAGCCTGGAGTTAAATAATGCGATTGTATTTAATCCTGCCTCTTCTTATGTAAATACGAACAAACTGGAAAGCTATTTTGGCCAGGCAAACTACGATTATGAGAGTATTTATTATTTGTCGGCCACAGCAAGAAGAGATGGTTCTTCCCGTTTTATTAAAGGCAATAAGTGGGGCACATTTGGTTCGGTTGGATTAGGTTGGGTAGTGACTAAAATGAAATTCATGGAAAAGCAGCCTTTATTTGATTACCTGAAGGTTAAAGCGAGTTATGGCGTTCTGGGCGACCAGGAAGGTCTAGGGTACTATCCGGGATACGACAGGTATGATATCAGCAATTTAAATGACAATCCATCTTTTGCCTTTAACACAAAGGGAAATCCTGATTTAACCTGGGAAACATCCAAAATGTTTCAGACAGGTATAGATTTTGGAATTGGCAAATACCTGACCGGTACCATTGATTATTACATTAAAAATACCGATAACCTGATATTCGACAGAAGGACCGCTCCTTCGCTTGGTTATGCTATTATACAGGTAAACGATGGGAAACTGCAAAACAAGGGCTTGGAATTTGAATTGGTCGGACATGTATTGAAAAACAAAAATTATCACTTTGATCTAAGCGTTAACGGAGAGCATTTTACCAATAAGATCACAGCAATGCCAATTGAACCAACTACCGGCAAACAAAAGCCAATTGATGTTCAGGCGCCTTTCGGGTGGGCAGTAGGACATTCAATTTTTGATTTTTACATCCGGAATTTTGCAGGTGTCGATCCGCAGACAGGCACCAGTACCTGGACCGTTTATTATGATGATGCAAATGCAAATAAAAGTTTTGACCCGGGTGAACAGGTTTCTAACCTGGAAGATTATTACTCAAAAAATCCAGCAAAAAAAGGCACGCTGTTAACCGGAATTACCAAAACCTATTCGCAGGCTACCCAATATTATATAGGCAAATCGGCCCTGCCCAAGCTTAGAGGCGCCTTTAACCTTAATGGAGGCTGGAAAGCAATTGATGTGAGTATTCAATTCTTATATAGCCTGGGAGGGTATGCTTATGATTATGCCTATGCCGCATTAATGGATAATGGTGACATTGGCGGTAATAACTGGAGCACAGATATAAGAAACAGGTGGCAAAAAGCAGGTGATATTACCGACGTTCCCCGTATATCGAACAACCAGGACGCGAATGTATCTTCTTCCTCTTCGAGGTTTATTACCAGGGCAGATTATATTTCGCTCAATAACATACGGGTTTCTTACACACTACCTGCTAACGTGATTACCCATCTTGGTTTTATAGATCAGGCTTCCTTTTATATTTCAGGCGATAATTTATGGTTGAAATCTAAAAGAAATGGATTTAATCCATCCACCGCAGAAAGTGGAGAATCGGACACCTACAGGTATTCACCGCTTTCAACAATTTCCTTTGGATTTAAAGCCAAATTCTAACCCAAAAAATTAAACGTATGAAACCTACATATTTTTTATCGGTTGCTTTTGTTGTGGCAATAACCTTTTCGGGTTGCAAAAAAGATTTTCTTGAAACACAGCCAACCGAGTTTATTTCTGCCGAACAATTAAGCGCTGCCGCCAGACAGGATCCTAAATTATTAAATGGAAGTATTGCCGGATTATACTCAACCATGTACAAAACGGGTGTTGGCGGCACTACAGGTCACGATGATTTTGGCCAAAAGGGAATAGATATCTATTCGGATATGATAGCATCTGACATGGTATTGGGAGCAACGTACTACGGTTGGTACACACCAGTGGCCCGGTTTCAGGCAACGGTAGATTTTACGCGCAACGAAGATTATATACCCTGGAGGTATTATTACAGACAGATTTTCGGAGCCAATACAGTCATTGATGCCCTGGGTGGCACGGATGCCGTTCCAGCCGAGGCTTCAGCAAAATATACCATGGGCCAGGCAAAGGCTATTCGCGCCTATGCCTATTTCTATCTCTCGCAATTATTTGCAACAGAATATGGCGACGGAACCACGAAAATATTACCTATTTATAAAACAACTACTGTACCGGCTCAGCCACGCAGTACAACAAAAGATGTTTGGGACTTGATGGTTTCGGATCTTACACAAGCCATTACATTACTGGAGGGGTTTTCAAGAACGAGCAAGGACCAGGTTGATAAAAATGTTGCCAAAGGTTTGTTAGCCTATGTGCTGGGGGCCAGGGGTGCACCTGCTGATTGGAACCAGGTAATAACGCTGACTCAGGATATTATAACTAACTATCCAATGACAACAAAAGCAGCAACGGTAGCGGTCTTAAACGGCATAACGGTATCAAACCCATCGGCCGGTTTTAATAGTGTAAATACGCCTAGCTGGATGTGGGGCGTTGACCTTACAGTAGCACAGGGTATTGATTTGATTAGCTGGTGGGGACAGGTAGATCTTTTTACCTATAGTTATGCCTGGGCAGGTGATCCTAAAACGATTGATGCAGGCTTGTATAATTCAATACGTGCGGATGACATAAGGAAAAACCAATTCGATCCTCCAAACGGTGGTTTGGAGGCTGACTATGGTTATGGCCCCGGCGATTTTGATTATATGCCTATAAACAAGTTTTTTGATCCGGGACGCGTTGACGGAGGACAAAGAACAGTTACAACCGACCTTTTATACATGCGTGCCGATGAGTTTTATTTATTGAATGCAGAAGCGAAAGCACGTGCGGCCCAGGATGCCAATGCCCGGCAGGTACTTTCAAATTTTTTATCGCAAAGAATTACAGATGTTACTTATTTAAATGCCTTATCGGGACAAGCGCTTATAAATGAGATTTATCTGCAAACCCGGATAGAATTATGGGGCGAGGGTAAGTCTTACCTGGCATTGAAAAGAAATAAGGCCACCATTAAAAGAGGGGTTAATCATTTATTTGATGCAGGAAATTCTTTCCCTTATACTGATGATAAACTTACTTTTCCTATTCCACAAGATGAAGTGCTGAACAACCCGGTATTGTAATATATAAATTTAAAGTGCTGATTCCACGGTTACTGCTTCGGGATCCCGGCTAAAGAAAATAGCCGGGATCTTTTTATATCTTGATCTTTATATACCAAACGCCATTCGGAGGGGCAGGCAAAGAGGCGAAATGGAGATGCAAAGTGAATTATTCATTATTCATTATTCATTCACTACTCACAACTCACAACTCACCACTCACTTCTTCTTATTATTTAACAATAAATACCGCGAAGTTTGGTAGTAGGCGTCGGTCATAAAACGATACTCCTTTTTTAAAGAGTCGGTAAGGGGAACAGGAACATTCTTCGTTATGTTAGCTATTTTATCGTCGCCACCCGTTAGACGGTAGTTATAGTAGAGATTATTATAAATGAGACCGACCTTTCGGGAGTCTATATCTATAATAAATGCTTTATGGTCTTCGCCTTTTCGGGCTATTTGCAGCAGGTCTTTGCCCAGCGTAGTATTAACGTAACCAATATTGCACATTCCCGCCAATGTGGGCAATACATCCAACTGCGATGTTGGGAAACTATATTGCTGTGGCTGGATCAATTTCGGGGCATAAAATAATAACGGTACATGCTCGCTGGTAAGGCTTTGCGAGCTAAATACACTGGGTAACATATCTCCGGCATCACCTAAAATGCCATGATCGCCAATAAAAACAAAAATGGTATTGTCAAAATAGGGTTCCTTTTTAGCAGCCTCTATAAAGGTTTTATAACTAAAGTCGGTATATCTAAAGGCATTGAACTCCTCCAACGATAAAAAACCATATTTCTTTAAGGTATCAAGGGGAACATTTAAACTTTTAAAAGCGGCTTTATCTTCTTCGGGTATGGTATAAGGCCGGTGATTATCCGATGTTTGAATAATGGCGAAAAAAGGTTGTTTCTCCTGTTTCAATACTTTGTTGGCTTCTAAAAAAAGGTTCTTATCGCTAATGCCCCACACATCAATTTTAGCCGCTTTATAATCGCCCTCTTCATGCAGTTTTAAGCCTGTGATATTATTGGTGAGCAATCCTTTAATATTTGCCCAGCTTGCGCTGCCGCCCAAAAAATAATGCTTTTCGTAGCCTTCAAAATCGTTCACGATGGTGTGCTGGTCAACCGCTGCAGGGTTACGGCTTGCGGTTCGGTATTCCTGCACATCTGGTATACCTGTTACAATTGCCCATACACCCCTTGCCGTACCGTACGAAGGCGTAAAACAATGGTTAAAATAAACACCCTCGTTGGCCAACTGCTTAAAGTAAGGGGTTGTATTCAGCGGGTTATCCACCATGCTGCTTTTATAGGCACTGAACGATTCGCAAATAACCAATACAACATTGGGCTTTATATTTACCGGCGGCTGTTTGTCGGGAACCACGGTTCTTGAAAAACTGAGCGTTTTAATATCTGGTTTTGTTACGCCTAATTCATTTGCCATCCACAGGTAATGTTCTCTTACTTCTTTTTCGTCGTATGTGGAATGCCTGTAGCTAATAGAACTAAAGAAAGACTGAAATGGGTTCATCGACACCTGTGAGGCAAAATCGTTGTTAAATGAAAAAGCATCGCTCCATCGTAACGGAAACTGTCCTATCCGGCCAAAAATACCCAGGCCAAGCACTAAAAAAAATACGATACTCCAGGCAATCCTGCTGCTTTTAACGCTCTTTACCGGTTTTGATAAAATATAATTATAAGAAAGCCGAATAAGTGCCAATAACCCGAGAATACCCAAAACCAATGCAAATGCGAATTTAATGAGAGGGTAGCTTTGCCACATCATATAAATTGATGTTCTGGCATCGCTGGCATAATTCAGCACACTTCCATTTAATCTTTGAAACAGGTAGGCAAAATGGTACAAATCCACCGCATACAAAATGCAAAACACCGTACTGAAAATACCATATAACCAAAAGCTGGTGGCTCTGCCTGCCCTGGTTTGCAAGGGATGCAATGGTTTTATGCTTCCAATAAGAAATACAATGACCGAAACAATGCTTACCATCCTTAGATCGAAACGGAAACCCAGCCAAAATGCGGGCAGTAATTGAGAAACCGAAATTTTATGGGCGAATATAATAACAAGGGCTAACCTCAGCAGCGTCATTATAACCAGAAAAATAATTCCGGTTAAAACGATCCATTGAATATACCTTGGCACTTTTATTTTTTGCATAGCGGGCGCAAAGTTAACGATTAAATGATGCCCCATTTGCCTAAATTAACTTTAAAAAATTTGGACAAAGCTGAATATCAAAACGATCTTTTTGCATGTACACACTCTTAAAATGGCTTGTAACGCTCGACCAAAAGGCCTTTATATATATCAACAGGATTTTTACAAGTAACACCCTCGACCATATTTTTCCGATTTGGAGAGAAGCGCAAACCTGGTACCCGCTGTATTTATTTTTGATGATTTTTACCCTCTTGAATTTTGGTAAGAAAGCTTTTTGGTGGATGTTGTTCTTTGGGCTAACAATAGGCATATGCGACCAGATAAGCAGCGGGCTTTTGAAAGACTGGATTGGCAGGCCACGCCCATGCCGCGATCCGCAGATATCTCAGTTTACAAGGTTGTTACTCAACCGCTGCCCCGGAAGCGGCAGTTTCACCTCATCGCATGCTGCCAATCATTTTGGTATGGCGGTTTTTATAGTGCAAACATTTAAAAATTTCATTAAAAATGTAAAATATGCCGTGTATATATGGGCGGCTTCCATTTGTTATGCCCAGGTATATGTAGGCGTGCATTACCCGTTAGATGTAATTGGTGGCGGTTTGCTTGGCAGTTTGCTGGCATACGGAATAGCAATGTACTACAACAGCAGGTTTGGTGAGTTAGTCGTTGGTAAGTAACCATTTCATAGATCATAGGCAGTGAATCATCTCTCGTTACAAAGAGTGAAAATTTCTGATGAAGATTGAATAATGATAAATGGCCGAATAATCTGCCAGTCCAAAATATACCAATACCTCAATATCTCAATATGGCCACAGCCAAAGCAATTGACCACATAGGCCCAATAGATAACATAGGTTTACACATAGGTTTACAATGAGTCGCGCAGTCTTTGTGTGCTTTTGGCCTTTGTGGTTCCAAAGGAATTCACCAAATCACCCAATCACCAAATCCCTCAATACCCTAATATCTCAAAATCAGAATTCTGACATCCCATATCACCAAATCACCAAATCACTAAATCACCAAATCACCCGATCACCAAATCACCAAATCACTAAATCCCTCATAATTCCCTCGGCACCATCCTTCCACCTTCTTCTCCCCTTTCGCCGCTTTCGTGGTATTCGGCATCCTGGTTTACATTCCACAGATCATAGATGTCCTTTTTCGCAATAATATTTTTAACGGCCAACATTGCCGTCATCATGCTATGGTCCTGGTTATTGTATTTGTGCATGCCGTTGCGACCCACCAGGTAAAGTCCCGGGTAAACTGCCAGGGCATTGCGAATATGTTCAACATTTTCTTTATAATGTTTATCGTACACCGGGTATGCCTTAGGCTGCCGTACAACATAGCCGTCAGTTACATCGGAGGCGCTTCCTAAACCAATCTGCTGTAATTCGCTTTTTGCCAATTCTATCAATTTTTCATCGCTGGCCTCCCACATTCCATCCCCCTTAAAACAAAAGTATTCAAGCCCGTAACAAGCCATTTTTGAATCAGGCACCATATATGGGCTCCAGCTTTTAAAATTCTGTATCCTTCCCACCTTTACTGACGGATCGTGGATATAGATCCAATTATCTGTGAACCCGTTATTGTCGGGTAATATCAGCACCACCGTAATAAAATCCCGGTAAGCCAGTTGTTGCGATGCCAGTAAAGCCTTCCCGCTAATCTTCGGCAATATATGGGGTACCAGGTCTTTTAATGCTGCCGAAGAAATTACGTGTTCAAAGCCGGTTTCCATTGAACCATCGTGCAACTGAACTTTCCAAAGCCCGTTTTGCAATTCCAGCCCTTTAACTGATGCGCCCATTCTTATTTTACCGCCATAGGCGTTAATTTTAGCCGCACAGGCTTCCCACATCATTCCTGGGCCTCTTTTTGGATACCTGAACGTGTCGATCAGCGTTTTTATCTGTTTATTTTTATCTCCGTTAGCTTTAGGTTTAAAGAGCGCATTTTTAATGGCCGACGAAAGAGATAGCCCTTTAATACGTTGCGCCGCCCAGTCGGCCGATATTTCGCTGCAGGGTATCCCCCAAACCTTTTCGGTATAGGTTTTAAAAAAAATGTTGAACAAGCGTTTCCCAAATTGGTTGCTTACCCAATCCTGAAAATTTTGGGGATCTTTAACCGGGGTGATCTTTGCCTGAACATAACTGGCTACACATAAAAAAGATTCTATAATGCCCAATTTTTGCAACGCTTCCATAGCGGCCAATGGATACGAAAAAAATTTTTTATTGTAATAAATACGGCTGCTGCGGGGCCTTTCCAGCATTTCGTCGCCTAAAATCTCCGTCCAAAAATCTTCCACTTCCTTCGACTTAGAAAAAAAACGGTGTCCTCCAATATCAAAATGAAAACCTTTATACGATTCTGTTCGCGAAATTCCACCCACATATTGGGGGTCTTTCTCAAAAATCATCACTTTGCGGCCGGCCTTGCTTAACAGGTAAGCAGCCGTTAATCCTGCCGGTCCTGCACCTATTATCGCGATCTTCTGCTCAACGTTCGTCATAAAGGGCGCAAGATAATTTTAACCGGTGGAAATAATGAAAAAGCCGTGCTCTTATTCAACCAAATGCACTTTGAATTTTTTAAGCATACGAATGATTAGTTTTGCAGCAATAAAAAAATAATGACAGAGGTTTTTATAATCCTGGGTTTAATCTTACTGAATGGTCTTTTTTCGATGTCAGAGATTGCCTTGTTATCAGCCCGCAAGGCAAGATTAGAAGTACAGGCTCAAAAGGGTGATTTAAGGGCAAGAGAAGCTTTATTACTCGCTAATAATCCCGATAAATTCTTATCCACCGTACAAATTGGCATAACGCTGATGGGTATTTTGACCGGTATTTTTTCGGGCGATAATATAAAAGGCGGACTAATCGAATTTCTAAACAAATTTGAATGGTCGGCCAATAACAGCAGCACATTGGCGACATTCATCGTGGTAATTGTAATCACGTATTTATCGCTGGTCGGCGAATTGGTGGCCAAACGGATTGGACTGTCAAAACCTGAAATTATTGCAAAAGCAGTCGCAACGCCCATGAGGGGCATATCTTTTATTACCTATCCGTTTATTTGGTTACTGGGTAAAAGCACCAATTTAATATCGGGAATATTTAATATAAGACCCAACGAATCGGGTGTTACGGAAGAAGAAATCAAAGCCATTATTCACGAAGGAACCGAACACGGCGCTATCGAAGAAGCAGAACAGGAGATCATTGAAAGGCTTTTTCACCTGGGCGACCGAAATATCACCTCTCTAATGACACATCGCAGCGATATTGAGTGGATGGAGGTAAACGCGAAAGTTGCCGATATTAAGCAACGTATGCGCGAAGTGGTTCATAGCTCCTACCCTTTATGCGAAGGATCTATCGACAATATTAAAGGGGTTATCAGCATTAAAGATATTTTGCTGGCCGAAGACGATAAGCCGCTAAAAGACCTGATGGAGCCAGGAATGTTTGTACCCGAAAACAATACGGCCTACCAGGTGCTCGAAAAATTTAAGGCTACCCATATACACAGTTGTTTTATAGTAGATGAATATGGCAGCCTGGAGGGAATGATTACCCTGAACGATATTCTGGAAGCTATTGTAGGCGATATTGCCCAGGAAGACGAAGACGACTACTCGATTGTTAAACGCGCCGATGGTTCTTTTTTAATTGATGCCCAGATACCTTTTTATGATTTCCTTAGTCATTTTAATAAAACCGAATGGATGAACGAGGGCGAACACGAATTTGATACGCTGGCCGGCTTTATACTACATCGCCTGCAGCGCATACCTTATACAGGCGACACATTCGAATGGAAGGGTTTTCAATTTGAAATAATTGACATGGATTCGCATCGCATTGACAAGGTTTTGATAACCCTGAGCGAGAAAATGAAGGAAATTCAGGAAATGTAACCTTTCAAGGTTACCTCAAAAATTTCCTGGTTCATAATAACCTAAACTTTAAAACAATAAAGCACCAACATTTCATGTTGACGCTACATTTTGACTAGTTGCAGGGCTGCACCAATGCGAACAAGCCTATAGCTTATTTAAAACTGGAGATGTTTAACCAAATCTTCTTCCTTTTATTTTCGCCTTTACTAAAGCCTGACAAAACCTTGCATCCCATTAAACCAATTTAGGTATCACGGTTTTTTAAGGTACATTTAACTCCGCCAATTTGAATTTTCATGAATTTGCAGACATATTGGTGCAGGAAAGATTTTTTTTCTGCCAGGGAATTAAGAATTGAGAAATGGTTTAACCCCGGAAGAACCAGTAATTCAACATCAACCGATTGCTTTTTTAAAAAGTCATACCAATCACTGCTTTGGGATTTGAACTCATTTGTCTCCTGTTCGCCTACGAATAACAACAATGGAATGTGGCGAATTGCTGTTAAATAAACCGGGCTGTACATTTTTACTACTTCATTTGTCAATTGCAAAACAGTATTCAGGTTTGATAATTGAACTGGTAATAAATTGAATATGCCACTAAGCGAGCAAACCCCTTTTATGGCGTTGGACAAATAATTGGAATTATCAAACATCAACATGGAAGCAAGATGCCCGCCTGCACTATGCCCGACAATATACATATCCTCAGGATTTCCGTTATACTGACCAATATTATCATATAACCATTTAATGGCTTTCTTACCGGAGCTTACAATGGAATCTAAATTCGCAGCCGGAGCAATCGGATAATTTACAATTACCACCGTAATGCCGTAATCTGCAAATGCATCGGCAATAAAATAAAATTTTGATTTATCAAACAGTTGCCAATAGCCGCCATGAATAAATACCAGGGTTTTGGAAGCGGGATGATCTGACGGAAAAATAGCAGCAGTTTCGCGCTGAATATCTCCATAAAAAATCTCTTTTACGGAAGTTAATGTCGCTAATACCAATTGGCTCTGCTGCTCCCAAAAATCAATGTATTTCTTAAAATCCGGCACATGATGCCTGTTATTGTATTGCAGGTCAAGCTGCTCCTGGCTGTAATCTTTATATATAGCCATCCCTCGTTTTTTAAATAGCGGCAGCCAGGGCTTCTTTTTCTATTTTTTTGTTGGCATCCAGACATTCGAATACTAACTGATAGAATTCAGGATGCGATTGCCAGGTTTTACCGGTTACGATCTTCCCATCCTGTACAGCCTCGCCTTCCGAAACGTAATGCCCGCCACACGATTCCACTTCAAACTTTACATGCTCATAACAGGTAATATTTTTATTATTTACCAACCCCGCGGTTACCAATACCTGCGCACCATGGCAAATGGCAAAAATGTATTTATCACTATCCGAAAACTCCCTGACGATTTTTATGACTGTGGAATTATTCCTTAAAAACTCCGGCGCTCTTCCACCGGCAATTAATACAGCCTCATAATCAGCCGTGTTTACATCTTCAAAACTAATATCAGATTCTACAACATAACCCTTTCTTTCTATATAGGTATCCCAACCTGGTTCAAAATCGTGGATAACCAGATTTAACCTTTTAACCTGGGGCGCGGCAATTACCGGGAGATAGCCGCCCTCCTGTAAGCGGTGCTTCGCATATAAAATTTCGTAGCTTTCGCCAGCATCGCCAGTAATGATGAGAATTTTTTTCCTGTTTGGCATATTATAATTTTAGCAATCCTTTTAATAATGATTCGGTTTTTAAAGATAAAGATTATTAAATACTCCTGATCAAAACCTACGCCCTTAGCCCCACAGAAATTCAGGCCAATTTGTCTGTTTATATATTTTTCGCGGGTATAATAGTGGTATTGTCATTTTTTTTTCAACTTAATTCAGGGGGCCTTTTGACCACGCAATAAGCATAAGCGAATAAACATAGCAACAAGTAGAACCAAACAATTATACCATGAAACAGGGTTTTCTTTTTTATTAGTTGTTTGGCCCAAATTTTTGTTTATCATTTGGCAATAATCAGCACCAACTCCACGTTTTTTAAAACGTATTTCATAATGAATATGATTTTCCATTTACCATGTTAATGTTTCATTATTTTAAGAAATGTTCAATATCCCAGAATAAACAACGCCAAAAGGAAAATGATAAACCAACTTGTAAATAAGGCATCAAGAATGTTCCGCACTGCAGTTTCGGCTAAAAACATGCGAAACGATTACTATTTTAACAGGATCTATTTTAAACGGATAATACAGTTTTTTAAATTAGTGAACGATGCCAGGCAAAATTCATTTGCAAAGCTCACCGATACCGAAATAAGCCCGCTGGGTTTAAAATTCGGCTGCAGCATCCATGATGTTAAAAAAGAAATGGGAAAAGCCAAATACGTTTACGATAACGAAAATTCTCAAAACAATCTCAAGGTTTTGTTCTACCGCAGAACCTTTACCGATATAAGTTTGCTGGTTCAGTTGCAATTTTTAAATAACCAATTATATTTTATTGGGTTGGATGTGATAAGAAGGCTGATCAATGATGGCGAAAAATCGGAAATCATCAACACGGTCATTCAAAAATACCTGAATAAACCATTCATGATTGGCGATGCATATCCGCTTATACAGGATAGTAATCAAAACACTATCATAATAAACGATGATATTAATTTTTCAATTTGCTACCTGTCGGGTATTGTAAACGGCGAAAAACAAAAAAAGGTACTAAAGGCAATGGAAAATGTATTACAGGAAAAACCTGATAAAGGGAGTTTGTTTTATGCGTTTTGATTTTTGTCAATATCAACTGGCCCCGCAAGGGGCTTTGTTGTCAGGCTAAGGTTATAGCACATTGTTTTAGACAAAAGGAACTTCGGCAACCACCATCATCGAGGTGGGTGGTTTTCGCTGGTAATCTGGTAAGCAAAAAATCCCGCCTCCTAACCAGGAAGCGGGAAAAATTAGTGTTTGTTAAACCGATTATTCCTTTACCATTCTAACATGCTGGCGGTCTTTTTTACTCATCAGCTCTACTTCATATATTCCCTGGGCCAGGGCGCTGGTATTTATTTCAAGCTGGTTTGAACCGGCATCAACTGACACTGCTTTCATTAATACCACCCTACCCGACTGGTCAATTACCCGAAGCATCATTTTATCAGTTTCAAAACACTGATATTTTAAGATGGCGAGATTTTG
>JBBRCW010000121.1:0-17693 GCA_038204535.1 Chitinophagales bacterium | reverse complement strand
GGGGTGTTGAATTAACCCTGAATACCATTAATATAAATAACACCGATTTTAGGTGGAATTCGACTTTTGCCTTTACCAAAAACAATAATAAGCTGCTGGAGTTATACGGCGACGGGCAAACCGCCGACAAAGGAAATAGCTTATTTGTAGGACTCCCGATCAGGGCAAATTTTGACTACCAGTTTAATGGCATCTGTCAATTGGCCGATTCTACTGCTGCCAAAGTTTACGGCCAGGTGCCGGGATCTGTAAGAGTGGTAGATCAAAATAAAGACGGTAAAATATCCTCATCAAACAACGTTGACGACAGGGTGGTACAGGGTTCTCAATTACCCAACTGGATTTTAGGTGTAACCAATAGACTCAATTATAAAGCGTTTGATCTTTCTTTTTTCATTTATTATCGTAATGGGGTCACTTATCGTAACTCTACCCTGGCAGGTACATTTGGCGAAACTGGAACCCGGTATAACTCGCTGTCCCAATTGGATTACTGGACAAAAAGCAATCCTTCCAACACCTATTTTTCTCCATTTGTCAGCAACCCATATCGCATTGCCATTTATTACCAGGATGCAAGTTTTTTAAGAATATCAGACATAACCGTAGGCTATACATTGCCTAAAAAAAGCCTGGATAAATTGAAGTTTTCGAATGCACGTTTTTATGCCCAGGTCTCCAATCCTTTTATATTTTCAAATTATGTAGGGTTCGATCCTGAGTTTAATTCTTCGATATACCAGGATGATGTGCCGTCAGCAATTTATACCGTAGGCGTAAACATCAGTTTATAAATCTTATTAAAACTTATTACAATGAAGTCATTACTATCTATACGAACCGCAACCTTGACCACTGCATTTATTTGCATGTTTGCTACAGGTTGTAAAAAGGATTTTTTAGTGGAAAATCCGGTTTCCACACTAACTACCGATTCATATTATAAAACAGAGGCAGGCTTTGAAGATTTGGTTAAGTCGTGTTATCCACTGCTGCGAAACATTTACCAAACCCGCCAATTGGTTTTAAACGGAACCGATCTATTTTCGCCGGGTGGCTATGGTGATCCAAAATTTGCAACCGCACCTGCAAATGCGGGCGCTATTGTACAATATGATGCCGGCATGAATGCTTCTTTGGATGATCTCCGTGTTCTTTGGACATTTCTTTATGCCGAAATTGGCCGCACCAATACAGCCGTCACCCGTGCTGACGGTGTGGAAATGGATCCGGCTAAGAAATCAGTAAGAGTTGCAGAAGCAAAATTTTTAAGGTCATTAATGTATTTCTACCTTGTGCAGCAATGGGGCGATGTACCTATGCCATTAACCGAGACACAAAGCGCCAGCAAAGAAGCTACCAGGACGCCTTCTGCAGATGTGTATAAACAAATTATTGCCGATTTGTTAGATGTTGAATCTAAACTTCCCGCTGTTGCTACCAACTACGGAAGGGCTACCAAAGGTGCCGCCCAAATGTTATTGGCCCGTGTCTATCTAACCCGCGGTTGGAATTTCAAAAGTTCTTTGGGAGGAACCAACGCAGATTTTACGTCGGCTCTTCAATATGCCGATAAAATAATTGACGCCTATCCATTAGCGGCCAAATATAAAGACCTGTTTCCTGTAAGTAACAAAAACCCGCTCTTTCAATATACAGGCGCGCAAAACGACAAAAATGCCGAGATCATTTTTGCGGTACAATACAATTCAGACATTCTTACCAATAAAACAGACGCCGCATTTTCGCAGGATATTGCCGGGGGTAACAACCTGCATTCTGTTTTTGGCGGCGGTGGCGAAGGTTTTCCAGGCACAAAGGGAAGAACATCAGATTATAACAGAACTCAACCTATCTATCCGTTAGGGCCCGCAATCTTTCGTTTGTACGATCCGCAGTTAGACACACGGTACGATAAAAACTTTATGGAGGTGGGCTATGCACTACAGGCAGTTGCTAATTTTAAACCTTTGCCCATTGTTAATCCAAACCTCAAAATAAACATAGCAGCAGGCGATACTGTGGTATATTTCCGTCCCTGGAACAGGCCTGCAACCACGCCCGACGAGAGAGGTGTTGATGTAGGTGGCACCCGCAAATATTCCGTTATTAATGGCGATGAGTGGGGCGGCGGCTACAATATAGTAAACGGCGTTGCCGCCAGCGGATTTCCGGCGGGGGAACCCAACATGTGGAAATTCTGGCAACCCGCTATTCCTTACGGTGATGCAGGCGGCACACTAAATGAAATTGTGTTTCGTTCGGCCGAAGCTTACCTGATAGCAGCCGAAGCTATTGTAAAAGGCGCTACAGGAGGCAAACTGGGTGCTGCTGAGAACTATTACAATAAAGTACTTGATCGCGCATTGGGTATTAATGCAGGGGCCGATCCTAAAGATGCCAAATTCCTGGCCGATATCAAATCCCTGGATGCAGTTTCATACAGGGCTACGGCTGCTAACATTAATATCGATCTTATTTTAGATGAAAGAGGCAGAGAATTCTTAGGGGAATTCGATCGCTGGTTCGATTTAAAAAGGACCGGAAAGTTAATTGAACGTGTATTAAAATACAATCCATGGGCAGCAAAAAGTAATTCAATAAAAGAATTTCATTATTTAAGGCCTATACCACAAAGCGAAATAGATCTGTCATTTCCCGCAATGACCCAAAACGCGGGGTATTAACACCAGTAGGATTTGCAGCGTAAAGTCTGATAATTCAGGCCGCTGCAAATCCTTTTCTTCCGGATTTTCAAATTTCCAAAACCCAAAAAACCGGTCTCAACTCAGGCCGGTTCTTCCTAATAACAATTGCACGCCTGCTTACTGTGACAGGCGCTGGCAGCGCCGTTTTTAAAATATCATTCGTTCATCAATTTTATCCCAAAAAGCGTTGAGTGCTAAACAATTTGACATGTCTTATAAAACCCTGATCTTCTCATTCTTTATCGCAATGTTATCCCATTTGGTGCAGGCACAGGCGCCGGTACCTGCCGGGCTAAAAACTGCCCTGGTAGAACCGATGGTTGATGCGGCCAACTCACGCTTTTTTTATTTTAGCTCTGCCTGCCGGCCTTTTGGTATGGTAAATCTTAGCCCCGATATGAACCTGAACGGGACCTGGAACACCGGCTACCGTTACAACGAAGACACTATAAAATGTTTTAGCCATATACACGGCTGGGAAATTTCGGGCATTCCGGTTTTGCCAACAACAGGTAAATTTAAAGGGCAATTGGGGCCTGATGTTTATGGTTCCACCTATTCTCATCAGCAGGAAATTGCGCGGCCGGGCTATCACAAAATAATATTGAAGACCTATGGCATAACGGCCGAACTAACCTCCACCACGCGGGTCGGTTTTCACCGGTACACTTTTCCGGCATCGGATCATAGCCATATTCTTTTTGATTTTACAACCGTATTGGGTTCTTCTGAAACGCAAAGCGCCCGGGTTACAAAAACCAGCCGCCAGGGTTTTGAAGGTGAGGTTGTAATGGCCGGTACGGTCAGAAGGCCAAAACCTTTGACAGTCTATTTTGCAGTAGAATTCGATAAAGCTTTTGAATCGTTTAGGGGCTGGAAAAACGGTAAGCTGACAGGTGATGCAGATTTGGTAGAAGGAAGCCATACCGGGGTGTATGTAAGTTTTAGAACTTCCGCCGGCGAAAAAAGGCAAATGAAAGTGGCTATTTCCTACACAAGCATCTACGAAGCCAAACGGAACCTGCAGGCCGAATTGCCCCATTGGAATTTTAACCAGGTAGTAAATGAATCAGCCAGTGATTGGGATAAGTGGTTAAGCCGCATAGACGTTACAGGGGGAACCCTAACCGAACAAAGAAGATTTTACACCGACCTGTGGCATGCCTTGCAGGGCAGGCGAATTATGAGCGATGTAAGCGGCACCTATATTGACAACACGGGTACATCGCCACGCATTGGCCAGGTGCCCTTAGGCCCCAATGGCAAACCCGGGTTTAAAATGTACAATTCAGATTCTTTCTGGGGTGCCCAATGGTCGCTCAATACCTTATGGCATTTGGTTTATCCCGAGGTGACCGAAGAATTTATTAATTGTATGTTGCAGATGTATGCCGATGGCGGATTGATACCCCGCGGACCATCCGCCGGAAATTATACCTATGTAATGACCGGTGCCGCCACTACGCCTTTTATTGTGAGCGCCTATTTAAAGGGCATTCGCGGCTACGATATAGCCAAAGCATACGAAGGTTTACGCAAAGACCATTTTGCCGGAGGTATGATGAGTAAGGCTGGGTACGAACACAATACTTTTAAAGGCGGCGGCATTGAAGAATACATAGATAAAGGCTATGTTCCCTACCCGTTAAGCAAAATAAAATACGGCTTTCATATGGATGGGTCGGCGCAGACATTGGAATATGCCTACCAGGATTATGTATTGGCACAAATGGCTAAAGTTTTGGGGAAACAAGACGACTACCAGTTGTTTATGAAACGGGGCCTCAACTACCAAAACGTATTTAATAAAGAAGCGGGTTGGATGTGGACCAAAGACCACCAGGGCAACTGGAACCAGCCAGTAGACATTTTACAATACGAACGCGGGTTTGAAGAAGGCAACGCGGCGCAGTACACCTGGTTTGTGCCCCACGACGTGCAGGGACTCATTAATTTAATGGGTGGCAATGAACCTTTTACTACCAAACTGAACGATGCCTTTACCAATGCGCAAAGTCATGGGTTTGTATCGGGAAAATCAGAAAATCCTGTGGACAAAGAATTGCAACGAAGGGTGTTTATCAACTATGGTAACCAACCTTGTATGCAAACACCGTGGCTGTTTAATTATGCCGGCAAGCCATGGCTTACACAGTACTGGACCCGCCAGCTGATAGACTCGGTGTACAGCGGCATTTCGCCACAAAAAGGTTATAGCGGCGATGAAGACCAGGGGCTGATGGGTTCACTTGCCGTGCTGCTTAAAACAGGTCTTTTCTCCACCAATGGCGGCACCTCTGCAAAGCCGTTTTACGAAATCAGCAGCCCCATCTTTACCACCATCACCATCCATTTAAACCAAAAATATTACAGCGGTAAACAGTTTGTTATCAAAACAAGAAATAACCGGCCAAAAAATATTTTTATTCAATCTGCCCGCATTAATGGAGGACCGCTAAACCAGCCCTGGTTATGGCACGATACGTTGGTGAAAGGCGGAGAGCTCTTTTTGGAAATGGGAGACCGGCCCAATAAGAATTGGGGCAGCAAGGTAAGTAACGCACCCCCCTCTATGTCAACAGAAAGATAACCGGCTAACTAACGAAAATGCAAAGAAGAAATTTAGCCCCCGGCGGGCAAAGGCAGGTATTTATTGCAAATCTTACCAACGTATTAAAATGATCAGGAGCGCAAAAAAAATATCGATGAAAGACATCGCAAGCGAGCTTGATGTATCTATCACCACCGTGTCGTTTGTGGTAAACGGTAAAAGCCAGGAGAGAGGCATTAGTGCGGCTACTACAAAAAAAATAAAGGACCTTATTAAGAAAAAGGGGTTTAACCCCAACAGTGCAGCGCGAATACTCAGAACAGGAAAATCAAAAACGCTCGGCCTGATAGTGGAAGATATCAGTAACTATTTTTTTGGTAATGTCGCCAAGATCATAGAAATGGAAGCACATAAAAACGGCTACAATATATTTTTCAGCAGTACCGATGGCGATAATGAAACCGCCAGGGCGCTTATTAATAAAATGAAAAATAGTTCGGTCGATGGATTGATCATTACCGCTACCAATGGTATAAAAGACGAGATATTACAACTTAAAAAAGATAATCTTCCTTTTGTATTATTCGACCGGCTGGTGCCTGGTGTGGAAGGAAATTCGGTGATACTGGATAATTACAAAGGCGCATACGATTTAACCAAGCACCTGCTTGATAATGGCTATAAAAAAATTGGCTTTGTAACCATTTGTTCGGGTATGTCGCAAATGATCGATCGTAAAAAAGGCTTTATAGATGCAATGGAAGATAGCCAACTCAAAATAGCTGCAGGGCTTATTCTGGAGTTACCGTTTAATGATAATAAAGCCGCAGTACAAAAAATAAAAGAATATCTAAGCGGTAATCCCCAACTTGACGCCTTGTTTTTTGCAACCAACTACCTGGGCGTATTGGGTATTGAAGCGTTGCAGCAAAATAATCTGCGCATTCCCGATGATATTGCCGTGGTAAGCTTTGACGATAACGACCTTTTCAGGTTAATGAACCCGTCCATAACTGTTGCTGCACAACCCATCACCGAACTGGCTTCTAAATCCATTGAAATTCTATTGAAACTTATAAACAAAGACCAGAAACAAATAAAAGTGATAAAAGAAATTATTGAACCACTCATCATAATAAGAAATTCAAGCCCGGTAAAAATGGTTAAAGAACCAGCATAGGCTGTTGTTTATTGTATGAGAAATCAATTTTATGCAGATAGGCAAAATGAGTTAATCACGCAAAGACACCGGGAGATACTACACCAGGGTGCATTGCAAATTGTCGCATCAAATAAGCGTTCGTCATTGGCAGCCTTACGTTCCGATAGTTATCGGAAGCGAAACAATCCCCGTTATACGTACAGGCGGTTTTCCACGCAAAGACGCAAAGTAAAACCCACGCAAAGGACGCAAAGAAAAATCTTTGAATCATACAAATAAATACACTTATACATCTTTGCGTTAAGCTCTTGGCGGCTTTGCGTGAAAACATGCCGACTTAAATATCCATTCAAATAAGGTGCGCATTTTTACAAAGGGCCTGATTTGATTTATGTAGTGTCATTTTCAAAGAACTTTTTTGGGGACCCCAAAAATTAATCACTTATAATGACGTCCAATATACCTAATTGTATTTTAAGTGTTTATATATTGGACGTCATTCGTATTTTTTCTTTTTTGGGTTCCCGAAAAAGTCGTTACTCGCAATGACGAGGAGGTTTGAAACCACGTTCCAACAAATAAAAAGCGACAATTTAAAATGCACCCATCGAAACCTATTATTTCTGTCCCCTATATTTTCATTTCATGTTGCTATAAATTGATTTTAAAATGGAGGCATCCGTTTTGCACACAAAAAATATTATGAAAGCTGTCGTATTAAAAGATAAAAATGAACCGCTTACCTGGACAACTGCTGAAAAGCCTGAATGCGGCCCGGGTGAGGTATTGGTGAATATTAAAGCGGCTGCATTTAACCATCGCGATTTGTGGATTCAAAAAGGGCAATACGCCGGGCTGCGATACCCGATCATTTTAGGAAGTGATGGCAGCGGTGTAGTGACAGCGGCAGGAGAAGGGGTTGTTGACAATTGGATAAACAAAAATATCATGATCAATCCTGGAATGAAGTGGGGAGATGCCAGGGATTTTCATAGCAGGGATTTTAAGGTATTGGGGCTGCCCGACAATGGAACTTTTGCAGAATACGTGAAGGTGCCGGTTGAATATTTATATGAAAAGCCCGGGTATTTAAGCTTTGAAGCCGCCGCCGCAATACCATTGGCGGCAATAACCGCCTATAGAGCATTGTTTACCCGCGGGCAAATTCAAAAGGGCCAAAAGGTTTTGATCACCGGCATTGGCGGCGGGGTGGCGCTGATGGCTTTGCAGATGGCGCTGGCTGTGGGTGCCGAAGTATTTGTTACTTCGGGCAGCGATGAAAAAATAAGGAAGGCTGAAAAACTGGGTGCAAAAATCGGGGTCAATTATAAAATTTCACAATGGTACAAACTGTTTCAATCTGCCGTTGATGGATTTGATGTAATTATTGATAGTGCCGCCGGCGATGAATTTAAAAACTTTGTTGATTTGGCCAATCCCGGTGGAAGAATAGTTTTATATGGCGGTACCCAGGGGCCGATAACCACGCTGAATCCACAGAAAATATTCTGGAAACATTTATCGATCATGGGCACAACCATGGGGACCCCCGATGAATTTGAGGCAATGATAGCATTGTTTGAAGCACATAAAATATGCCCGGTAATTGATGAAATCTTTGACATGGCAGAGGCCGAAAAAGCCATTAGAAAAATGGATGATGCAAGGCAGTTTGGGAAGCTTGTGCTGAGGAATGTTGATTAGAACGTGTAAATTTTGAACTTTGATCGTAAATGATGTTGGTTGATTTTATAATTTGCCCGGTTATTTTGTCATTTGCAGGGTGGCAAGAAAAGAATAATTTTCTTAATCGGTCAATTTGGAAATTTTAATAAAGTGTGCTGCTCCACGATGTATCAAATTTCCCTTGATGTGAAAAAAGGTTTAGCCCAGCGGAGTAACGAGACGGAAGATTCACAAGACAGGGAAATTCCGGATGAAAGCCTTGTTGATGAAAAGGCCGAAGGCTTACCAAAAAACTCATCGCCCGAAGAAAAGAAAACCGGAAGTGAAATACGGGAAGATGGCGAAAAGTTATAACTTGGGTTGTGACTTAACCAGCCATTTACTTTGCTTTTTTTATTTTTTCGGATGAAATGTTTTCATCCATTTATCCCAGAAAGTAAAATATAATCCATAATTATCCCTGCCATATAAATGGTGGTTATTATGATCGGTTGATGAATTTCTCCATTCATTCCATTTCATGTTTTTAAAAACACCAGCCGTAAGTTCGTATCCTGTGTGCCCGAGTACATTTTTAAAGACCATGTACAACAAGAAAATAAATAAGGCTGCCGGATGTACAGGTATCAGCATTATTATGATCACCATAATGGCTGCCTGAATAAATGCTTCGGCAGGATGAAATGACAAGGCCGCCCAGGGGGTTGGATTAAAAGACCGGTGATGGATTTGGTGTATATTTTTAAACCACCACGATGTATGTAAAAGCCTATGCGTCCAGTAAAAGTAGGTGTCGTGAAAAAAAATCATTAAGCCAAAACTGAGGGTAAAATATATCCAACCAAATTTGTTTATAGAAAAATAGATTTGGCTATAACCACTTTTATAGATCAGGTAAACGCCAAACCCAATAGCACAAAAAATAAGGAGAGAAATAAGGGAGAATATTATTTCCATTCTTAACTGGCGGGTATCAATATTTCCATGTTGGATTTTTCTGTCTGAAAAATAAACAGGCTTCCACTTATACAATACTATGTAAAACAATCCGGCAATGACAATGTATAATACCGGCACCATAAAGGTGCTGATCAGCCAATAATATTTTTCGGGGATATTCATTATTTAGAATTGCCAGAGCCCTGCAGTTATGACACCACCCGTACCGAAACTGCATAGCATTACTTTTTTATCCTTTATTGTATCCTGAATTGCATGCAAAACAATACCCGTTGTTGCACATCCGCAATTACCAGTTTGCCTTGCCATGTTTATAAATTTTACCGGGTACTTCGAAAAGACTTCTTCCAGGTGTTGTATGATCATCTCATTTACCTGGTGCAGGATGAGTATATCCGGGTGACCTGTTGTTGAAATAAAATCGAGGTAAAAGTTTTCGGCATGTTTCATCAGCTTTAGGGCCATGAAGCTATCCAATCGCAATCCCAAATGCTTCCTGGGGTCGCTCCTCATATCCTCCATGTTATTTGCAATTACATTATCTGCATCGTGGCCAAGCATGATGGTTACCACGTTTTGCAAGTCTTTATACTGCCTGCTTTGGTAATGAAGCAAACATTTGCCATTATCACTGTGAGAGATTCCGCATCCGAATACGCCATTCTTAAATACATGGAATACATCGCTACTGGTTGAGGTAGCTTTTTGTGCTGCATCGGAGGTAATGAGTAGAACATGGCTCTTATTGATTTCTGCCAGTTGCGATGCGAGTATCATGGAAGTTACTCCTCCGGCGCATCCTTGCACAATATCTATCGTATGGGTATTTGAAAGTTCGCTGTGGTATTGTTGATTGATGCATTGTCCAAGGGAAGGAGCAATGGTATCGGGGCACGATGTGGCAACAATCAGGTGGCTATATTGAATGTCATGCCTTAGCATATTTTTCAGGCACAGATCTGCCAGGTGATAAACGGTTGCCGACTTCAATTTTTCTTCACATAGTATATCGCCATATTTTCCAAACATGTTGCTTATTGATATGCCCATGGTCCAATTTGCTATTAATGTACATAAAAGTATTTCCTATTACACTATTGAATCTATAAATAATATTATTTACATTTAGTCTTACCCTGTAAACATCTTTATATGAAATTAACAAACAATCACAAAAAGGTGGTAGCTGCTATCTTTTTGATTTCAACTTTTCATTTGTTTTTGGGATGCCATAACTTTTATAAAGCTACACCGGGAATTACAACCAGTACCGCAACTAAAAGCAATGAGATTGATAGTTTGAGCCAGCAGAAAAAAGTATTTATTCTTCGGCAAGGAGCTGAGAGTTATCTGATGAAAGATCTTTCTGTTGATAACGGGAAGATGATCATCACTTCTTTATTAGATACCGTTCCATCCACCCACCAGGCATACATTATGCCAAACAAAAGGCAGACTTATAAAATTCAAAAAGCGGGTATCTTGAATGAAGTACACATATTTGTCCCTTCAAACGTCACCCTTGATAAATCCAAAGCCATACAATTGGGTATGGGGGATATTGATAAGATAGAGATCATTCAGAAAGATGGTTCAAGAACCACTTCCAGCTATATACTGGGTGGATTGGCTTATACTCTTGGGGCTTTAACTATTATTTCAATTATCATTTTGGCAACTAAAAGTTCGTGCCCATTTGTCAGTACCCACGATGGAGAAAGGTATAACCTGCAAGGAGAAATATTTGGTGGAGCAATCTATCCCTCGTTACAACGCGAAGATTTTATTCCCTTGCAGGTAAAGGCTGTTAATGGCGACTATATGGTTAAGATCAGTAACGAACTACAGGAACGCCAGTACACGGATTATGCAAACTTATTGATAGTGGATCACGATAAGGATGTACGGGTGTTATCAGACCTTGATGGAAAATTATTCAGCGTAGCAAATCCACAATCACCTATTGCTGCTTCGGTCAATCAAAAAACAGAAGTATTAAAGCAGGTAAATAAGATGGATAACAAAAGTTGCCTGTTTGATGATGAAACCACAAATGATAATATCAATGCGCTCTACCTGACTTTCGATAATGCATCGCACTCTTCATCAGGTAAACTGGTGTTGAACTTAAAAAATTCTTATTGGACAGACTACCTATATGGAGAGTTTACAAAACATTTTGGAAGCTATTATGAAAAATGGATTAAGCAACAAAAAAAACGACCGGCCGAAGATTTAAACAAATGGACAAACGAACAGAATATTCCACTTTCAATTTCTGTAAAAGTGGGCAACGAATGGAAAGAGATCAGGAAGATAAAAGCGATTGGCCCTTTGCTAAACAGGCAAATAGTTGTACCAGTTCCTCTTGGTAAAAATGAAAAGGTAGAAATAAGGCTTTCAACGGGGTTTATGTTTTGGGAAGTGGATTATGCAGGATTAGACATTTCTTCGGATAAAAATTTCCTTGTACAGGAAGTGAAGCCATACGAGGCTGCCGATGGAAATGGTGTAAATGTCATGCCCGGCTTGCAGCATGATGATCATAAATTCTTAAGTCAACCTAAAATTGGTAACCTGGCAATTATGAAGTATAAGTCACCCGTGTTAAAAGATGGAATGCAGCGAACTGTAATTCTGCACACCAGTGGTTATTATGAGCATGTAAGAAATTATACAGGCAAGCCCGATGTCACGTTCCTAAAAGGGTTTGCAGAACCGGGGGCCTTCCAGGCATTCAGCAAGAAAAAGTATTTCGAATTAAGAAATGCACAGTTGAATGTGGCTAAAAAATAACAAGCAATTCAATTTTTAATAATTAAAGAAGATGTCAGAGCAACTTGCAAAAGAATCAACAGGTTTTATTAAAATAGGATCCATACCGAATTCAACATGTAATGATAAGACAAAGCATTACCCGATGCAGGTATTAAACGGATGGAAGAAAAAGTGGGTGCGGTTTAAGATCAGGAAACATATTTTTTTTCTCGCGTTAAAAAATTATCGGTCCATACCTGTTTCAATAAAAGTTATACGGCAGCTTTATTTGTTCAAGCAAAAAATATTGGGCGTTGATGGTTCGTCTGATACCCGATTGGTTGAAATAGATAAAGAATATTACCACAGTATTTTTGCGCCCGGGTTCCCGTCCCTTGTCTTCGACAATTACATTACAGGCGAACTAAACCGTATTCGTCCGATCAATAGGAAATGCAACCGTCTCTCATTCCTTTTCCTGGCTGTTACAAAAAAATGCCCTTTGCGTTGCGAGCATTGTTATGAGTGGGACAACCTGAATCAAAAAGAGACACTCGGATTAGGCGACCTGCAAGGTATTGTAAAAAAGTTCCAGGGCGAAGGTGTTGCGCAGTTCCATTTAGGAGGCGGCGAACCTATGGCGCGGATAAAGGACCTGTTGTCGCTGGCAAAATACATTGATAAAAAATCAGAAATTTATATCCTGACCTCCGGCTTCAATTTTACACAAGCAAATGCCAAAGCTTTAAAAGAGGCAGGGGTAACCGGCATAGAAGTATCGTTGGATCATTTTGATGCAGAAAAGCATAATGCATTCCGTGGTTTTCAGGATTCGTTTGGCGATGCGATAAATGCGATAGAACATGCACAACAACAGAAACTGGTTGTTTCTGTCAGCATATGCGCCACCAAAGAATTTCTATCCTGGAATAATTTGATGGAATATGTCAACCTTATTAAACGATTGGGTGTTCCATTTCTTAATATACTGGAACCTAAAGCAGTCGGACATTATAAGGATAAGGATGTTTGCCTGGATGAAAACCAGATACGGTTGCTTGAGCAGTTTTACAAGACGATCAACTTTGACCCGGCATATAAGGACTATCCTGTTATTACCTACACAGGTTATCACCAGCGAAGGGTTGGTTGTTTGTTAGGCGGTAATAGGATATTGTATATCGACTCCGATGGTTTTGTAAATGCATGCCCTTTTTGTCACACCAGGAATTTCAATATCAAAACTGCGTTGGCGGAAGACGTGGATGTACAGTCTGCCGTTAAGCTGGTCGGTTGCAAACCTTATGGTCTTGAAAAGGGAGCAACTATTTAAGTCGTATAGCCGCACATAACTTTACCAACCAATCCTTGTTTACCGATTACTAACCATTACCACCCAAATACATCAGCAAAATAGCTTTTCTCAAAAGCTAGAATATGAAAGCTGTTGTTTAATTACATAGCTTCAATATTCTTTACCTTTAAAACTTATTTATCACACCATCACAACTTATGGCCAAAGCTAAAGCGACTGCTTCTTCAAAAAAACCAATAGAACAATATGAGCATAAAGACAAGCAAAGGGTAAACAACCCACCTGTTGGCTTGGTTGATGCACATACCGATAATGGCGGTTATAAAAAGAAAACCTATCAATATGACCCACACCTTGACCCACAACTACAATGGGCAGGTAAAGCCGAACATACAAGCTTTGATGTACCTACGGTGAGCCTGCACGTACATGAACGCATAGACCCAAGACGCATTATTGAAAGCGTTAAGAAAGCAGAAGAAGTATCACCACAAATGAGTTTGTTTGAAGAACAAAAGAAACCTCTGCGTGAAGCCATTGAATTTTATAAACACAAAGAGAATTGGAGTAACCGGCTGATAGCAGGCGACAGCCTTTTGGTAATGAACAGTCTTTTGGAAAAGGAAGGAATGGGCGGCAAAGTGCAAATGGTTTATTTTGACCCGCCTTATGGCATAAAGTATAAAAGTAATTTTCAGCCATTTATTAATAAGAAGGACGTTAAGGAGAAGGATGAAGATTTAACCTCAGAGCCTGAAATGCTAAAAGCGTTTCGTGACACATGGGAACTGGACATTCATTCCTATTTAACGTACATGAGAGACAGACTAAAGTTGGCCAAAGAAATGCTAAATGATAATGGTTCAATCTTTGTCCAAATTAGCGATGAAAATATTCATCATGTTAAGGAGTTACTTGATGAAGTTTTCGATAAACAGAATTTTATTGCTCTAATTCCATTTCGAAAAAAAACAATGCCTTTGGGTTCGAATTTTATTGAACAAATGAATGATTTTCTTCTTTTTTATGCAAATAATAAGGAAAGTCTAAAAAGCAAATTTAAACAATTGTTTTACGAGCCAAATGTTGAAGGAGACTTTCATTGGAAATGGTATGAAATGCCAGATGGTGGAAGACATCAGATGTCAGATGAGCAATTAAATAATCACTCATTATTGCCCGATGGTGCAAGACCTTTTAGGTTGGTTTCGATGTGGCCTCCGACCTTTAATCAAAGTGGAGTTTTTGAGGTCGATTTCAATGGAAAGAAGTTCCTCCCTTCCCCGGGATCTTGTTTTCCTTCAAATCCTCAAGGAATGGAAAAATTAGTTAAAGCAAAGCGACTTGAAGTTGAAGGCAATTACCTTAGGTATATTATGTATATAGAAGATAACATTAGCAAGTTAAATGCTTTATGGAATGATACAATTGGTGCTAGAGATAAAAAATATGTAGTTCAAACTTCTGAAGAAGTTGTAAAAAGATGTTTGCTAATGACTACTGAGCCCGGTGACTTGGTTTTAGATATTACTTGCGGAAGCGGCACAACAGCCTTTACCTCTGAACAATGGGGAAGAAGATGGATAACTTGCGATACCTCAAGAGTTGCTATTACACTTGCAAAGCAAAGGTTAATGAGTGCAACTTATAAATATTTTAAATTAGCTCATCAAAACGAAGGTGTTGGAAGTGGCTTTGTGTATAAAAGCCTTAATATAAAATCTCTCAAGTCTATCGCTAATAATGAACCAGCTGATATCATTACATTATATGACAAGCCTGAAATTGATAGCGTAAGAGCAAGGGTAACCGGTCCGTTCACTATGGAAGCTGTACCGGCACCGGTTGCCAGAACATTTGACGAAGTAGATACTGATAATTTAGTAGAAGCTGATATTTCTGTTTCAAGAAGTGGAGAAACACTAAGACAAGAAGAATGGAGAAATGAATTACTTCGTGCAGGTGTACGAGCAAAAGGTGGTAAATTAATTGAGTTTGCAAGAGTTGAACCATTAAGTGGAACAAGATTTTTACAAGCGGAGGCAGAAACTAAACCTGCCCTGAGCGGTGCCGAAGGGGAAGACATTCCTAAAAGAGTTGTTGTTTGCTTTGGGCCCGAACATGCGCCATTAGAACAACGTATGGTGGAATTGGCTTTGGAAGAAGCCAGAACATTAAGGCCAAAACCTGAAATCATTTTGTTCTGTGCTTTCCATTTCGATTCGGAAGCGAGAAAGGATATTGAAGAAACCAACTGGCGGGGCATTACTTTGCTGGAAGCACAAATGAATGCCGACATGCTGACGGACGACTTGAAAAAGAAACGCAGCACCAATGAAAGTTTTTGGCTCATCGGCCAGCCTGATGTTCAAATTACAGAAATCAAATCTGGTGATAACAAAGGCAAATACACTGTTGAAGTACATGGCTTCGATTATTACAACCCCAAAACAGGAACTGTTGACAGTGGTGGTAAAGGCGACATAGCCATGTGGATGCTTGACCATGATTATGATGGTAGGAGTTTATTTCCTTCGCAAGTTTTCTTCCCTATGGCAGGAGCTAAAGAGGGTTGGGCAACTTTGGCTAAAAACCTGAAAGCCGAAATTGACGAAGAAAAATAGAAGCCTTTGGCGGAACAGTTTCGCTGCCGTTCACTCCCGGAAAAAATGTAGCAGTAAAAATTATAGACGCAAGAGGAATTGAATCATTAAAAATTATCAGGTTATGATAAGTAAAGTTGTTTTAAAGAATTTCAAAAAGATAGAAAAGGAAGAGTTTGTACTTACTGATTTTGACTTGTTGGTAGGCTCAAATAATAGTGGAAAAAGCACATTACTTCAGGCATTAGCAATATGGCAATATTGCGTCGACCAATTTAAAAGAACCAAAAGAAAAGGGAGTAGTGGCATTCAGATTGTTTTACCTGATTTTACTGCGCTCCCATTGCCGGAGTTCAACTTATTGTGGAAAGATAAAACAGAGCGAAAGAATGTTAAGAAAGACGGTGGAGGAAATAAGCCGGAGTTCATTATGATTGACATCTCTGTTTTTTGGCAAACAATTGAACAGGACAAGCAGATTGAAAAGTATCTGACAGTGCAACTAAGGTATGCATCACCATTATCAATTTATGCAATACCAGAATGCGGTTTTGAGATTTTCAACACGTTGAGCAGCGATAGAGATTTTCCAAAGATTATATATGTACCCCCTTTTTCGGGTTTAGAGCCAATTGAAAAGTGGTTAGATGATGGCAATGTAAGACAAAATGTAGGTAAAGGACAGCCAGGGTCTGTATTAAGAAATCTTTTGTACAGGGTAATAGATAAGGTAGATGAACAAGGGGTACCAATTGCTCCTGAAAAAAATGAGAGCTGGAAAGAAATTCAAAATAGAATATCTGATTGGTTTGGTGCTAAAATAAACCTACCGGAATATGAAAAAGGGCAAAGCACGCAAATAACAATGACCTATGCATATGGCAAAAAAGACTTTGACATCATATCGGGTGGGAGTGGCTTTCATCAGATATTGACATTGATGGCTTTTTTTTACGGTTATCAGGATATTACCACGATTTTGTTTGATGAGCCCGATGCACACCTGCATGTAAACCTACAGAAACAGATTCTATCATATTTCAAACAGAAAAAACAAATTCAGTTTTTAATTGCAACCCATTCGGAAGAATTTATAAGAGGGGTTGAAGTAAACTCAATAGTATCAATGCTTAGTGGTAAGCCTAAAAGAATTCAATCGACGGAAGACGTTGTGAGGGCGATGAGTGTGGTTGATAACATAGATGTAGTAAAAACAAAGCAATCGCCATTCATCCTATATGTAGAAGGAGAGGATGATGAAAGGATATTAACAGCATGGGCAGAAACTATCAGTAAAACAGGAGTGTTAAAGCAGTTCCATATATACAAAATGGGGGGAACCACAAAAAGAGAAATGAAAAAAATTGCCGATGAACATTTTAACGCCCTGAAAAATATAAACACTGACATAAAGAGGGTTATGGTATTTGATTATAATAATGATGAGACAGCCTTTAAAGCAAACGAAAAAAATCCCGTATTAAAGGAATGGAAACGAAAAAACATAGAGAATTATTTATTGATACCCGAAGCATGGAAAATGGCGATACTAGATGTAACAAATGAGCCAACCTTTAATTTACTAAATAGCCAATATGTAAACATTATCAATAATTTTTTTGAAGAGCAAGGTTTGAATCTACCCAAAAGTGCTACATGGAGAAATGTTAAGGCAAATATTTTCGAAGCCGTTGATGGCAAAAAAATCTTGTTCGAAAACAACGACTCATTATTTCACAGAATAAAGAATTCAGGAGAATTGAAAATCAATAGAGAAAAGGTCGCTAATAATATGACTAAAGAAATGCTTCATGAGGATGTGATTGAATTTTTTGAATTTCTAACATCAATTATTTCATGAAGAAAATTGATAAGCTCATCATTAATTCCCCTTACGTTGAACCCCAACAGTATTGGGAATATATCAGGGATACAAGGGAGTTTTTGTTGC